>JBAQFX010000253.1:0-17394 GCA_049287485.1 Anaerolineales bacterium
TGTTTCATATCGATTTAATGGGTAAATCGCCATGACCATTAATACCTTTTTACCTTTCGTGCTTGCGTTAATATTTAGTTTATTATTAGTACCAGCAGTGCGATGGTATAGTCTTCGGATTGGGAAAATAGCCACACCCAGGAGTGATAGGTGGAATAGAAAGGCAACACCAACTCTGGGCGGAATAGGTATGTTTGCTTCCCTGGTAATATCACTTTTTATTATTTGGTTAACCAATACAGATCATCATATTTTCATCGACCGATGGAGTATCTTACTCGGAATCGTCATCATGTTTTTGGTAGGACTTTATGATGATTTCCGGACGATCAGTCCTCCGGTAAAACTGATTTTTCAGATTGTTGCTGCGACGTTGGTAATTTTTTTTGGGGGAAATACCATCAACTTTTTTCGTTGGCCAATCGCCAACATCATTCTCACATTCTTTTGGTTAGTTGGACTCACCAATGCGATTAATTTGATGGATAACATGGATGGTCTTGCCGGGGGAGTATCATTAATCGCATCAGGATTTCTTTCGGTGTTTTTTTGGAAGACTGGATACCCCGAATTACTGGTCTTATCTTTGGCACTCGCAGGAAGCATCATTGGTTTTTTAGTTTTTAATTTCCCACCAGCGAAAATCTTCATGGGAGATAGTGGCAGCATGTTGTTAGGCTTTTCTCTAGCTGCATTGACCGTTGCTCGAAGAACCCAAGCCTCGAATGTGCTTGCCATCGTGGGTGTTCCAACCTTAGTTTTCTTACTACCGATAATAGACACCAGCCTGGTTACCATTACGCGGGTCCTTAGGGGGCAATCCCCTACAATTGGGGGAAAGGATCATACTTCGCATCGATTGGTGGCTTTTGGTCTTTCTGAAAAACAGGCCGTGCTTGTCTTATATACAATCGCATTCATTTCTGGAATGGCTTCCATTGGTTTGGAGGCGCTGGATTACGATCTGAGCCTTGTACTCATTCCGATTCTTTTAATTGTGCTCTCCTTATTCGTGGCATATTTGGCAAGAATGAAAGTGGTTTCAAAAGAAGAAAGTACAACAAATGGCATCACACGTTGGATTGTTAACCTTACTTTCAAACGCAGATTATTTGAGTTAATTTTTGATTTATTATTAATCGGCATAAGCTATTATTTAGCTTTTTGGACACGGTTTGGTTTAAATATGACCTCGACAAGTATGAATCTATTTATGCTTTCTTGGCCGATCGCTTTAGGAATATCTTATGGGGTATTTTACTTTCTGGGTGTTTACCGGGGTGTCTGGCGCTATATTGGTATAAACGATTTGATCCGCTATGTAGGATCAGCACTCATCTCAGGCGCTCTCACATGGATACTTGTTAAAATTATATTTCCTAATCAGCCTTTTACGGGTGATGTCTTTCTTCTTTTTATCCTTTACCTGCTTATTGGCTTGGCAGGCTCTAGATCCTCCTTCCTTATTTTAGATAGACTATATGCACAGCAATTTTCTGGAACGAAGCAAGAAAATGTATTGTTATATGGCGCGGAAGATGCAGGTGAGATCGCATTACGATGGATATTAAGAAATCCAACAATAGGTTATAGTGTGGTGGGATTTATCGATGATGATTCTATGAAATGGGGCAGTAATATCCATGGAGTTAATATTCTTGGAGACTTAAATAGACTTGATCAATATATTATAGATAAACAAGTTAGAGGCGTGATTGTAACCACCGAAAATTTACTTAAATCTCAAGCTGGAGAAAAATTAATGTCGGCATGCCGGGCAAGGGGGGTATGGGTGCGCGTATTACGGTTGGAATTTGAGCTGGCTGATTAAATAAAAAAAAGGGCTGTCCCGAAAGAGAGACAACCCTTTTTATTTATTTTACGGACCTACACTCACGGTTTTTGAACGAATGGCAGGTAGAAGTTACTAAAAGCCGGATGGATAGTGGTATCGGCTGTAGCTGTATTATTCATCAGGTCTGGGTCGAAGATACCTGAAGAAACTTCAGCAGTATTGGTTGCGACACCTTCTCCAGTTGCCATCACAACGATAGTGATCGTGACTGTATCATTCATTTCTAAGTCACCTAGGTCACATGTAACCACTCCAGCTTCTTCTGCACACAGCAGATCCGCTGAATCGAATGTAACCAGATCAGGCAGTGTATCTACTAGCATGACTTCTGTTGCTGTTTGTGGTCCTAAATTGGTTACGTCAAGGGTATAGGTGATCAATTCACCAACTTTTACCTCTTCAGGCAGAGCTGATTTCTCTAATTCCAGGTCTGCTTCTGGAGCGATAACGGTCATAGTAACCGGTACAGATACCAAAGGCATCCCTGGATCGTTGCTTTCCACAAATAACGTGGTGTTGTATACACCAACATCCAGGTCGGTGGCATCGAATGTCACTGCAACCGGGCTACTTTCACCACCAGGTGTTGTACCGCTGGTCGGGTCTTCGCTCAGCCAAGGTGTATCATCGAAATATCCCAAGGATATATCATCGTAGTAAACCGTAGAAGCAGCATTGGCGAACAGGTCCACTGCAGCTATATTGGCGATGCCATCGCCGGAAACTTCATCCGTCCATGTACCAGAATAAAGCAGCTGCCCCCCATAGTAGAACGAGGATATATCGTTGGTCAGATCAATCTCTACCCGCAATTCGACCCATGATCCTTTGATGAGATCCAACGTTCCACCAGAAATACCCTCGTTTCCTACCTGGTTGGAAGCCCCATCAAAGTACACCTGCACCGACCAGTTGTCAGTTACTCCCGCATCATCATACTGGTTAAGCAGGATGAAGTAGGTCTGTCCGGAGAAGTCGGTTGGGATGTACTGCCAGGCGGTATAGTTCCAGGCACCTGAGTCATAACCCGAATATTCGTGCACCAGGTCGGATGCACCCAGGATGGCGACAGAGTTCAATGGGCTGTGTGATTCAGCGTCTGAAACAAGTGCTCCGCCTGCGGGGTCATTGCCCCAACCCTTCCAGCCACCCTGACCATGCATCTGGCTGCCAGCATCATAGCTATCGAAGTTTTCCAACCAGGCATTGAATGGGGCACCATCATACACAATCCAAGTCAAGTCACTATCGCCTTCGTTTGTGATAGTCATCGGCAGAGTTACAGATTGATTGAGCAATAGCTCAGTTTCAAGTGCTGGAGGAGTTACTATAATACTTGGTGGGTTTAGCTCGCACTGGATATGTTTATCAGCCAAACCTGTATAAGTAAAGCTGCCAATCGAACCACCAATGTGATACACAACATTATCCACAGTGACCGCACTGGTGCGATAAATTGGTCCGGTTGGTAACAATCCACCATCATTCCAGGTGCCCAACTCGACATCAAAATAAATAGATGCATTGCTTATTTCATTAGCTACGACACCATCAATCAACCACAATTGAGTCACACCTGATTTTTCATTCTGTGCATAACCCATTGCCCATATATCTGCAGGAAGTGCACCCAGGTCAGCATCTTCAGCATTCCAGGCTGCAAGGGTAAAGTCGTAACATTGCGTACTGGTCATTCCTACACCATTATTACCGCCCGCTACGCACAGTAATTTATCTCCACTGACAGGGCTATTGAAGATAAATGCTGCATGGAAGTCGCGCACAGAGGTGAAATTAGGTAGTGGAGCTAACCAAGCATTACTTATTGGATCATAAACATAAACAGTAGTCAGATTACCTGCACCTGGGATAGTTGCCCCACCGGTCATATAACAATATCCAGTAACAGGATCGTTTACCCAAGCAGGTGCCCATATACCAGTCTGAACCGGTGGAGTACCCGAGGGTGTAAGCTGTGTCCAGACATTACCAGCCATGTTATAACTCCATAGACCGGAAAATCCAGCTGTACTCGCATCTCCATACATCAAGACCGTGTCACCATAAGTGCAGCCAGAGCGGGCGTAATTGACTCCAAATGAGGGAGGCGCTGAATCGGGGACTACCGTCCAGGCATCCGCAGCAGGATCGTAATAGCGCACATTGGCATCTGCGCCATAACCAGTAATCGACCAGGCAAAGCCGTTGTAGCTGGCTGATACATTATCCATGCGACCATTGTTTGGCTCGGTGGAAATTTGGTTCCACGCGGAAGCTACACTTGATGTAGTAAGCGTCGCCGAAGCTGAAAGACCTGTTCCTTGACTCGTGGCGGTTAACGTAGCGATATCAGTGCCGAATTCAAATGGCAATTCCACATTAACAACCGTATCACCGAATGCTCCGGGAGCTAAAATTAATTGGTCGGGATCTGGTGTACTTGGCCATAGGTTTCCACTTACTGTGATATCAAACGTGTCGTCTTCAGGAGTGAGGTTACCCAGGGAGAGCGGATAGGTCACCGTCGTTCCTGGACAGGCAGATTGGGAACCATCTGGTCCAAATAATAGATATGGACAGGGATATCCAATCTCAACGATAGCCGTATCATCCAGGTAGAAGTTATTGCCGTAAGCGCTGACGCCCAGGAATCCGATATATACCGTTTCAAGGTTATAGCCAGTAAGCGGAACAACATGCTCCTTCCAACAGGCTGTAGTGCATGGTGCGTCATACCGCAGGATGGGTGCCCCCATATCTGTCCATTCAACACCATCGGTGGAAACCTGGATCTGAATGTGGTCTGCATTGCCGGAATAACCCGTATCATGTGACATCCATAACACCACCTGTGGCGCGGCATAGCCTGATAAATCCAATACGCCAGTCCATAAGCGTGAGGAGGCAAGGTTGGGAGCATTGAATGAATTAAACTTCGCCATGTAGGTACCGCTATGAGGGGTGATCGTTGGATATGTACCAACAGTCTCCTGGCTCCAATCTGGATCCGTACCGGGATCATTGACAATCGTTTCCGTCCAACCCGGGGGTGGTACACTGACTTCAAAACCATCCAGGGGGGTTGGTGTCGTCGATACAAGCAATGTTGAAGCTGATTTGGTTACCGGCCCACCATAGAGGTCCGGGTCGTCCATCGTTGCAGAGTTGGTCACCAATGCGCCACAGTCCATACCAGTCGTATCCACGGAAAAACTGACTGTAACTTGCCCTGCAGCAGGGACGCTTCCAACCCATTCGATCTGATTAAGGCCCGGATTGTATATACAGGTACCTGCATCACAAGAAACATCGTCGTTATAGGTGGTTCCCTCTGGGAGTGGATCGACCATACTTGCGGTAAGCGCATCAGCCGTGCCAGAGTTGACGATGTACACCGAATAGTCGATTGAATCGCCAACAACTGCTTGAGCTGTGGCTGTTTTATACGAGGCATCAAAGACGGGATGGGGCGGAATGGGTGTCCAATCCCAGGTTAGGCCAGCAGGAGGAAAATATGTACTGCTTGATGTCACTGTATCTGTATTAAGCGTGCCGGCGATAGTGTTCGTCCATCCTGTACTGCTTTTTCTATTGTTAAAATCAGCGTTGCTGGCACCACGAAGACCAATTTGATATGTGTATGTGCTTGTCTCCGTGTATGGACCATAAACTACCTCCACAAGATTACTGGTCTCATAAAGGCGGATTTGGAAATTATAAATCTGCGTCCCGCCATAGTGCCGAAAATTTTTCCATTGGATAACAAAGACCTGGTCAGGTGTGGTGCCAAGAACTTCATAACGTATTTCACTATCCGATAAATTGGTTTGCAAGTCACCACCCAATGGTACTACGATATTGTTGCTCGTGCCACTGCTGATAGGTGTGTAAGAGCTACTGACAGTTGGACCCATAGCAATGAAACCATTGCATTGGATACTTAAGGCTGTGTATGTAGTACCATTAAAAGTAAAGCTGAAGGGTATTGCGTAATTGTTATAGCTCGTATCATCGCAAGAAGACGTGACTTGTGTACCACCAGTAATTTCTTCATAGGTTTCGGTGGTCTGGCTCCAGCCATAATCGGTACTCACGCCGGTGATACCAGCTTGTAATGCTACTGGAGCTACTTGTGGCTCTTCTGGTTTGGTTTTTTCAGGGTAGACAAGAGATGCGCCAGTATCAACACCATTCGATGCGATGTTGGTAGAAATGTCTGCTGTTTTTTGAACAATGGGTTTCGTTGCTGCATCCGATGCCAGCGCCATACCAACCAAAGCCAGTGAGAGTATTACTACGATTACAAACATAAAAAATCGAGTCTTACTCATGATGCATTTTCCTCCTAAGATATTCATTTATTGGGTTTTATTGGTCGTTGGTAAAAAAAATCGTCCAATTGGATTAATATATTGTCAGGTGACCTCCTATCTTAATAAACGGAAATAACGTATCCTTAATATATAAAATTTTTAGAACTCTTTCTATACCTTCTTATATCGTTCAAAAAAATATATAAAAACTGATTGATTAAAAGTATCACATCATAGGGGATTAATGTCAAGTTAAATACGCTCTTAAATACGCCTTAGATAAACATGAATGACGAATTTCGTTTCATCATCCTTTTTAAAAACCACCAAGTACTTTTGTAATTGAAAATTATTTTTGAGTTGAATAATTTTGACCAGCCAGTTGACCACAACCTGCTTGAATATCAATCCCCCGGCGCAGACGGATGGTACATGGTATCCCAGCTTGCTCAAGTATGTTTTGAAAGCCCAGTGCTCTCTGGTGATTAGAAGCCTGGCCTACATATTTCTTGGTTGGATTAAGCGGAATCACGTTAACGTGGCACAGCATTGAGCTTCCCCTCTGGAAACCCTTTAACCTGCTGGCAAGGAGGTGGGCTTGCTCTGGTGTATCATTTACCCCTTGGATAAGTGCCCATTCAAAGGACAATCTGCGGTGTGTAGCCTGAACGTATTCTTGGCAGGCAACGAATAACTCATCCAGCGGGTATTTATGATTAATTGGTAATAATTCTGAGCGTAAGTTATCATCTGCTGCATGCAAAGAGATCGCCAGGTTGATCTGCCTGTGCTCACTGGTAAACTTTCGGATTATTGGCACCAACCCTACCGTTGAAATGGTGAATCGCCGTGCTCCGAGATTGTAACCGTGAGGATCGTTCAAACGCTCTATGGCAGACATCGTGGCCTCATAATTATGAAACGGCTCACCCATACCCATCGCCACAATGTTGCTCACCTGTTCATTTTCTATTGCTAACTGCCGGGCATAAAATAGCACCTGCTCAACGATTTCGCCACTAGTCAATTGCCGTTTAAACCCCATCTGCCCAGTGGCGCAAAACACACAACCCATGGCACAACCTGCCTGAGTTGATATGCAAAGCGTACGGCGCTTGGCATAACGCATTAACACCGCTTCAATCGTAAAACCACCAGCAATTGAGAAAAGCGTCTTGATCGTCTCTCCGTCTGAAGATTCTTGCTTAGTGATCGGTTGAAGACTTAATAAATTTGGATGGGCACCAAAACCTGTCAGGTGGAGAGAAAAATAGTCGCTAAGTTTTCTCCGTAGGCTCTTGGGTAGGCTGGTGAATTCATCTATTGATGACCAAAACTGCCGGTATAAACCATCCCATATCTGCGATGCTCGGTAGGTTGGTTCGTCCCATGACTTTAACAATAAATCGAGCTCATCTAGATTAAGATCATAAATGCTGGCAGGCCTTTGCATCATCATTCCCAAAATTGCTTCGCGTCCGTATATTTACTACATTACCAATCAGTACTTATCAGACTTTCAAGATCTTCTGTGATGATATCAGGTGCGGGTTGCCAGGCATTGGCTTGATCGGCATTTGTGACCCCTGAAAGTACTAAAGCGGTACGGCAACCAATTATTTGTGCACCCACAATATCGGTTTCAGGGCGATCACCAACTACCAGCACGTTTTCAGCGAGTAATTGCAAACGCTCCAGGGCAATTTGATACATGGTGGGTTCTGGTTTACCCATAATAATCGGAGATACATCGCTGGCTGCGGTTAATGCAGCCAGGATTGATCCAGCTCCAGGTATTAAACCTTGAGGGGTAGGGAAAGTGCGGTCAGGATTTGTCCCAATAAACGGCACACCCGACCGAATTAATAATGTGGCTACTTTCAATTTATCGTAAGTCAAGTTTCGATCTATTCCAGCAACAACTGCCAAGGCATTACTTTCAGATTGATTAAATCCGTTCTCAGCGCATGATTCGATCAGGCCTTGTTCACCTATCACATAGACCGGTCCTCCCTTTGGGAATTTATTGCGTAAATAGGTAATAGCGGCAGTCGCAGAACTAATGATCTGCCCGGCTTCTGCTTCAACTCCAAAGGAAGATAATAGTTCAATATATTGTTTGATTGTTCTTGAGGCATTATTGGTCGCAAAAATAACTTTCCATCCGATTTGATTGATTTGTGTAAAGATAGATTTCAAATCACCAATTGCTTCAGTTCCACGCCATAATACACCATCCATATCTACGATTAGTGCTTGAATAGAGTTCTTGGTGATGTTTATTTTGTTCAATAATATCTTCCTATTCTCTGAATGCCTCGAATTAAATAGTAAGATGTACCCGGAAACTATAAATCCATATATCATGTGATTCCGAGTACATCCTTATTATCATAGGTATAGTTATTGGCTAATAGTTCACCGAAACAAAAGGATGGCTTACTTCTTTTCTGCTTTCTCGGTGGGTGATTCTAGCACCTGGTCAACCAGACCATAGTCAACCGCACCCTTAGCATCCATGTAGAAATTACGATCTGTGTCTTTCTCGATTGTTTCAACTGTTTGCCCAGTATGGAACGATAGAATTTGATTCAACCTGGTTTTCAAACGTAGGATTTCACGCGCTTCTATCTCGATATCAGTAGCTTGTCCTTGGACGCCTCCCAAAGGTTGGTGGATGTGAATCGTCGCATGAGGCAAAGCATAACGTTGACCTTTGGTACCGGCAGTGAGCAGGACAGTACCGAAAGATGCGGTGACTCCTACAGCTACGGTGCTGATTGGATTGGTGATCATTTGCATGGTGTCATAGATTGCCAGGCCTGCATATACCTGTCCACCAGGTGAGTTGATATACATAGAAATAGGTGCTTCACGATCTTCCTGGTTGAGAAATAATAATTGTGCAACTGTCAGGTTTGCAATCTGATCGTTGATGGGAGTACCCAAGAATACGATGCGATTCTTGAGTAACAGTGAGAATATATCATAGGCACGTTCGCCTCTTCCGGTGGTTTCAATGACCATAGGAACGAGAGATAATGGATCATTTAGGTTCATTCTTTTTCACCTTTTTCGATGTTGTTTTCTTTTTTGATTTATCGTTAGTTTTTGTTACAGTGATTTCTTTCTCTACTGTTATTGGTTCGTTTGCAGGAATCTGTTCTTCTTTTTCTCCACGAGCAATATCTTGTAGATAGGACCAAGTATGCTGGACCAGCAAATCTGCACCGATGTTGCCAATCATGCCGCGCACAAATTCATTGGTTAATGTCTTGCGTGCTTTCTCAGCAGGCATCATGCGACCAAGCTCGTCTAGGGTACGCATAGATTCTGTCTCTAATTCAGAATCTTCTACGTGGATATTTTCTAGTTTAGAAATTTCGAGCAGTAGTAGGGTGCTTTTTAGACGTTCTTCTGCTAAAGGCTTAGTTTCTGCGCGCAAAGCATCTCGATCCATTTTTCTCATCTTTAAATAAGTATCTATATCCAACTTTTGTTGCGCCAGGCGATTTTCAAGCTGCTGTAGGTAGATATCAATCTCGCGCTCCAACATTTGAGGTGGATATTTTAAGACACTATCCTTAATCAAAGCCTTCATGATCTTTTCATTGTACTTGTTATCGTAATCTTCCTTTGATTGCTTTTCGAGACTCTGGCGAATATCATTCGTCAATGCGGTTATATTTTCATATTTTTCATCGACGGACTGTGCAAAATCATCAGTAAGTTCAGGTAGAATCCGTTTTTTAATTTCTTCCACACTCAACTGTATTTCAGTTTCTACTCCACGTAACTCCTTAAAATTAGAATCTTCAGGGTATCTATAGAGAAATACCTGTTCTTGTCCTTTCGTCAGTCCAAGTAATTTTTGAGAAAACCCTGGAAATGGCCATTCGGACTTATCCTCTTCTGTTCGGGATGAAATAACCACAGGCATACGCCGGTCGGTGACGAGTGCAGGGATTTCACCTTCTGCCGGATGTGTGCGGGTTATGCTGAGTTTGAGATATACCTGATCGCCCTCATTGGCTGGTTGGTAAGATGGCTCGAGTATGACTTGCCTTTCACGTAAATCTTCCAATACCTTATTGATATCTTTTTTTGTAATCGATTTAAGTTTATAAGGGATGCGGATTCCCTTGTAATCTCCTAGCACAACCTCAGGTTCCAATGGAACGATAAACTCAAAAGTTGGCGGGTCAAGTTTGGGCATGTTCTCAAGCGTGCCCGGTCCATAAGGTTTAATCTTCGATTCCTCAATGATTTTTGGATAAATCTCTTTAACCAGGAGATCCAAAGCTTCTTCTAAGATTGTTTCTTCCCCAATTGTCCGCACAATAATAGGATAAGGAGCCTTTCCGGGGCGAAAACCAGGAATATTTTTATGCTGCGAGATATGTCGTGCAGCACGTTGTTTGGCTTCTTCCAATTTCGCTGGTTCTAATTGGACAATCAGCTTTACTTGATGATTCTCAAGAGATTGTTGTTCAATATTCAAATCAGTTTCCTTTGATTCCCCGAAGTTCATCTGGGGTAAAAATGGTTTATGGGGAAGAGGGGACTTGAACCCCTACGCCTTGCGGCACATGATCCTAAGTCATGCCTGTCTGCCAATTCCAGCACTTCCCCGCGGGCTGGAATTATAAGCTAGACAGGGATAGACGTCAATAAATCGGATATAATCATGCGGGTTTTCTATCAAAAAGTTAATAGAATCGAACAGGAGCAGCAATTTGGGACGTTTATTCAAAACTGGTAGTGCTGGTAAAGATCGTCAGTTGTTTGAGAAAGGAATTGTGTTAGCCCTCCATGAGTTAACCAGACAAACTGGCATGGATGAGAATACAAGAGATTTGTTGGCTTATATCTCTTTATTATTAAATGCTATCAGTGACACAATTGATAAATCCGTTACCGCCTGGGAAAAACGCGGGTATTGGGTAAAAGCAGACCGCTATCGCATGGAATGGACTTGGACAGCCAATATGGGAGAAGCATTGAAACAAGCTATTCTTTTAGAAGATTGGGGAAGTGCTGTTAATATCATTGGGCAAGTTACCCAAAAGTTAAGCGCTGTAAAGATTGCTCAAAGAAACCGCATGGGATCTCCTTGGGTTGGATCGCATAAAAAACTTATAGATCTAAATTAATGCCATGTAAGCATGATTAGATACTTGGCAGGTATAGGTCAGTCATCTATATTCCCATAGCCGCCACCACCGGGTGTACGGATACTCAGGATATCGCCTTTTGATCCGAAAAATGACCCCTTACTTGGCAGAATTTTCTCTTCTGAATCATAGATAAGTATGTTTTCGCCACTCAATCCAGGTTCTCCTCCCGCTAAGCCATAAGGAGATGTTACTCGACGGTCAGTCAATAATGTCACTTGTGCATTTATTAGTAGTCTGATATCACGAATAATACCATCTCCACCGCGATGAACCCCCGCACCACCACTATTCTGTCTGATTGCATAACGGATCACCTGTAAAGGATAAGCATATTCAAGTGCTTCAATGGGAGTATTTAAAGTATTCGTCATGTGACTGTGTATGGCTGATATCCCATCTTCAGTTTGACTTGCACCCATCCCGCCACCGATAGTTTCGTAATATGTAAAAGATTTATTCCTAATAGGATCCCATCCGCCAATACTGATATTATTCATTGTTCCTTGTGAGGCTGCTGGAATGCGTTCAGGGCAGGCCTGTGCCAATGCTCCAAGTAACACATCCACGATCCGTTGGGATGTTTCAACATTACCACCAGCAACAGGTGCAGGATGGAGTGCATTTACAACCGAACCTTTCGGTGCAATTATGGTAATAGGTATAAGGCAACCACTGTTATTGGGCACATCCAAGCCAATCAATGAGCGGAAAACATAATTAACTGCTGAAAGGGTGATTGCATAAACCGCATTTATGCTACCCTCTTGTTGCTGAGCTGAACCAGTGAAGTCAACCACCGCTGTATCGTTCTTTATTGTAATTGCTACTTTTATTGGGATTTTATCAGTCTTTATCCCATCATCATCCAGGTAATCTACGAAAGTATATTTTCCATTTGGGAGCTCCGAGATCAATCTGCGTGTCATCCACTCGGTATACTCTAGTAATTCTTGCATATAATGAGATACTTCTGGTTGACCATAACGCTGGAATAGCTCATTAAGGCGCATTGCTCCTCGTTGGTTTGCACCAAATTGTGCTTTTATATCACCAGAGCGTTCATCTGGTGTACGGACATTAGCAAGAATCAAATCCAGGATTTCTTGATTTATTTCGCCTTTATTTATGATTTTTACTGGCGGGATAATTAATCCTTCCTGATAGATTTCACGTGCAATTGGCATAGAGCCTGGAGAGATGCCACCAATATCAGCATGGTGTGCCCTGTTGGCAACATAAGCTATCGGGAAATTCGTTGTTTCATCACATATATCTTTGGGAATCTGGTGGTTATTTTTGGACTTATTAAAATCGATGAATACCGGTGTGACCATAGTTATATCTGGTAAATGAGTGCCTCCGAGGAATGGGTCATTGATCATAACCGTGTCACCAGGAAATAAGCGTTTTCCTTTGGCATTGTATTTCGAAATAGCAGACTTAACTGAGAGAGGCATTGAACCTAAATGGACGGGTATATGGGCAGCCTGAGCGATCATATTTCCCTGTGAATTAAACAGGGCGCAAGAGTAATCCCTGCGTTCCTTGATGTTTGGGGAGAAACTTGCCTTGCGGAGAACAGCTCCCATTTCTTCTGCGATAGCAGAAAATAAGTGTTTAAATACTTCGAGACGAATAGGATCTGTAGGAAAATAAGTTAGCATATTGCGCATAGGCATTATCACATAAATAATTTTTCTGAGATACTTATTCCACCATGTATTCTATAAATAATTTCCGCCAGCATCGATGCGATGGATAAGACAATAACCTTGGGATGTACTTTTTTGGGTGAAAAAGGTATTGTATTTGTTACGACCAATTTTTCTATTCGATCATCAGTATCTAACATATTTAACGCTGTAGATAATAATACGGGATGAGTGATTGCCAGACACACTTTGCCCTGCGCTCCATTTTGATATAAATCATCTATCTGTTTTAGCACCGATCCTCCAGAGATTACATCATCGACAATGATTGGGCGACGACCAGTGATATCGCCTACTATATGGGTTGTTTTTACTTCTGATGGACTGGATCTCCTTTTATACATAATGACAAGAGGTAAATCTAGCAATCCTGCATATTTCCCAGCCAGACTTGCCCTGCCTACATCTGGACTGACAATTGCTGCATTTTCAAATTCAGGTTTTCGGAAGTAATTAGCAAGAAGTGAAATTGCTGAAAGTGGATCGACTGGAATGTTGAAAAAGCCTTGAATAGCGGGGTTATGAATATCGAAAAATATAACCCTTCCCGCCCCTTCACTTTCAAGCAAGTTCGCCACAACCCTTGCACTGATTGCTTCCCGTCCACGAGCCATCCTATCTTGCCGCGCATAGGGGAAATATGGGATAACCAGGCTTATGCTATGGGCACTTGCGCGACGAAATGCATCTAAATATAACAATATCTCCATCAGTCGGTCGTTTACCGGCGCAGAACAAGTTTGAATTAAAAAGATATCCTGGTCGCGTACCACCTCATCTATGGTCACATAAGTTTCGGAATCAGGAAAAACACGAGTGCTGGATTTTCCTAAAGGGACATGTAGGATATCCGTCACTTCTCGGGCCAATGAAAGGTGGGATGAGCCTGAAAATATTCTAAGGGGGTGGGTGGACATGGACACTCTTCCTCTGACTTATATACGTCTAAGTTCGATTAATAATAACTTCATAATTAGTTATTAGTCCTTATGGTTTACATCAATCAACAAATTTTGATAGGAATCAACTCTGGCAACATCATCCTTATAAATTAATATCGTCGTGTCTGAAGAAACAATGAGCGCTGGTCCGACCAGTATTAACCCTGGGTATAATTGCTGGTATTCAAATACTGGTAGCGAGACCGTGCCCTCAGGCATCTCGACTAGCATATATTTGAGCGGTGAAGGCTCATTAATTTCTTGATTTTGCATGAAAGGAGATAGACGAACGGGTGTGACCTTTCCGATAACCCTTACCCGAAGATTAACTATTTCAACCGCTTTATCCGAATATGAATAACCATATGTGAAACTATGCATTTGATGAAAATCAGTAATGAACTCTTCAGAAAATGGAACGTTGAGTTCATACGATTGACCTGCATACCGAAGGTCTACGCTACAAACAATTTCTATCTGGTCTGATTGAAATCCTTCACCCTTTATTTCCAATTCTCCCTGAGAGATTAATGGTGAAAATTTATTAAGTATTTCTTCTTGAGAGATAATTCCTGGGAGCATAACTGTCTTCACATAATCTTTGATTACATTCGAAGCAAGCATGCCAAATGCTGATAATGTCGATGCATATTTAGGGATAATAACTTTAGGTATCCCCATATGCACGGCTAGGTCCACCGCGTGTAACCCACCAGCTCCACCAAAAGAAAATAGCTTGAAATCTCGTGGATCATAACCTCTCTCAACTGAAATGACTCTCAATGCCCGTTCCATTTGAGTATTGACGACCTCAATTACGCCATGAGCAGCCTGAATGGCAGTTAATCCCATTGAGGAACCTAATTTTGAAAGTACTGCGATCGCCCGTTCTGGGTCAATTGGCATTTTGCCACCCAGGAAATTATCTGGTATGAGGCGACCCAAGACAAGATTTGCATCAGTAACAGTAGGAAATTCTCCCCTGCCATAGCACGCCGGTCCAGGATCTGCCCCTGCACTTTGTGGACCCACACGTAGGGATCCGCCAGGATCAACATACGCAATCGAACCTCCACCAGCACCAACGGTGTGGATATCCAGGAGAGGTAAATGGATGGGACAACCACCAATCGAAGAATCCGTGGTAAGTGTAGGCTCACCATTGATAAGGGAAACATCTGTTGATGTGCCACCCATATCAAAAGATATAATCTTAATTTTCTGGTTACTTTGATAATCTATGTTCTCATTCAGGATCCTTTGAGCAATATACTGTGCACCCACAATCCCTCCCGCTGGTCCTGAAAGGATACAACGCGCACCATTGTGTTTAGCTTCTTTAAGGCTGATCATTCCACCATTGGATTGCATGATCTGTAATCTTGATTTTGGTAATGCTGTGTCTAATTCAGATAAATAACGATCGAGAACAGGCGAAACATATGCGTTTACCACGGTTGTGCTGGTTCGTTCATACTCCCGGTATTCTGGCAGGATTTCACTTGATACAGAAACAAAAAAACCAGATTTTTTTAATTGCTCGGCTATTAGCTTTTCATGTTGAGGATATAAAAACGAAAAAATCAAGCAAACCGCAACCGATTCTATGTTGTTCTTACGAAAATACTTAATAATTTCTTCAAGCTTAGTTAAATCGAGGGGGGTGATTACATTTCCTTCATAATCGACCCTTTCATGTACTTCAAGGCGGAAATCGGATGGCACTAAGGTTGGAGCAGGTTTTGTTGACCAGTCATATAAGCTGGGACGATTTTGACGTCTGATTTGAATGATATCTTTAAAACCTTGTGTGGTAACTAATCCGGTTAGAGCACCTTTTCTTTCCAATAAAGCGTTCGTAGCAACAGTCGATCCATGGATGATCAGGTTGGAATACCCTAAGTTGATTTTTTCTAATCCTTGTAATACCGTGGTGGATGGATTTTTTGGATTAGATAATAATTTGAATGTCATGATACTGTTATCTTCAGTATCATGAACCACGAAATCCGTAAATGTGCCGCCAATATCAATACCAACACGAATCATGGTATCTCAGTATAGAGTATCCAATTAAAAATTACAAGGGAGGAAGATTGTAATTATAGAAACGACATTTGATGTATAGGACTTTTCCCGTTTATCAGTATAAATTGTGCTGCTTTTTTAATATTAACCCCAAAAGACTTCAATTCTTCAATATGATGAATTTTATTATTAACTCGCCTACCCAAAATAGATTTAACGCTTTTTGGTCCGATTCCTGGTATACGCAGTAACTCATTCTTATCACCCTGGTTGATTTCTACGGGGTGTCCAATCAGATTTTGTTGTGCCCATGCAAGTTTAGGATCGACATCCAGTGGTAAATGCCCACTCTGATTGAATGGCATCTCTTCTAGATTAAAACCATAGTCCCTCAGCAAGAAAGAAGCTTCATACAATCGATGTTCTCGTATTGGAGATCCAGCAGGTATGTTTTCCAAGGGTGTATCGGGAATTGGATTAAAACTGGAATAATAAGTACGCTTCAACTGCAATTGGTTGTAAAGATATTCTGTGGTTGACAAGAGCTCTAAATCAGACTCGCCAACCGCACTGATAACAAATTGAGTAACAGATGAGGGCCAATGCCCACCCCAACCTTTATATGCAGGCAGAGTGCGGCGGATTTGATGGATCCACTTTAATGGTTGTAATAATTCCTCAATGAACTGCTTTTTGGGAGCAAGTTTTTCAAGTCTTTTTGTATTTGGTCCTTCAAGATTTATGGATACTCTATCGGCAAGTTGCATGGCGCGCTCTACCTGAGCATATTCAGCACCAGGCATGATTTTTAGGTGAATATAACCCATAAAATGTAATTTATTACGCAAAATTTCTGCTGTATCAATGAGTTTATCCTGGGTGAAAATGCCGTTTTTCACGATACCTGAGCTCAGGAAAATTCCTTCTGCAATTCGAGCATGATACAAAGACATGAATACTTTGGCAAATTCCTCTGGTTTGAAAGTTGCACGTTCGAAATCTCGTCCTACACGGAATGGACAGTAATTACAATTTCGCTCACAGACAGATGACAGTTGAGATTTTAGTAAGGATATGCGTTTTCCATTTGGTAATACTGCATCACTCACACTTACTTTGTCTTGTTTACGATGCGATATCTGGATACATGTCGAATCCTCAGCTGGTTCCAAATGCATTTGCGAGGTGAGCAATTTTAATCTTTCGAATGCTTCCATAATTTAATTATAGAACAATTGAGCTATTTGTCAAGGGTAATTACTCACCCGTGACCAATTATCTCGTCTTCCCTGCGGCAATTAGCGAAAAAGTAATCGAAAAATGGGCGTACGCAGGGGCTACTCCGCCTGCGTACGCCCATTTTTCGAG
>JBAQFX010000254.1:0-43898 GCA_049287485.1 Anaerolineales bacterium
CAAAGAGACCATGACACAGAATTTATCTGTGGTGGATGAATTCTTTGTTCAAGTTTTCAATGAAGAAATGGAAGCCGCTCGCAAATCGGGAGATCTAGAAAAAATAAGCAAACTCAAGCAGGTTGAAGAAGTCGTAGATAAAGCCAGTACCCCACCACCTGAGGTGGCTTTAATCCAGGAATTGTTAGAAGCAGCTAACTCAGATGATGAACTGAATAAAAAGCTTGAAGCGCATAAAGCTGAAATCACGCCAGAGTTCATGGAAATATTATCAAATCTTTTAGTTCGGGCAGATTCCGGGGATGATGTAGAGCTAAAATCACATATGACCAAGGTTTTCAGCATGGCCTTGCGCATGACCATGTCTGCGAATATAAGTTAGGGCAGAAAACTGGGCTGGTTTACAGCCCAGTTTTTTCTCAAATTTATTTAAACGGGGGATTATCTAATCTCAATCCGTGACCACGAACAGTGATCAGAAATGAATGGTTTGGATTGATGGAGGCAATTCGATCGCGTAACCTGCGAACAAGTGCATCCAGGGCTTGCTCAGAAATACCAATGGCATCCTCTTTTCCCCATACAGCGTGAACCAATTCAGGTCGTGATACCACCCGTCCCGGATTTTTATATAACAATTCTAATAATTGATACTGTGAGACAGAAAGCGGAGGCAGCAATTCATCATTTCCGATCCAAACGCGTCGTGAACGTTTATCCAACCGCAGCATTCTTGGGATTGGAGCGATCTCATCCAGCTTTTCCGGGGTTAATTCTAAGGGTATGGTGGAATCAGAACTAAGATAAATAAATTGCTGTGCGAAAGCAATCTGGATCACATCCCCATCCTGCAATATGATGGGTTCTGACAACTCCCTCCCATTGATGTGGGTTCCGTTTTTGCTTCCTAAATCTTCCAATTGAATACCTTCAGGCAGGGGAATAAACCTTGCGTGATAGCGTGATACCTGGCGATTTTGGATGACCACATTGCATGAATCATCGCGACCAACGATGATATCGCCTTTCAAGATCCATCGCTGGCCGTTTAGTGGTCCTGCCTGTGCAATCAATGCGGGATAATCTTCAGTCTCCAGTGCCATATCTATATCCTCAGTCTCTCTCTGGAAACCATTTCCGGTATGGGGATTTATAAATATACCATGTTTCAATGTTACGGTAATATTAGTTTTTCCCGATGGGTTAAGTTTACCACCATAGCCCTGCTGGCGATGAGCAGATTCACCGGACTAATTAATATTTCATCGCCCCATACACCTGCCCCAACTGCCAGGATGGTCTCATTCATCATATCCAAATCCAAGAATGACCGGAACCCTTCTGGCTGCCAACCAAATGGGGGTATAGAACCAATTTTATATCCAGTGGTTTCAACTACCCGTTCAGGACTAGCGAGTTGGATGTTCCTTGAGCCGACGGCCTTTTTTAGATGACCAGAAACTACATTTTGATCTCCACCTACCATTACGAGCAATCGTTCATTTTTATTGGTTTCAAAGATGAGCGTTTTTATCGTCTGGTGATCTTTTAAACCTAGCGCAATCGCCACACTCGAGGCACCTTTCGGTGTTTCTGGTGAGAAATTAGCAACGCGATATGGGATTTTATGGCGCTCAAGGAAAGCGTGTGAGGGGAGCATTTTGGTATTATAACCTGCTTAATTTGTGATGCCTGTCTGTGGATCAAATTCTCCAATCTTTATCCAAGCAAAGGTATAATACTCTTATCCGATACGCCATCGGGTGAAAAAAAACATGCCGACGCCCTTAAAGACTGGAGAAGTCCTGAGAAGTCGCTATAAGATTCGCCGGATTATCGGGCATGGAGGCATGGGTAGCATCTACCTTGCAGATGACCTGCGCCTGGAAGGACGCCAGTGTGCACTTAAAGAGGTCGAACATGACCGCACATTGCCGCAGGAGGTCGTCCAACAAACCCGTGACCAGTTCCTCCGCGAAGCGACCGTTTTGGCGCGCTTGGATCACCCCAATCTGCCCAAAGTGTCTGATTTCTTTTCAATCGGTCCGCGTGATTACCTGGTAATGGATTTTGTTCCAGGGAATGATTTACGTACATTGATGATGGAAGCGCGACAAAAGGGAACCTTTCTACCTGAGGCAGAAGTGCTTACCTGGGCAAGCCAGATTGCAGATGCATTAAGTTATTTACACAGTCAAAATCCGCCCATCTTGCATCGTGATATTAAGCCAAGTAATGTCAAAGTAACACCCACTGGTTTAATTAAACTGGTAGATTTTGGCCTGGTAAAAATCCTGGCTTCCGATGAAATGACCATCACGATCCTACAAGGACGCGGCACAGCACTTTACACACCTCTAGAGCAATATGGTGGCGATACAGGACATACCGATCGACGCAGTGATATTTATGCATTTGGTGCAACGTTATATCATTTGCTAACCAACCAGCCACCGTTGGAGGCACGTGAAAGATTTTTACATCCAGAAAATCTAGTCGCTCCGCGTCAGATCAATCCGGATATCAGTGTTCGTACGGAGAGAGCGATTCTATGGGCGATGAACTTGCATCCAGATGAACGTCCACAGGATATGGAGGCTTTCCGGCAATCATTGATGGGTAATTGGATTCCGCCCATACAACCAGCCAAAAAACAACCTTCACTCTCATTGAGAAATGTTCTTTCCAGGACGCGTGAGCAGATCCTGGTTTGGGTGGCGGCAGCATTAATCATATTTAGCTTGATAATTACCCTGGTTCGCTAGGATTAAGTTGGTTTGATTTTGTTTACTTCCAACATTTTCCAGAGCCAGGTGCCACCTGCACCTATCCCTGCCCCAATCAACACGAAGAGTATCACCCCCCAGATTCCCATTTGCTTCAGCATGATTTCACTACCAGGCATATTGATGGCCAGGTAGATATACATTAACATCCCACCAATCAATGGAAGCAGTGCAGCCCTGACACCCCATCGGAGACCACTTTTAAGATTAATTACCCAATAATTCGCGCCACTAATAGAAGTTGCTAAAAGAAGTGCCATCACCCAGTCTCCGAATTGTATATTTCCTTGCTCTGGAATCTCGGCAGGAATCATAGTTGCTTGCGGAGTCCTCGTTGGAGTATCGGTAGGAAGCACGGTTGGTGTTAATGAAGGCGTCGGTGTTTGAGTGTCTAAAAGTGGAGTGGGGGTGATCGATTCTGGAGGGATTTCAAAGGTTAATGTATCGGAAGTAACCGCTGATCCACTATCCGCGCGAATGACGATCTCACCCGATTGATCGATCATTAAATTTGCCCTGGCAATACCCTGGGATGTTTGTGACTCTACAATTTGAGCGGGAACGGAATCACCATCGTGGTATAAGGTAAATCGTATGATCGTTCCATCTGGGACTTTGTTTCCATTATGATCAAGCACGACCCCCGACACAATGGAAATGGGATCCCCAATTTTCAATGGTTTCGTAGTTGGGATTGGGGTTTGAGTGCCTTCAGATTGGGATGCACCTGGGATATCCTGATAGATATGGATCACCTGATTTGGATCTGGTGAGGTAGCTTCGAGAATTTCATACCCAATTCCGGGTACTGATACAGGAAGATGACCAGCGGGTTGAATTTCATGAAACAGAATCCTGGCAGCTATTTCAATGAAAGAGCTGGACCGGCTATATAGCGCATAATAAGCAGATAATTTAGATATATCCGTTGCGTCGAGAGCATATGGCTCACTCATTGCAAAGACGATGAGGCGTTTTCCCTGGATCAGGTCAGGGCGCAAGTCGAGGAACTGCCGTAATGCTTGTGATGCTGGTATATCACTGGAAACAGAATCCATCGCGAAGACGACCCAATCCGCCCCACGCAAATCATTCTCTATTTGCAATTGTCCGGTACCGGCATTGAGCATATCAAGCAAGTCTTGAAATGAATAGGAGTTGAGATTGGATGTGAGGACCTCTCCACTGCCACTGTATAATCGGATGACAGCGTTTTTTAATGCGTCAATGTCTATTGAATACTGTTGCCGACACGTGCTACATTGTTGGAAAACTCTCGTATCACTGATAAATACGATGTGATCGTCTCGCTCTGGTGGTGAGGGGATGGCAATGTTCAACTCGTCGGGTGGTGGACTGATGAGGCTGGCAGCTTGTTGTGCGATGTTAAAAGTAACTAACGAGGATAATCCAATCGTATCTAAACTATCCGGATTGGGTAGTACGGAGGTAACAGAAAATACGTTATTATATATTTTGTACTTGAGTGTCAGGATACGTAAAACTGATTGATCTACGCGTTGGGCGAACGCAGGATCTTCACGGTATTTTTGAGCAAAAAAAACTAATGTGCGAATATAAGAGGTGAAAACATCACTATCACCGCTGGATAGAAAGTTGTCTAGATAGAGCACATCATTTCCAGCGAGAAAGGCATCTCGGGCAACGAGAGGGCCATTGAAAGTTTGACCACTGGGATCGTAAAATCGGCGAACAGCACGGCTGCCAAGGTTATCGCTGATCATCACCCCACCCGTCTGTCTCCAGGAATCGAAAGCTGGTAAGGAGATCAATTGTGAAAATGCCTGGGGATCGAAACTGACGGGGCGGGTTGTCGCTCGAATATTGCCTTGAAACCCCTGATAGCGGATATGAGAAACAAGCATTGCGTCCGTCATGGACTCAGGATCAGGTGCATTGCCTGTTACTGCAAAAAATGGTGCCAGATCTATTTGCTTGAGTTGCTCAAGCGAGGAACGAACGGTTGCTACTTCTTCTTCGGGTAAGCGATCCGAACCACCAAAACCCGGAAAATGTTTTGCGGCTACTACCATTTTTCCGTTGCTACCTTCATGGACTCCTTTAATATATGCCTGACCTAATGCCCCGACCCAATAAGGATCTCCACCAAAGGTCCTGACCCCCAGATCGCCCCCACTATCAGAACTCGGTACTTCGAGCACATCCAATGATGGTCCGAGAAGTAAATTAAAACCCAGCTCCGATAGCTCCATTCCCAAAACATCTCCCACCCGCTGGCTTAAATCAGTGTTCCAGGTAGCTCCGAGTGCCATTTGGCTGGGTAAAGGGGTTAATCCATCAAGGATTTGGTCGTATGGATACCCATCCCCTTCCTGGGATATCCCAATAAATAAGGGTATATAGGCAGGGGTGTACGTTTCATTCGTTTCAGGATTTGTTTGCTGCTCTTGGGAAGCGCTATATTCGTTCCTTTGGAGCTGGTCAGTCAGGCTTTGTGCGATCAGCAGAGTTTGGTCTAAACCGACAAAGTTATCGTTGGCCGATTTTAAAATCACGCCCCCGATATGGTAATTAACGATCAGGTCATATATTTTTGCACCTGTTTCGGAACCAATCCCAGCTTCAGGACCAGTGAAGGTGACTAAGAAGAGTTGTCCAACTCTTTCTTCAGGGGTAAGCCGATCCAATAATGCCTGGGCTTTTTCATTACCCGTGAAGACCTGATTAGAAGGTGCAGCTTGTCCAATCGAAATTGGGAAAAGTAGTGAAAATATTATCAGTAATAAGGAAAATCTTCGAAAAACTAATCGCATTATCTATGTATCGCATTACTTTCAATGGATGGTTTGTAATGACTTTTCGTTTTCAATGATTTTGTGTAATAACTCCCGACGAGCCGGGCCACTCAGAGTTTCGAGCCGGCGGATGTTCATGGGGTCGATTTCGTTACGTAGCAAGTTTAATTCATACTCTGTAGGTAATTTGGTCTCCCTGACTTCTGGTGATATATCAAGCGGAAAACCTGTATGAGCCTGGATTTTTTCGATTGTAACGCCACGATGAAGTGAAGTGATCCTCATTCGACCAGAATCAAAATCAAACTGTCCCAGGTCAGTGACCAGATAACGTGGTCCTTTCCCACGTTTACGCGCGGAATTATGCCCGAGTCCTGCACAAAAGTCAAGCTGGGGAACTAATGTAACCCGTGAATGTCTTGGTATGTATAACATGATATCGTCCAGGTAAGTTGTCACATCAGGAATCCCGCCGGTGCCTGGTAATCTCAAGCGTGGGTGCTTAAAATCCTTTCCGAAGGCAATGTTGTTGATATTTCCATAAGGATCAATTTGGGCTGGACGAAAGAATTCCAATGGGCGTATCGTGGGTAGGACTTCGCTGACCGCCCGAGCAAAACCGATGTTTATAATTGAACGATCCAACCATAAACCTTCGACATTGCTGAGGCTTAACGGAGCCGGGTCGCGACAGATGCCCTGGCCTATTGCTGAAGAAAAATACATATTCGGCGCATGGGTGCGTCGAGCAAGCAAGTAAGCCGCAGCAACCAGCGGAGTCGCAATTCCCTGGGCAACAAGTTCACCATCACGCACTTGGTGGGACATGCATACGACCATAAACTCATCAGAGGTGATATACATCTATATACTCCGTGTCATGCTCTCATCTATAAGGAAGGGTCACGAATAATGCGGGCATGTTCCTCAGGAGTTATATTACCACCGGTTAATATGACTAAGGCTGGTTTAGATGTTATTTTTCCAGAAATCACCGCTGCAAGCGAGGCTGCAGCTGAGCCCTCAATCCGCTCGTGATAAATTTGCCAGGCATATTTAATCGCTTTCCGAATCTCCAACTCAGAGACCAGGATGAAATCTGTTACATAATTCTTCACGAGAGGGATGGTAACCGAACCCTCTTCGACCGGGCCCGCCAATCCATCTGCAATGCTGGGTAACTCGTTCACGCCTGCTTGTGACCCATGGTGGTAGATCTCATGCAGGAAAGGTGAAGCGTCCGATTGAACAGCCACCAACCTTGGTTTTGGGTTTATTGACTGTATCACGCAACCAATCCCAGAGATGAGCCCCCCACCTCCTGCTGGAACTATCCAGGTGGTTGAAGATGGATCTGGCAATTCATTAAGTAGCTCCAATGCTATGGTTCCCTGTCCTGCGATGATCATGCCATCGTTATACGGTGAAACCCATGTGGCACCTGTGGCTTGAGCGTAAGAGATACCTGCATGTTCAGCATCCCCATAACCACCAGGGATCAAGTGAATTTCAGCCCCTAGCTCGCGCATTGCTTGAAGTTTTATCTCGAGGGCATGTTCTGAGGCGAAAACAATGACTGGCACTTGTTTCATTTTAGCTGCCAGGGCGATACCCTGACCATGGTTTCCTGCCGATGCTGTTACCAACCCGCGTTCAAGCTCCCAATTTTGGAGAGAATATATTTTGTTAAAAGCTCCCCGCACTTTGAATGAACCGGTGACTTGATGATTTTCCCACTTTAGATAAAGATCCCTTTTTTCATCAAAGGTCAGAGGAGTTTCCTTTATAAAAGGATCAATTCGCTTGTTTGCCTGTTCAATCCATTCATACGGGATCATCGAGTTGTCACCTATCTAGGTATCACCAGGAAGGACTCTTGGGCAATCAACTTCCACCGATCGTCGCTCGAATCAGTTTATAACCTTCCTTCTCGAAAGTTGAGGCTACCTTATCTTGCAGTTTTTTCCCAGGGGTTAATGCAACCATATAACCTCCTCTGCCTCCTCCTGTAACCTTCGCCCCCCATGCCCCTTTTTCGAGTGCTAATTTACAAAGGTAGTCTAGAGTTTCATGGGAAAATTGCATATCAACCAGGATTTTATGATTATTCGACATGATCCTTCCCACAGTTTCCAAATCACCAGCTTCGAGTGCTTGTTTCATGTTATCCGCCTGGGTTGTGATGATCTTTAAGCGTGAGGCGAATAGTTGTGGATCATCTTTCTTTTGCTGTTCAGTAATCTCATCTAATAATGCCGTATTTGCTGTGATTCCGCTGTTGGCGAGGACGATTTCAAATGATTCTGGAGTTCGGATCTTTTCGAAATGCTGTTGACCGTTTATTAATTGAAATAGAAGAAGCCCGCCATAAGTTGAAGCAGTATTGTCCACACCGCTTGCAATCCCATGATAAGGAAATTCACCTTGCCAGGCAATCCGGTTTAAGTCTTCAATCGAATAATGTAAATTAAATTCTGCGTTTAATGCCCGTACAAGTGATACGCAACTCGCCGCGCTGGCACCCACCCCACTTCCAGCCAATAATGTCCCACCATAAGTAATCTTAATCGGGTTCTTTTTCACATCAATGTTCATGACTTCAAGAATTCTATCAATTGAGCGTACCTGCTGTTCCTTTTTCTTTTCTTTATACCCTGGAACCTCGATCCTGTTATCTTCAAGGATCCATCCATCGCCAGCAGACCTTTCCACGGTTGCAACAGTTTCGAAGGGAATTGCAGAGACAATCGCCGGTACTTCTTCCAGTACAAATTGATCACCGATTAAGATTGTTTTACCAAAACCTGTTCCTTTAGCCATTCGATTTCCTTTCAATGATAAGTTCCATTTCCTCGATCAATTTTTCTTCCTTGCCAATAGCTACCGTTGTAGCAGCTGTCAAGCTGTGGCATGCATCAGAAAATCCACCAAGTTTGTCCGTAGCTTCGGGGAGCAGTATATTGAGTCCCATCGCCCTTGCTGCCCTGATTTCTCCTTCCAGATAACGAGAGACCCTCATAGAAACTTTCACTTCATTAAATTTAATTGCACCAAACCCTGGGATTTCATCAGGGATGATCTGAAATCCTGCCAGATATTTCCGGGGATCAATAAGCTCCGTGTCCTTGATCGCATCACAGAATGCTCCGATCATTTTTACCCCCATAGGGAAAAAGCGTTTTTCGATATTAAACCACTGGATGTGAGGTGCTTGTTTTAATTCGTCTGATTGAAGCCTTGTGATCTCTTCGCTAAATAACTTCGTCCTGATAGTTTTTAATTCTTCAACCATCCGATCCGAATGCGGTGAACGCCCCTCAAGGCATACCCTGACCCCTATATCTGGTCCATTTTGGTAATAGCCGACTCCACCCAATAAATCAAGATAGTCACCCACATCAGTACAGGATATTTTGCCATTAGGGGTTATCAGAAAATATTGTTCACCCTTAACGTTTTTCCTGATTTCGATCTGGCCTTGCTGAACGGCTTCCAATGCAATCATTCGGTTCTGACTCACTAGCTGATCATCAACAAAAAACCCATCTCCCACCGCTCCAATGGTTGCGATATGCGCCATATCACGATTAATTGGATTAAGTGTCAGCGCAAATAGATAACATGTTGTCGAGCCCGAAATATCACGATCGCCTTTTAGCCCATGCAGATCAGGGTCAAGATTGTGAACTTTTGGATCAGTTGAAGCTTGAGCCACATGGTGATCCAGGATCAGCGTTAAATTTCTTCCCTTATTCAATTCTGAAAGTAGCGGTGCGATCCTTCCAGCAAAATCAGCAAAAACAAGAATGCTTCCCTCCTGTTCATAAACCTTCTTTAGAAGCGCAGGATACGGTTTTTCTAAACAGTACCGCTTAACCTTGAACCCTTGCCTTTCAAACGCGCGGGTGAGTATAGCGCCTGAACTAAGGCCATCGGAATCATTATGATGAAAGATCTGGACAGTTTTTTCAGGCCATTGTTTAATTTCCCAAATTGCCTGTTCCATCGCGCCAATTAAAGTATTCAATTTTACATCCCTTCAGATCTTATAAGATCGAAGTATCATATCACAATGGCGATAAAAATCAAGACGACCAAAATCCTATTGATCTTAGACGAAATTTCAGAAAGATTCGAAAAAAGATATTTATTGGTATGTATGATTGGGTTTGAGAACTAAAATAAAATGGGGAGATCTATCAAATTTACAAAGTCGCTGAGATCTTGATCGAGCCTAAATAATTGACGAAGATCAAATCAGATCTCATATCTAAGAATGAAGATAGCTCCTGGTAAAAGATGCGTGGCTAATATACTCTTTTGCGGCTTCGAGACAAACTTCGTTAGTGATACAATCTCTGCTGGTAAGTCAATTTGATGTGTCTCAGAATCCCCAAGTGTTCTCTATGATCCATTGAGAACGAAAGTAATCGTGAATCAATAACACAGGTTTTCAGAATGAATCGCTTTAAGAAATTGAACACAGTTCGCGGATTTCTGCTTGATATGGATGGTACTTTCTATCTAGGTGACCGGTTGTTAGAGGGTGCACTGCATTTTATTAATGTATTACGCGGACAAAATAAAAAATTTCTCTTCCTAACAAACAATTCTTCCAAGCATCGGAGTCAGTATGCGGAAAAGATCAATCGCCTTGGTCTTCCCATCTCGGAAGAATCGGTGCTGACCTCAGGGGAGGCTACCGCACTCTATTTAAGAGAACAACATCCTGGAGCAAATCTTTTTTTGGTCGGTACTCCATCCCTTGAAGAAGAATTCCGTCAATATGGCTTTCAACTCGTACAGCAAAAACCACAATTTCTGGTGCTTGGCTTCGATACAACGCTAACTTATCAGAAGTTGTGGGCGTTATGCGATTTTGTTCGAGCGGGTGTTCCTTATATCGCTACTCATCCAGATTTCAACTGCCCCACTGAAAAGGGTTTTATGCCAGATGTTGGTGCAATCATCGCCTTCGTCAAGGCTGCGACGGGGAGACAACCTGACCTGGTGGTGGGAAAGCCTAATCGGCTCATTGTGGATGCTGCAGCCCTCAAGCTGAACCTGCAAGTTGACCAGTTGGCGATGATCGGTGACAGGTTGTACACGGATATTGCGCTTGGTAAGACAAGTAGTATTACCACTATTCTGGTGCTGAGCGGTGAAACAAAACTCGAGGATTTGAAAGGCTCCCCTTTTAAACCGGATTATACATTCAAGAATCTGGCAGGAGCGGCTGATTGGTTGGAGAAGAAATACTAGAGTAGTACATCATAGACGCCCTTCATCGCCAATTAGTAGGGTTGGATCACTTTGATAACGCACATTTGGGATAGTGAATTTAGAAATCTATTTACAAAATCGCATCAAACCCATCTTTTGGGATAGAAATTTTCTCGGGGATAACGTTAGGAAAGCCTAACACAAATGCTGTTTTTTCAATCTGGAGAGTGCCGCTAATCACTGTTCCTTTATTTTTATGGTAGTGTCTTCTGCTGGTCAGCCCCTGTTAATCTCAGCTAAAACTTTAAGGGCTGATGGAGGGTTATCTGTGTATATGCCATCCACACCGATTTTGAAAAGATGCTGCATTACTATAGGATCATTAATTGTGTATGGAAAGATGCTACAGCCGTGGTGGTGGTTATCTGCAACCAACGATGGGTTGACATCTGTCCAGGCAGGTTGTATTACCTGATGGGGAACCAATCTACCCAGCCATGAGCGAAATATGGCACCTTTTTTACCTCTAATTGTTAACAAGCCTAACGGTATTTCAGGCATCAAGTAGTGAACGCGCAGTAATGCTACCGGGTTGAAAGAAGAGATCAATATCGTTTCTTTAAAGGCGTATTTCCTGACCAGCTCAACCACCCGATCGGGCAGATCGTCTGTGGGACTAGCATAGTTTTTTAATTCCACATTGATGAAAATATGATTCCCAAACGTATTAAATACCTCTGCCAGAGATGGAATCCTTTCACCCTTGAAAGAAGCATCAAAATGTGATCCAGCATCCAACGTTTGCAGTTCGGTTAAAGTTAATCTATTGACGCGTCCAGTACCATTGGTCGTACGATCCGCGGTCTGATCATGAATAACGATAACCTGGCTATCTGCAGAAAGTATTGCATCTAACTCGATGCCATCTGCCCCCTGTTCAATCGCTAAGCAGAAGGCCGCTAATGTATTTTCGGGTGCGTAAGCACTGGAACCGCGATGTGCAAATATCGCTGGTCGCCGAAGACCAGCGATATTCGGGCTTTTCTTTTTTGGAAGCATGATTGATTTATATCTCAACAAAGTAGGCGCTGGCTGCTCTATCGATCAGGTCGCGTGTCATCGTAGGCTCAACTGAAAGGTATCGGGCAATATCCAGGATTTGGTCGCATAAATCACGCGGATGAGAGGCACGTAGTTTGCGAGCGCGTTTGATATACCATTCCTGTAGCAGGTATGCCAGTCCTTCTTCGTTGTACTGCACACCTTTCGCAGCTGCCACTCGGGTAAAAATCTCACGATATTCATCGAAAGTTGGGTCTCCCATTTCAATCTTATGCCTTAAGCGCCGTAAAAATGCTTCATCTACAAGATCGCGTGGAGGTAAGTTTGTAGAGAATACCACCAATACATCAAAAGGAATTTCAATCTTGCGACCGGTATGCAAGGTCATAAAATCGATCCGATTTTCCAGCGGAACGATCCAACGGTTGAGCAGATCGCGTGGACGCACTAACTGCCTGCCAAAATCGTCAATTAACAGGATGCCACCATTGGCTTTGACCTGGAAAGGTGCTTCATAATACTTATGCACATCATCAAATACCAGATCAAGCCCTGCTAATGTCAGCTCGCCTCCCACGACGATGAAGGGTCGTCTGATTCGTACCCAGCGTAAATCTCGTCGACCATTTAACTTTTGAGTTGTTCCTCCTGAGGAGGCAGACTCGTCGGTAGATAATTGGTGATTTACCGAATCGTACATCTTTATGATTTGTCCATCGATATAAATTGCATAGGGAATATACATACTTTCATGCAGGATCATATTCCCAATGGCTCTGGCCACGCTTGTTTTTCCATTTCCAGGTGGCCCGTACATAAATATTGACGTGCCTGAATTAACTGCCGGTCCTATGCGCTGGAAGGTGGATTCCGGTAATACGAGATGAGAAAGTCCTTGATGCATCATACGGTTGGTGACGGTGGGCCGACCCTGCGCCTGTCGCAGGACCGATTCGTTATAAACCTGGATTGGGACCGGTGTTGGTCCAGCGTATTGGGAGCGTTCTAGCGCTTCGCGAGCGCGATCACTTCCTGCACCCGTTATGGCATATAGATATGCACCCTCGCCAAGTCCCATCTGGGAGGTTTTCACTTCGATGAATTTATCGCGTTTTAAATTCTCAAGGATTTGATCCACAATCCCGGTGAAGGGTAGTGCCATTTCCTCGGCTATCTTAAATCCTGTCAGATAGCCCTGGAAATAAAGTATTTTTAGGGCTAAATCTTGCAACCATAGCGGAGACAAACCAGTATCTTCGATCTTTTGTAGAATCGAAGGTGTAAAAACACCACTCCCAGTCCCCATCATGGGTCTTGCACGTGTAGTTGTATCCATCGATCAACCTCCAGTGTGAAAGGGCATTAGACAAATTATTTAAATGATTATAGCATGTCAGGCAGATATTATTGAAAAAATGCCACGAAATTCTAGGATAAAATTAGATTAAGGATCATTAAACAACCATGAAATTATCTGTAATCATCCCTGTTTATAACGAAGTTAAAACTATTCAGGAGATCATCAAGCGAGTGCAGGCGACAGGGTTAGCCGATGAAATTCTGGCTATTGATGATGGCTCAACTGACGGTAGTCGTGATTTACTGGCGAAAATAAGTCAGGAAGGGGAGGTTAAAGTCATTTATCATGAGCGTAATCAGGGTAAAGGGAAAGCAGTTCGAACGGGCATCCAAAATACCACCGGAGACTTGCTTATTATCCAGGATGCTGACCTGGAATACGATCCGCGTGAATACCCCAATTTGCTACGACCTATCCAGGAAGGTATTGCTGATGTGGTTTATGGTTCCAGGTTTCTAGGTGCTGGGCGCAGGCCTGTCCTATTTTGGAATATGGTGGCAAATAAAATTTTAACCCTGGTTACCAATATCCTCTATAATAATATCCTTACCGATATGGAAACAGGCTACAAGCTGTTTCGTCGTCAGGTAGTAAAAAATATGACCCTGCACGCGCATGGTTTTGAATTTGAACCTGAATTCACAGCGAAAATCCTAAAAAGCAAAGTTCGCATTTATGAAGTGCCTATAACTTTTAATCCACGCGATTACGCAGACGGAAAAAAGATCAAGATGCGAGATGCATTTATCGCCATGTGGACGCTAATCAAATATCGTTTTGTCAACTAATTCCTGGAATTTAATTAGCCCAACGATTTTCGGATATCTCTAACATTCAATTGTAGAGATACCTGACCATTGAACTCATTCAGCTCGAATGAATACATCAAATCTATTTTTGGGGGTAATTGAGTAAACCAATACCCTTGCCGAAAAGCAATCGCATCATAGGTTATCTTACCATCTGTCACTGTTAATTTTAAATGTGAACCGTCGGTGCCTACTGCTTTTTGTTGGGTTACTTTCAATCCACTGGACATAAATAAGGGTGTCGGATTGCCCATTCCTGTAGGTTGTAGCCAACCAAGATATTTTAGAAGATCGGGTTTTAGCTCTGAGAGAGGAACCTCAATTTCAGCAAATACTTTTGGGCGCAGATCCACATCTTCTAATTGCTCTTTGGTAATCGAATTTAAACGAGTAACTAATTCTTGAAGCAGCTCATTCCGAATGGTAAAACCTGCTGCTGCAGCATGACCACCATGATGTTCCAATATATCCTTGCATTGGTCCAGGGCATGGGTAATATGAAATTCGGGAATACTTCTGCAAGACCCTCTTGTAAATTCCTCGCCAATACTGGCTATGACTGATGGTCGATAGTATTTCTCGGTAAGTCTCGAGGCAGCTAAACCGACGACGCCAGCGTTATAATCTGGGTCTGCATCAAAAAGGAGCAGGGGGATTTCATCATCTACAATGATCCTTTGTTCTGATTTTGCCTGGATCTCCCGTGTGATCTTTTGACGATCCCGGTTTTGAATTTCCAACCATTGAGCGAGCTGACCGACTTCCATTGGATCTTGGGAGGTTAACAATTGTAGTGATGCTAAAGCGGATTCCAGCCTTCCTGAAGCATTCAGCCTGGGTGCCAGGGAGAAGCTAATATCTGAGGTGGAAATTCTAGCTGGGGTTAAACCAGAAACTCCGATCAGTGCCAAGATCCCCTGGCGAAGCGGTTGGCGGATGAATTCCAACCCTGAGCGGACAAGAGAACGATTTTCCCCCGTTAATGGCACCAGATCAGCTACCGTACCCAGGGCAACCAGATCCAAATAACAACTTGCGTCCAATACAGGATATTGTTGTGATAGCGATAAGGCTTCAATCAGTTTATATGCCAGCCCTACCCCTGCCAGATTTTTTTCTGGATAATTATCCCCGCTTTGTTTTGGATTGATCACCGCCAATGCAGGGGGTATCTCATTCAAAGGGAAGTGATGGTCGGTAATAATCAAATCCATACCAACCGAGCGTGCATACTCAGCTTCATCCCATGAGCGAATACCACAATCTACTGTGATGATTAAACCTCCCCCCTCTTCCAATAATGTCCGCATGGCTTCAAGATTCAATCCATAACCTTCATCGAAACGGTTGGGGATATACTCTCTTACCTCAGCGCCCAAAGTTTTCAATGCTAACCCTAATAAAGCGGTCGCCGTCACACCGTCTGCATCATAATCTCCGTAGACGATGATCCGTTCATGATGTTGAATGGCATAGCTTATCCGCTCAATTGCCAGTGGTAAATTTAATAAATTTTTCGGATGGCAATCCGGTGGAGTTTGGGCTTCTAAAAATATGCGTGCTTGTTCATGGGTGTGATAGCCACGATTATATAGAATTTGACGCAAGATAGGTGGATAGCCAATCAGCTCTTGAATGGCTTCAGTAGGAAGGGGTTTAGCCACTTCCCAACGTTTTGTGATCGCCTTCATGGTGCTGAAGCACTTATGTTTTGTGCAAGTGCTAATGCCCCCATTAAACCTACATCATCGCCTAATGCAGCGGTAGTCAGGGTCAAATTTTCCAGGTATTTTTTAGACATAACATGTTCATTCATCGCCATGCGTAGTGGATCAAATAATGCCTCACCACTTTGAGAGACACCACCTCCAATAATGACCACACTCGGATTAAAAATATGGAGGTAATTGGCAATGGCGATCCCCAGGTAAGTACCACTTCGTGCCAGGGCGGCCTTGGCTAGCTCATCCCCTTGGTTGGCCGCCTGTGAGACAACTACCGCGGTGATGGGCTGTTGATCGGCCATTGAAGAAGGAATGCCCTGATTTAATTCCTGTTCTACCCAACGAGCAATTGCCGGGCCTGAAGCGATTGCCTCTAAGTGCCCCCGTTGGCCACAACTGCACAAAGGTCCATCGGGGATTATGGTGACATGACCTAACTCAGCTGCCAGACCACGGAGACCCAGCAGCAATTGATTATCAATGATAACCCCTCCACCAATGCCGGTGCTAACGGTTATATATACCAGGTTTCGGTGCCCTTTACCCGCACCGAAACGCCACTCACCGAGTGCTGCCAGGTTGGCGTCATTACCGATCGCTACTGGAACATTAAATTGATCCTGGATGAGTTTTCTCAGGGGCAGGTTTTTCCACTCAGGGATATTTGGAGCCTCAAATACAATACCTTCAAATGGATCGAGCGGTCCAGGAGCTGCAACAGTGATTGCCGCGATATCCTGATCTTTTGGCATAATAGAATCGAACAGATTGATCAGCCTCTCATGAGGGGTACCTGGTCCTTTGGTAGAGATGCGTTTGACTTTCGTTGGCTTTTCACTCTCAACCGGGAAACAAGCCGCCCGTAAATGCGTACCTCCAATGTCAGCGACTAGATAATTGTTGCCCATGTTGCAAAGTATAGCATAGTTTATTGTTGACGAGTTCCTTAAAGGCTGCTATCATCAATATTTGGAATGCGAAATAACAAAAATATAGCCTCACGAAGAATTTGGAACCGTCTATCCAACCCTTTACGATGGTTGATCCCAGGTTTAGGTGTAAAACGTTGGATTCTGCTAATCCTCTTGGGAACCACACTTTTAGGTGTGGGCTCGGCAGTATTATTATTAGAGATTTATCGCACTGCACCTGATACCTGGTGGTTGCCGATTCTCTCCATAGCTTCATTGCGTGTCTTGAGTCGACCTTTGCGCGTATTGATCTTTGGTGGGATTGGGATCGGGTTGATTTTGATAGGTATCTGGGGGATAAATCGTTCTCTCTTAGCTCCCTTCAGACGCTCAGGGAAACCAGTTCTGGATGAGCTAACCGATCATCGACGGAAGGAGCGTGGACCACGCATTGTTACCATCGGTGGTGGGCACGGGTTGTCTACGCTATTGAGGGGGCTGAAATCCTATAGCTATAATATTACTGCAGTCGTCACCGTAGCAGATGATGGGGGCTCATCTGGTCGCATAAGGAGGACACAGGGAATACCTCCACCCGGAGACATTCGCAATTGTTTAGCGGCTTTATCAAGTGATGAAGCTTTAATGACTCAATTGTTTCAATACAGGTTTTCTGATGGCAATCCTGAGTTGGATGGCCATCCTTTTGGTAATTTATTTATCAGCGCGCTTTCTGAAATTACCGGCAGCTTTGAAGACGCCGTGGTTGAATCTGGTAGGGTATTAGCGGTGCATGGGAGAGTTCTGCCTGCTACGCTGCATGATGTGCGCCTGGTGGCAGATGTGCAATTGCCCCACAATATCGCTGAGGTGAGAGTTGAAGGAGAAAGCACAATACCCAAATTCCCGGGAAATGTGCAACGGGTGTGGCTTGAGCCTAATAATCCTGCTGCTTATCCTCAAGTAATCCAGGCAATCCTGGCTTCAGAATTAATTGTGATTGGTCCGGGCAGTTTATTTACCAGTATTATCCCCGATTTGCTGGTTCCTGATATTGTAGCTGCAATTCAAGCCAGCAGGGCATTAAAAATCTACGTGTGTAATGTCGCCACTCAACCTGGCGAAACAGATGGCTATACTTGTGAAGACCATATAAAAGTATTGAACGATCATATCGGGGAGTCGATGTTTGATATTATTGTCATAAATAATAAATATGAGGGCCAATTACCCTCTGGAGTAGAATGGGTGAAACCAACACCGGAGGCCGAGATAGAATATCCTATCTACCAAACAGATGTATTAAATGGAAGCCAACCCTGGCGGCATGATTCCGTAAAATTAGCCAGGGCAATCATGGATTTATATCAAGAACGAACCGGACCTTTGGTAGAATAATAAGCTGAAAATATCGCAACCTAAATTACAATAGCTAGAAAAGCTCGAAGCTGCTGCTTATAACTTTGTATGGAGGAAAAAATGACCACAAAAGTAGGAATAAACGGATTTGGAAGGATTGGAAGGCAGGTACTAAAGGCGATCCTGGACTTTCATGTAAACAGTTTGGAAGTTATTGCCTTTAACGATATTGGCGACTTAATGACGATGGCACACTTGCTAAAGTATGATAGCAATTATGGTCGTTTCAATGGTACCGTCGAAGTAAAAAATGAAGGGTTATACATCGACGGGAAAGAAGTGAAAGTTTTTAAGGAGACAGACCCATCGAATATCCCGTGGGGTTCATTGGGTGTGGATATCGTCATTGAAAGCACAGGCTTGTTCACCATAAAAAACGATGGTGTCAATAAAAAAGGCAAATTTGTAAAAGGTGCAGAGAACCATATCACCAAAGGTGGCGCCAAGAAAGTCATCATCACCGCGCCTGCTGAAGGAGAGGATTTGACAATTGTCTTGGGAGTGAATGAACATATGTATGATCCTAAGCTCCATCATGTCATCTCGAATGCCTCGTGCACAACCAATGGCCTTGCCCCTGCAGTTAAAGTAGTTCATGATAAATTCAAGATTGTACGCGGATTCATGACCACGATACACTCCTACACCAACGATCAGAAAATATTGGATCTCCCCCATAGTGACTTACGTCGGGCACGCGCAGCTGCACTCAGTATTATTCCCACCACCACGGGTGCGGCAAAAGCAATCAGCCTGGTTATCCCAGACCTGAAAGGCAAGATGGATGGCTATGCATTACGTGTCCCGACACCCACTGTCTCTGTAATCGACCTGACAGCCGAATTGGAAACGAGTACGACGACTGAAGAATTACGTCAGACATTCCGTGATGCAGCAGCCGGACCACTAAAGGGTATCCTGCAAGCGGTTGATGAACCATTGGTGAGTGTCGATTTTAAGGGCGATCCCCACAGCTCTTCAGTAGATCTACAATTCACCTCGATCCTGGGCAAAGAAAAGAATAATTTTGCCAAAGTTGTCGCCTGGTATGACAATGAATGGGGTTATTCTGTTCGCACCGCTGATTTAGCAGCCCTCTTGGCAAAATCCTTATAAGCAAACATTAGGATGCGGATGACTGCTTGAGCTATCCGCATCTTATATATGTTCTGGAGGGAAAATGTTCAATAAGAAATCAATTACTGATATTGATGTGAAGGGAAAACGGGTATTGGTGCGCGTGGATTATAACGTTCCGATTAGTGAGGGTAAGGTAGCAGATGATACCCGCATCGTTGCTGCCATGCCAACGCTAAATTATCTTCTGGATCATGGTGCAGCGGTAATCTTGTTTTCTCACCTCGGTCGCCCTAAAGGTGGCCCAGACCCTAAGTACTCCTTGAAACCTGTGGCAGCTCATTTGAGTGGTCTGCTGGGAAAACCCGTCGCCTTTGCAGATGATTGCATCGGACCGGTCGCGGAAGCAGCTGCCAAGGCTCTCAAACCAGGAGATGTTTTACTATTGGAAAATACCCGATTTCATCCTGGAGAAGAGAAAAACGATCCAGAGCTTGCCAAAAAGATGGCCTCTTTAGCGGATATTTATGTCAACGATGCTTTTGGTTCTGCTCACCGGGCGCATGCTTCCACCGAAGGAGTGGCACACTACCTGCCTGCTGTGGCGGGTTTCTTGATGGAAAAGGAAATCCAATATCTCGGTCAGGCGATTGCTGACCCAAAACGTCCGTTTATCGCCATCTTGGGAGGTGCAAAAATCAGCGATAAGATTGGTGTCATTCGCAATTTGCTAACCAAAGCTGACCAGATATTGATCGGCGGGGGAATGGCGAACACCTTTTTCAAAGCACAGGGTTATCCCATTGGAGATTCACTGTGTGAAGACGAAGCCTTGGACACTGCACGGCAACTATTACAATCGGGTGCCACTCACCTGCGTTTGCCTGTGGATGTGGTTATTGCTGACCGGTATGATGCAGAAGCAGAAAAGAAGGTCATTGCCATGGGTCCGGTACCCGATGGTTGGCGCATTCTCGATATTGGTCCAGCTTCAGTAGCCAACTTTGCAAAAACCCTTTCCACCGCAGGGACGATTGTCTGGAATGGTCCGATGGGTGTTTTTGAGTTCCCACGTTTTGCAGAAGGTACCATCGGTGTTGCTAAAGCTGTGGCGGCAAGCAAAGCGGTCTCCATCATCGGTGGTGGTGATTCGGTCTCGGCCATTAATCAAGCCGGGCTTGCTGATCAAATCACCCATATCTCCACCGGTGGTGGTGCTTCCCTGGAAATGTTGGAAGGTTTGGAATTGCCGGGATTAGCGGCATTACAAGATAAATAATGAGTATTTCTACACCTCCCCAACGAATGATGATGCAGGGGAGGTGTAGACATATCCTATACCCTACACTTTGCCCGATACCTGGCATAGAAAATAATGCCCGTAAGACCGATAATTATATATTGTCAAAAATATTGATTAATTATCGTTACTTAAGAAGTTAATCCATAGAGGTAATCATGCGACAACCATTGGTTGCAGGAAATTGGAAAATGTTTAAGACCGTGGCAGAAGCCCGTATTTTGATAGCCGAATTGCTGCCATCTCTAAGTGTTATTCAGGGGGTTGAGATTGTACTTTGCCCTCCATATACATCGATTTTATCCGTAGCCGCCTTGCTGGAAGGGACAAACCTTGGCATAGGTGCCCAAAATATGCACTGGGAAGCCTCCGGTGCATATACGGGTGAGATTGCTCCTCCCATGTTGGCCGAGTTTTGTAAATTTGTAATCGTAGGCCATTCGGAACGTCGTGCTTATTTTGGAGAAACTGATGCCAATGTAAACCGGAAAGTTAAAGCTGCCTTCAAATATGGCCTTACCCCCATCATGTGCGTAGGTGAATCACTTGCTCAGTATGAAGCTGGAATCACAGATGAGGTGGTGATCAGACAGGTTAAAGAAGGATTGGATGGTGTCGATCCCCGATCAATTGGATCACTGGTGATTGCCTATGAGCCTGTGTGGGCGATAGGCACTGGCCGAGCCGCGACAGCTGAAGGAGCAAATGCTGTTATTGGTGGAATCATTCGAAAAGAAATAGCGCAAATGTATGGAAATGCATTAGCGCAGTTGGTTCGTATTTTGTATGGTGGCTCGGTAAAAGCCAACAATGCTGGAGAATTTTTCCGTTATATAGATATTGATGGCGCACTGGTTGGAGGTGCCAGTTTGAAGGCTGCTGAATTTATTTCAATTGTGAAGGCTGCCGTAGGTTAATGCTTTTAATCAATTGGAGCACCATTCTTTCAATAGCAATATTGGTAATCCCCCTGCTTTACCTGCAAAGGTTCCTGCAGCGCGAAATTCAATCCATATTTTTACTCATCACCCGCCAACCAGAAATTTCAACGGCGTTATTCTCAATCATATTCCTGCCTGGCGTGCTATTGCATGAGGCCAGCCATTTTTTAATGGCATCTATGCTCGGGGTCAGGACGGGAAGATTTTCTATCATCCCCAAAAAACTAGAAAGCGGTAGGATTCGCCTTGGATATGTTGAAACAGCATCAACAGATTTCTTACGGGATGCGTTGATTGGCATAGCCCCCTTGATTACAGGTGGAATATTTGTGGCTTTTGTAGGATTTTCGCGCTTGGGACTGAATATCATTTGGGATACCCTTATTCAAGGGCAGGTCAGTTCTATAAACCTATCCATAAAATCGATTTTTGGGCAACCTGATTTCTGGTTATGGTTTTACCTGATTTTTGCTGTAAGTAATACCATGTTACCTTCCGCTTCAGATCGCAGAGCCTGGTTGCCGTTAATATTGGTCATGGTGATCTTAGTGGGATTAGTTTTACTGATGGGTATCGGTCCATGGATATTATCCCGGTTTGGCTCAACATTCAAGTCTGCCCTGGATGCAATCATTATGGTCCTGGGTATAACTGTACTCATTGACCTTGTCCTGCTCCCTCCAACCTATTTTATTCGCAGGGTTATTTCACGCTTTCTTGGTCTTCAAGTAGTTTGAAGGGGTATAATTTTTAGATATATCCAGATGATCTGAAGAAATACTTTAGACAACATGCTTGGTTACTCAACCTAAGGGAAATGCAATAAAAGAGATTAAGGAGATAGAGTTATTAATGCCAGAACAATGGTATGCATTGCGGAGTAAGCCCCGCAAGGAAGATGTGGTTTGGAAACAGGTACGAGAGCGTGGCTATGAAGTGTTCTATCCGCGCTTGAGAGTTAATCCGGTAAACCCACGTTCACGTAAATATCGGCCTTACTTCCCGGGCTATCTTTTTGTTCATGCAGATTTAGATATTGTTGGGATATCTACTTTTCAATGGATCCCTCACACAACGGGTTTAGTCAGTTTTGGTGGTGAACCTTCGTCTGTTCCGGATAACTTAATTTATGCAATAAAGCGCAGGGTTGAGGAGATAAAAGAAGCCGGTGGAGAGGTATTCGACGACTTGCATAAAGGTGATGTTGTAAGGATTAACTACGGACCTTTTGAAGGATATGAAGCAATTTTTGATACCCGTCTACCTGGGACGGAACGTGTGCGTGTATTATTACAGTTTTTGAGCGATCGTTATGTCCCGATTGAATTGGAAGCTGGTCATCTACAACCTAAAAAACGTACATAGGTTGATGTTATCACCAGTTGTTAACATTTAGCTAATATAATATACTAACATCGATTATGCCATCCGTTCTCATTGTTTGTACTGCCAATATGTGCCGCTCACCCATGGCAGAAGCAATATTAAAGCAATTGGTCGCCAAACGACCAGATGCTGACCAGTGGTATATTGAGTCAGCAGGCACCTGGGCAAATTATGGTTCGCCTGCAACGATCCTGTCACAAGAGGTTATAAAGGGGATGGGGATGGATATCAGCAATCACCAGTCAAAACCTGTTACCGCAGAACTCTTACAGCATTTTGATTTAATCCTCACCATGGAAGAACAGCATAAAGAAGCATTGACAATTGAATTTAAACCATTTGCCGATCGAATTTATTTACTCAGTGAGATGATTGGTCTGGTGGAGAGCATCCCTGATCCGATTGGGGGTGAGTTGGTGGATTATCAGGAGACTGCCAGACTACTTCAAAAAATATTGACAGGAGGATTGGAAAAAATCAGCCAGTTGACATCTAAGCAGGCACCTGATAAATTGTCATGAATTGGTTCCCTGATTTATTGATCAATTAATAATTACGATTATTTAGATTAATCCATGTAATTTAATCATTACGTCAGGTTGCTCGTGAATTGATATTATAATTTTGAGAAAAACGCAAGCTGTTACTGGAGACGAGTCTGTTACCTATCACATGAGTGATATACTTTAGCAACTATTTTCATTAGTCGGGGTTCTTCTCAATAGAACTCCCACCGGTAAAGAGTGAATGTTGTCAAATCTAGGTGATGAGATAAACATTAACCGGGCAATTCAGGGAGATCATGAAGCATTCGGCATGTTGTATGAGCAATATGTCGAGCGTATCTTTAACTATGTATATTATCGCACAGGCAACCAGCACGACGCCGAAGACTTAACTGCAAAGGTTTTCTATCGTGCTATGCGTCGCATCCCTCAATACCAGGAGAGGGGTTTGCCAGTATCAGCCTGGCTCTACCGTATTGCACATAACCTGGTTGCTAACTGGCATCGAGATCGTGGACGGCGACCTGAAATATCTTTGGATGAGGGGTTTGCTTCCATACCAAAATCAGAGCATCCGGAGGTGACCCTGCTACAATTGGAGGAACAGGATCATTTATTAAAGATAATTCGTAATCTTCCATCTGAACGCCAGCAATTGATCATCCTTAAGTTTGTTGAACATATGTCAAATGCTGAGATTGGTCAGATTATGGGTAGAACAGAGGGTGCGGTAAAAAGCTTATACCACCGGACTCTCCTTACACTCAGGGTAGATATGGAAAAAGTATCCAAAGAAGAGAAATTGGATAGCAAAGGAAAATCATGATGTTGAAAATAGTCATGGATAGTGCTGGTGAAATCCCGGATGAGTGGCGTAATGAATTTGATGTTGAGGTCATTCCAGTCAACATTCAATTTGAGAATAAAACCTACCAGCAAGGTATAGATCTGAGTAATGATGATTTTTATCACCTGGCAGATTCGACTGGCGTCATTCCTAAGACTTCCCAACCCACACCACAACAGTTCATCGAATTGTATAAAAAAATTGCTCAAGCGAGCGATACGATTTTATCTTTGCATGTGACCAGTAAGCTGTCCGGTACATTTAACTCCGCGGTGATGGCTGCACAGGAATTAAAAGATAAGCTGAAGATCATTCCTTACGACTCCGGCTCTGGTTCCGCAGCGATGGGGTTTATGTGCAAAGAAGTTCGTCAGTTAGATAGAGCGGGGGCGACTTTGCAGGCGATATTAAATCGACTGGATGAGATCCGCCGAGATGTTAATATCGTTTTGACCCTAGATACACTTGAATACGCTCGCAGGAGTGGGCGAGTAAAAAAATTACAGGCAACATTGGCAGCTCTGATCAATATTAAACCGATTATTATCTTAAAGGATGGCGCTCTGGATATGAAAGAAAGAGTGCGGACCAGGCAAAGGGCATTAAGCAGGGTGTTGGAGATAATTCACGAACGAGTGGATGATCGTCTGGTGAATGTTGCTGTGGTCCATTCTCAATCGCTTGATACCGCCAAACAACTTATCCAAAAAGTGAATGAAACTTTGCATGTCAATGAATTGATCTTGTCAGAATTATCGATCGGAGTCGCGGCAAATTTAGGACCGGGCACAATTGGAATCATTGCCTATGCTGTTGCTTGAAGAAGAGGAAAGATGTTCGATTTTTTGACTTTTAAAAGAGATAAAAGCAAGAGAGATTTGTTGGATATTGAAACAATTTTGCAATCCAGTCTCAAGCCGATATCACCACGCCCAGAATTTATTCAGAGTTTACAACGCAGTCTGATGGATTACACCTTCCCCTCATCAGATTCAGCCGATCTCGATATAAAAAAGATGATCTTGTTTGCTGTGGTTGGTTTTGTGAGCATGATTTTCATTTTTTCTTTATGGATTCGGTTGATCGTGGTAATTATTAGCTCAATCGGTATGCTGCAGACTTCCAAAAGCAAAAAGGTGTTATCAGATTAACCTCGGTGAGATGGTTGTTTACTCAAAATTCCATCGAAAGCAAACGAGCCACATCAAAACAGATGCGGCTCAGAATTTTAAAAGGTCATTCTTCTGAACGGGTGCCTGGGGCAATATAATCTATCTTCTTGTAAGCTTTCAACTGCTCACCAACATTATCCTTCATGATGTTACCAGAGACGTGCATCAGGGTGTCACCAAAATCAACATCGATGCCCATGCTTGCCAGACATGGATAATGGTGGTGAGCCATGCCAGCTTCAAACTCAGCTTCATCGACAGACAATCCAATTAATTTCTGAGCGACATAACGTGCACAACCACAGGTTGTGTCACGTCTAACTTCTATTGAGGTGATTTTTCTGCTTTGTGGGTCGACTGTGATGGAGAATTCTGGTTTCCCAAAGTAGCGGGCAAACTCTGCAATCAAAGGATTATCATGTCTCAGGCGCTGACGGCGATTGACCCAATACTCGGTTTCTGTGAGGGAGCACAAAGGTTTGGGTGTGGCACAGGCAACATTCATTTGTTCCAGCCAGCCACGTAGTTGACGAGCTAAACCGCGTGGTAAGCTATTTTCGTTATCTATGGCTGCAATGACCGCCTGCGCTCCAGTTACTTTAGCAATATCAGGGATCAGCTCAGCCACACTTTTATGTTCAGCAAAAGACAGGATCAGGTCTGAAGCAGGCAGATTTACGGGAAGAAAATCTTCCGGATAGTCGATCACTACTGGAAAGTAAACCGGTGCTCTCCATTGGTTGATCACCCAGGTGGGGGGGGCAAATTGGATAATGTTGGCGAGGTGCCTGACGCCATAATCACTATTGATGATCGCTAATATGCGCATAGTCATTCGTTTGTGTCAATTAATAAGTTGTTTTTAAGCCAGATAACTTCACTGAGCAAATCTACATTCATTGGCAATTGATGATTTTGGCCTACCTTCAATAAGCAATGTACCGCTATTTCTTTATAACGATGATCGATACCTTGCAAGGCAATGAATAATGATAGGCGATTATATGCGCTATCACTCAGATTGCTATATCCATTTCGCTGGAGGTATTCGCCAATAATAATGCCAGCTGCCCGGCGTGCACACACACGCGCCATGCCTTCATTGCCTTTTGAGCGTGCGATCAGGCCGCGTTCAACTTCAGCTTGATAATCCGCCTTCCAATGCTCTGTCGATTTCACGGACAAATTTTACTATACTTGACCGCTTCTTCATCAATGATACAATGCTTTGATGAATATTACATTAGCTTTGGGTGGTGGTGGCGTAAAGGGTTTCGCGCACGTGGGCGTATTGCGCATCCTGGAAAGGGAGGGCTACCAGATCAAAGGTATCGCCGGGACGAGTATAGGTGGTTTGATTGGGACACTCTATGCTGCAGGTTTATCTCCTGACGAGATGGAAATTCGCTTACGCCAAATTGACCAGGAAAATCTTTTTTCGCGAATGCACGGTGATGGACCCGCATTGCTTGGATTAACCGGGGTAACCGACATATTACGTGATCTGCTTGGTGATAAAAGTTTCGACGATTTGCGTCTCCCTCTGGCGGTAACTGCTTCCGACCTAACCACCGGGTTACCCGTAGTAATCAAAACGGGGAAGTTGCTGGAAGCAATTTTAGCTACCAGCGCTGTCCCGGGGGTTTTTCCGCCGCGATCGATGGGTAGGCATTTGCTTGTGGATGGCGGGGTGACAAATCCTATCCCAGTGGAAGAGGCGCGTATATTATGTTCCCATGCACCGGTTATCGCTGTGATACTTTCACCCTCATTAGGCTGGCAGAAACATACCGAGGATGAGTTTACCGGAACGATCCCTGTCCTTATGACTAACTTGCCCTTGGTATACCGCTTGGCTGGCAGGTTACGCCTGGCTCAGGCCTTCAATCTGTTCATCAATTCTATGGATCTCATGAGTTTAACCCTGGTAGATAAACAGCTCAGATTGGAGAAACCTGAAGTTGTTATCCGACCTACATTGGGAGAAGTCGGTATCGTTGATCAAGTAGATATACCCAAGTTGATCAAAGAGGGTGAGCTGGCTACGACACGGGCTTTGCCTGATATCCGCAAGTTAGGGTCCTGGCATCGCCGGCTGACACGCAGACTATCAGAATACTTGGCAGCTCAGGGAAGTGATGCACATGGGTCGTGATTTACGCCAGTACGCCAGACAAACCAGCTTCCAATTGGTCGTTGGTTTCCTCGTGTTGTTATTTATTGTCGGAGATGGCTTAATTTTCGTGTTCTATGGGCGGAATGCGGCAATTATGGGTCTGGTTTGCATCCTGACTGGAATAAGCCCGCTCATTCTTATATACCTCGCTTTGTGGTTCATCGATTGGTTCGCCAAATCAAATAGATTAAAATAGGTTGTTTATGTATGATGATGAAATAATCACGATCAATGACTGGGTGATGCGTATACATCGTCCAGTTGGCACAGGTCCATTTCCTGTTATCCTAATGATACATGGTTGGACTGGTGACGAAAATTCCATGTGGGTATTTGCGCCACGTATGCCTGAAAATGCATTTCTCATAGCTCCAAGAGGTTTATATCTGACAAAGGCCAATGGATACAGCTGGCATCCAGATATCAACAAACCCTGGCCATGGATCAATGATTTTCAACCAGCCGTGGAAAAAATATTCGTGGAAATATCGAATAGGAATTTTCCTTCGGGTGATTTTTCAGCCTTACACCTGCTCGGATTCAGCCAGGGAGCAGCCCTGGCTTACACGATGGCAATCATGCATCCTGAGCGAATTACAAGCATCGCAGGCCTATCTGGCTTTCTACCGGATGGAGCTTCGGGCTGGTTGGAGCCTGAGCGATTGAAAAGACTGGCAACCTTTATTGCCCATGGAACGGAAGATGCAAGGGTTCCGGTTGAGTTTGCCCGCAAGAGTGTCCAGGCTTTCCAAGATGCTGGCGCAAATGTCATATATTGTGAGGAAACGATCGGGCATAAATTAAGTGCAAAATGCTTCCAGAGTCTGGAAGCATTTATTGATAGGCAAGTTTCAAAATCGTCCTAATATTATTTACAGAATTGTATTCATCATCTCTGCTACCGATTGATAAACAGGCGAATTGTTCCCCAACTCAACTAGTGGCCTTCCACTGAATTCAAATTGCAGCAATTCATCATCGCTGGCAATCGTTCCCAATAGAGGGATATCCAACTTGTCCACTTCTGCTTGCAGAATAGGTGGAAGCGCTCCTGGCAACCGGTTAATGATCAGGTATGCATGTTCAATGCGGATATCCAGCTCATTGCGGAATGCTGCGATACGCTCGGCGGCTACAATGCCGCGTTGGGTGGGATCACTTACCACCAGCAGATGTTGTACGTCTCTGGTCGTGCGCCTGCTTAAATGCTCCATGCCTGCTTCATTATCAATCACGATATAGCGGTAGTTCTTACTGATTGAATCGATCACTTCACGCAAGTTGTAGTTAACCGCACAATAGCATCCCGCACCCTCAGAACGACCCATAGCGATCAGGTCAAATGCTTCCCCTTCCGCTAATGAAGCTCTAATTTGGTGATCTAGGTAATCATGCTTGGATATCCCACCAGGGAGCGAACCCATCGCTGCGCCACCAATCAACAGTGAACTCTGAACCTGCGCCAGCATGTCCTCACGGATATCACCCACCGTCCAGTCCAAGTCCAGGCCAAGTACCATGTTCAGATTACTGCTCGGATCCGCATCAATCGCCAGAATCGGACCGGGTTTATTCTGTACCAGATATTTAATTACCATCCCAGCGATGGTGGTTTTCCCAACCCCTCCCTTACCAGCCAGTGCAATCGTTATTGTCATTCCATCGCACCTTTCATCAATTGGGCATCAAGCTCTTCAACCATTAACTCCGCAGCCTTTCTTAATGCAGGGACGTGGTCATAGACTGGAATACTCAACCGGTCGGCTTCTTGCACCCCAAGATCGACTGGCATAAAACCAAGCACTGGAATACCGGGTGATTCAGATACAAGAAAAGCCTGTTCTTCGTCATTGCGAACTTTATTACCCACCAACCAGCACCGCGTAAGCCCGATATCGTTGGCCAGCTGCTTGATCTGGCTGGCAGTCCCCAGGCTCCGCCGGGTAGGTTCAACTACGATGAGCATGGCATCCACAAAATCCACTGTTGCCCTGCCCAGATGCTCCACCCCGGCATACATATCCAGGATGAGCACTTCATCTTTACGGAAAAGCAAATGCGTGAAAAGTGTCTTTAGCATGGCGGATTCAGGGCAAATACAACCTGAACCTCCCATATCCACCGAGCCCATTTCCAACAGGCGAACGCCTTTGTGCACCACACTGAATCGTTCAGGGATATCATCCACGCGTGGATTCAGGGTGAAAAATCCACCAATCGTCCCCGGTTTGGCACCTGTCCGCTCTTCGATCAAAGCATCCATCTCTGCAATTGGGTGCAGTTGAGTGCGTAATTCGCTGGGAAAGCCCAAGGCTCCCGCCAGACATGGCGATGGGTCAGCATCTGCTGCAAGCACCTGACGACCTGCATCCGCATATACCTGGGCTAGAAGTGCAGCCAGGGTGGTCTTTCCCACACCGCCTTTTCCACTAATTGCAAGTTTCATTTTTCACCACCAATAAAAAAATGTGCCGAGAATTATAACCTATCTATGGATTACTCCCCGGCTTAACCAAACCCCTTCTTACCGCTTCTTCTCTTAATACCAGTAGTATTTTCACCAGATCGAGCTCCCGCACACAGGCGTTGCCTGCGGCGCGTAGCACTTCATCAGACCACACCGTCCGTGAAGTGAGCACTTCCTCGTCATTCATTAAGATAAGTTGTATCAGGCTATCCAAAGAAATATCCTGCTCGTGGCTGTACTGCTCATTACAGAGCTGACAGCCACGGCAGCGTTGTACATCCTGACCTGTTTTCGCTAATACCAACCTGCGTAATGACATTCGTAAAGATTTACCAATAAGAAAATTAATTCCTCTCTTTCTTGAATCTGTTTATGCCTTAGCCGGTGGGGCGGTAGGGGGTGTGAAGTCTGGAGGTAAAATCCCTGCTTCTGTGATGATACGAGGCACGATTTCTTCCCAACCGACTGCCATAAGGTGGATCCCATTGACGCCTTTTTTGTCCTTTACCGCTTCGATCAGCTCAAGGGCAATTTGCACACCTTCTTCATCTGCCTTATCGCCAGCCGCCTCCATACGCTTCACCAGTTTTTCGGGTATTGTGACGCCTGGGACTTCTTCATTCATATAATTCGCCACTTTTAAACTCTTCAGTGGCGTGATTCCAATGAGGATGTACACTTTACCCAGTATGCCTCGCTTCTCCAGTGCTTCAAGCCAGTCATCCAGCCCATCGGGATCATAAACCAGGTTTGTTTGGAAGAATTGCGCCCCAGCATTGACCTTTTTATGCTCGCGGATGGCTTGAATGCGCGGACTGGCAGCATAAGGTGAGCCTGCGGCTCCCAGGAAGTAAGTCGGAGGGAATTTCATCTTTCGTCCATCAACATAGATGCCTTCGTCCCGCATCCTGCGTAATATCCACAACATATGGACAGAGTCCATGTCGAGTATATCCATCTTTCCTTTTGGTATGCTGGATAAAGCCATGCTATCGCCAGACAGGCACAGGATATTCCTGACTCCCAATGCATTTGAGCCCAGCACTTCAGCCTGAAGGCCAATCCGTGTTCGGTCGCGCGCTGCAATCTGCATCACAGGCTCTGCCCCCGCCTTTACGGTGAGTGTGCTGCATGCCCATGAAGACATGCGTGGAGCCGCGGAGGGGCAATCGGTGAAATTGATCGCTGCCACATAGGGTTTAACTAGCTCAATGTTCTTTAATAACTTGTTGGTGGCAACTGTCATGGGTGGCGCAACTTCAGCAGTTACCACGAATTCCCCCGCTTTCAAACGCTTTTCAAGGTTTGAGACCGGTTCGGTGTAGGCAGGGGCATGATACTCTGCATCTCCATTCCACCACTCTGGTTGGCGAACCGGACGAAATACTGAGTTCCATGTAGCCACACGTTTTTTGACGTCAGTTGTTAACAATCCACCAAAGAATTTTCCAGCACCTACTTTTAGGATCTGGTGATAAACATCAGCCCAGGTTTCGCCTCCGGTTTTATCCCAATCTAATGGCGGAAGGACTTCTAAAAGCATCTCCTCCCTACCCATTTTGAAGGCTCGCTCATAGATTTTATACCAGACACACGGCCGGGTTTTATCAACGTAGCAATATTCGCTGGTTGAGCCACCACAAGGCCCATTTCTTTCACCCTTTGGACATTCCATTGGGCAAATAAAAGCAGTTTCCTGTAATAAACAGTTACCACACATACGGCAACCAAATAGAGGTCCTTTTACGACTCGCTCGACGGATTCTAGAAGGCGAGTACCAAACGGTTCTCGTTTAAATGGATAATAAGGTGGTTGCCATCTTCTGGCAGGGGTAAATCCGGGCATACATGACCTCCATCATGGCGATATGATATTGAAAAGGGAGTGGAAGTTCATCCACTCCCTATTGAAATATATTACAGCAATGGTAACAAATACTCGTATGCACTTAATGTGGCTTTGGCTCCTTCACCAACGGCAACCAGCACCTGCTCTGCATAAGTGTTGGTCACATCACCGGCAGCAAAAATACCGGGTACGCTGGTGTGGTTTCCACAGTCAATGATGATGCGTTTTTGCTCATCTAGAGCCACAAAATCGGCCACGATCTGTGAATTGGGTACCAATGCCATTTCAACAAAGGTCCCATCCGCTTGAAGCTCAATGGTTTTGTCTTTCTTATCTTTGATCAATAAGCTTTTCGCATAATCGTCACCCCTTACTTCCACCACATGGTGGCCTTCAAGGATGGTAACGTTTGGTGCAACTCTTAATTTTTCATTCACATTCGTAACCTTGAGCTGATCCGCAGGACAAACCAAGGTGACGTGTTTGGCAACCGTGGCAAGTTCCGCGGTTGATCTCTGAGCCAGATCTCCATCGCCGATTACAACGGTTAACTTATCAATGAATAACGGAGCATAACTGAGGGCGGAATAGCACAACCCGCGCATGATGAACTCTTTTTCACCGGGGACATTCAGTAGTTGTTGCCTGGTACCAGTTGCGATGATCACGGCTTTTGTTTCCAGGTCACCCCCTCCGCGAGTTTTCACAATGAAGCCCTTTTCCTGGCGCACCACTTTATCCGCTGGTTCCATGTGCCGGGCAAATTCGAGGTACTCCAGTTCACTCTTGAATTTATTGACGATTTCCAGGCCTTTGATGATTTGATAATCTTCCACCCAGGGTAAAGCCAGGTGGAAATTAGTTTTCCCACCCAGGTCTTTCGTGATGAGCAAAACGTTCAAGCGTTTACGGATTGCATAGACGGTTGAAGTTAATCCCGCAGGTCCACCACCGACGACAATTAGATCATACATAGTTCACCTCTTTGATATCCTCTCTTTTTATACAGGTGCTTCGCCAATGAAGCCATCTTTCATCATCATTTTGGTCAGATCGCGAGATCGCCCGATAATTTTGGTTGCGTTCTTGAACTCTTCCTCGTAGGTCATTTGCTTGCGTGCCAGCCCTTGTTCCTGGGCTTTTACGGCTACCGCGGCAGCTTCCCGTGGGAAGACTTCCCAATCATCCATGGTTGGTAAAATGTGCTCGTTGGTGAGGTTTGAACCCACATGGTCTGCCAGCGCGTTGGCTGCTGCATAGCACATTTCATCCGTGATGGTACGGCCTCGAACATCCAGGGTTCCCCGGAAAATCCCCGGGAAACCGAGCGAGTTATTGACCTGGTTATCGAAATCTGAACGCCCGGTGGCGACTATGGTTGCACCTGCAGCCTTGGCTTCCCAGGGCCAAATTTCAGGGACAGGGTTAGCACAGGCGAACAGAACCCCATCTTTTGCCATCGTTTCGATCCATTCGGGCATGATCACACCCGGACCAGAGCGGGAAAGGGCGATGACCACATCAGAACCCTTGATTGCATCGGGAATATTTCCTTGGCGATTTTCAATATTTGTGATCTGGCATAATTTCCACTTGTCTACATATTCAGCCTTGCGCATCTCCAGATCTTTTCGATGCTTACCCAGGATACCCTTACTATCCACCATGATGCAGTTGGCAGGGTTGACTCCCCAGCTGAAGATCAAGCGTGAGATAGCAACATTGGAAGCACCACAACCGATGAAAGCAATCTTCACTTTTTCCTTATCTTTGCCGACCACCTTCAGGGCATTGATCAATCCAGCCAGTGTTACTGTGGCGGTTCCTTGCTGGTCATCATGCCAGATGGGGATCTCTGCTTTTTCTCTCAGTGTATCCAAAATATAAAAGCATTTAGGCTGTGAGATATCTTCCAGGTTGACCCCACCGAAACCAGGTTGCAGCATCAAGGTGGTGTTGATGATGGCATCTGGGTCTTTCGTGCCGAGCATGATGGCCACACCATCGACACCGCCAAGGTACTTGTAGAGCAACGCCTTGCCTTCCATAACTGGCAAGCCAGCTTTGGGTCCGATATCACCTAAACCAAGCACACGCGTGCCATCACTGACGACAATGACCGTATTCCATTTGTTTGTATATTCGTAGACCTTCTCTGGATCGGCTTCAATGGCACGACATGGTGCAGCAACACCCGGCGTATACCAGATCGCAAAATCATTGAAATCTCGCACGCAACATTTTAATGCAGTCTCAACCTTTCCCCTATAGAAGGGGTGCAAGACCATTGCATCTGCGGATGGTTTTTTCGCCTTTGCCAGTAGTTCTTCGATATTTACCTGTTTTTGATTCGTCATATGCATTCTCCTATTGTTGCAAATAGCCATCAGCGTAGATGACTTTATCGAGCAAAATTTGGATTGTCTTCCAGATCGCTACTTGCTCTGGATCATTCATATCAACATCTTCTGGCTGAGGTTCTTCCATGGCAGCAATGCGATCAGCAACCTTCAAGTAAAGCCGACCAACGGGTGTACTATCGTCACGTTGTTCAATGATGCGAATTGTTTCGTTTTGGTCAGCATCGAGTGGATCGGCGATCATCATATTCAGGCCAACGCCCATCAGCATGGCGCAATAGACCCGATTGATCAATGGTCTGCCCTCACGTGGGACTGCATTGGACACGTTGGATAGACCTACCGAGATTGCTGGGGTTGGATCCCAGGCGAATTGCAGCGTGCGAACTGCTTCAATGAGATGGGGGCAGTACTGCTGGCAGCCTGAAACCGTTAGTACCAATGGATCGATGATCAGATTTTCCATGGGGTAATCAATTTCCATCATGCGGGGGATGAGCTGCTCAATGGCGATATTAACACGCTCATCTGCTGCCACAGGAATTCCACTCGTTCCCAGTGTCAGTGCAACCAGACGAGCATTGTATTGTTTGGCCAATAGAGGCACTTTTTCCAATCGCTCTGGCTCCGCAGAAACAGAATTGATGATCGGTTGAGCCTTGGTCACTGTTTTCAGGGCAGCCTCGATCCCCAGCATGTTGGTGGAATCGATGCTGAGCGGTACGTCTACAACCGCTTCAACAGTCTTCACAATCCAAGGGAATAAATCCATCCAATCTGCTTTGCGCGGTCCTAAATTGAGATCCAGTGCCTGGGCACCATTTTCCACTTGCTTGACGGCTAACTCTTGAAAGAATTTCTCATCTTTCACCTTGAGGGCTGCTTTCACTTTATCCGATAGAATATGGATGTTTTCACCGATGATGTACATATGACCTCCTTAGACTTGGGTTGGTTTTTATGTCACGCTTTTATTTTCAACTGCAGCTGCAACACTGGGAAAACTGTTGATATTAGTGTGTGGTAGGAACATGGCAGACGTGAATGCGTCAAAAAAAGTGTTGTCAGCCGAAAGTTCAATGTATGTCATTTGTGAAGCAATATCTCTTATCCGGTCTCGATAGCGCCAATCCAATAGTGCGAGATAGGCACCCTGGACGGAGGTATTGCCTAAGAATTTAAAGCGATCCCAGGGCATATCGGGAAGCAAACCTATTTGCACCGCTTTCTCTACGTTTATGTATTTTCCGAATGAACCGCCAATCAAGATCTGTTCAACCATTTCTAGCGGAACACCAACGCTTTGTGCCAATACCGTAAAACCTGCATAAATATCTGCTTTGGCACGTTTCAAGTTATCGATATCAACATTGTTAATCGATATATCCTTACCACTTTCGGTTTCGCTTCCCCACGCAACCACATACTCTGGCCCATGTTCACCCGCCCTGATACGGGGAGTATTTCCTCCAAGGGCAAGATTAATCATCCCACCCTTATCCACCACACCAGTCAAGAACATTTCTGCCAATAGAGAGATCAACCCACTACCACAGATACCTCGTGGCTTACTGTTACCGATGACTCGATAAGTGGGTTCATAGGGGGTTGCTGAGTTTGCTCCGGCAATCCAACATTCTTCAATGGCACCTTTGGTTGCTCGCATACCGTAGAGCACACCGGCTCCCTCAAAAGCAGGCCCGGCAGAACAGGCACATGTCACCAGCCATTCTCGGCTTCCAAGGACTGTCTCCCCGTTCGTCCCAACATCCAGGAACAGGCTGAGTTTTTCGGTCTCATCCATCCTGCATGCCAGGACTCCGGAACTGATATCTGCCCCTACATAACTGGCTACGCCAGGAAGGCAGTCTACGGTTGCTTCGGGATTAATGGCCAGACCTACCGTCCCTGCTGTGATCAACGGAGGTTGGTTAACTGCGGTGATAAATGGCGATAAACGAATGCTGGATGCAGGGATTCCCAAAAACAGATGGATCATGGTACTGTTCCCAGCTACAGTGGCTTTGACAATATCCTGTGGCTTGGCATGGGTGCGTTTGCATAGCTGGCCGATTAATTGATTAATGGTCTCCAGCACGCGATTCTGTAATTCTTCACGCCCTCCATTTTTGCTAGAAAAGATGATGCGCGAGATTACATCTTCACCACGACTTATCTGCCCATTGTATTCTGAAGCCTGGGCTTCCACTTTACCGGTGATAAGGTCTACCAGCCACACTGTCACAGTGGTTGTGCCAATATCAATCGCCAGACCATACATGGGGTCATCCACAGGTACGATGTCCGGTATGACTGCAATCAATCGTTCATCGGATCTGCTTCCATCGATTTCTATATGAGCATCGGTAATTGTGGTGATTTGCCAGTTGTTTTCGCGTAAGATAGCGCCTAATTTTTGCAATAAATTAAGTGATATCTGGATATTCTCAATCCCTGCTTTCTGGCGCAGGGCAGTCTTTAGACGACTCCAGTCATCAGTCTGGTCATCCATCCGAGGCGGGGTGAGTTGCAGGCTTATTCGACGGATGGATTGAGAGTAAGCTGGATCATAGTCTGCCGGAACAGAGATTTCAATGGCTGTTCGATCAGTGGTAAGGCGTCGCTCAATTTTTTCCTGGGGCGGGACGGTGACAGTAATATCACCCTCTACAACTGACTGGCACGCCAGGGCAAAACCTTGGGCTACATCTTCCGGACTTAACCGTAACGAGCTGCGACGGCGTACTGTGCCCTTAGTGATCTGGACTGCGCAACGGCCACAGCGACCTTGACCGCCACAGGGTTGACCGATCTCCACACCAGCCAGGTGCGCGGCTTCGCTGAGCAACGTGCCCGTTGGTACGCGCACTGGCTTTTTTACCGTATCAAATATAACAGTGTGTTCGGTCATCAAGCCTTATCAGCTGTTCTCCATATCAGGATTAGAAATGTAAGAAATGGATCAACCTATAACGCCTGCTTCATAAATTCGGGTAAATCCACCGCTTCACGCGGCCCAACGCGGATTTCCCAGTCTGGTAATTCCCCTTCAAGCTCACCAGATAGGACAGCCACATGCCCGGGTAAAACGACCCGCTTTTGTGTTACCTTGTCGGCCACATTGAACTCTTTAACCGCCTTGGCTATCCTTTCCGCATCAAATTTACCTGCTGCCCAGGCAGTTAATACGCTCATGCCTTCAGCATCGGTTACCAGCAACCAGGCTGGCAAACCTGAGCCTTCAACTTCATTCGCAACGCTGAAATAGGTGATACTGAAGTTGGTGGTGACCAATACCGGATCGGTAGGTTTAGGCGCATTGATTTCATAGATACCCGGTTGTACCTGGATAGGTTTTTGTGGGTCGGTATAGATATTCTGGCGTAAAACCAATAATGGATAAATCAACGCCGGGTTGAAATGATCCAATACAATGAAACCAGCATATTTGGTAATGGCTTGTACCGCATACACGGCCTCCATTCCTGGGTCACCAGCGTCTCCAGGGAATGCGATCACTGGAAAACCAAGCGCCCGGAAATTCTTTTTCACCGCCAGGCGGCGTATGGTTGTGCCAATCGCTAATCCCGACCCCAGGTCTCTCCCACCTGGATCGATCACCAGGTCTTCCACACCTTTGGTTTTGATTTTTTCGGTTAGATCTGCCATTTCGGCCAGTGATCCCGCTATCACTCCAAGGCTAGCTTTATGTTGTTTGGCAAGGTCTGCATAGCTCTCCCAATTGTTAACCTCTGCGCCGTAGAGCAACGGTGCTTCTCCTTGTAGGGACTGTAAACCGGCTTTTGCCACGTTTACATCCCGGGTCATTAAAATGATAGGTCGCTTGCTGGCTGAACGAACTGCCTGGACCGCGCTGGCGAACGCATTCGGGTCGCCAGTAGAGGAAGCGATCGCAAAACCGTCCACGGTAAGGTCCATACCAACGTAGTTGACAGCGTACGCACTCGCTTCACTGACCAGTTTGTTGATCTCATCGACCGGTTGGTTGTCATAGACCCGGATAAATAGCCCGGGTTTGTTATAGTAGGTCTTCTCATGTCTGAACAGAACTACTTCATTACCAGCTTTTGCCTCATAGCCATCAGATTTCAAGGCAACCAGACGGATGGGTGGTGCAGCCGATTCAGCCAGTTGTGCCTTTGCTTCAGGAGTGACATAAGGACAGGCGGATAACTCAACTTGCTTGGCAGCCAATTTCATTGCAAAAGCCAGGCAGGTTGGAAAGCCACATTCCTTACAGTTGGTTTGAGGAAGTAATTTATAGATTTGAATGCCAGTCAGAGTCATATTACATCTCCGTTGTTATCTTATATATCTGCATCCATTGCCTTAGGCAAGGGTGTATTCAGCAGCCATCAGGTCTGCAATAGCCTGTTTGACCCGTCGGACACTCTCAGCATGCCGCAGGACGACAATATCTGCACCTGCTTCGATTAAAGTCATCGCAGTCAATGTTTCCCAGTTAATAGACCGCTCCAACCAATCACCCCAGGCTGCGGGTACACCAACATTGACTTTAGATTCTTTGGTCTTCCAGGCTTCAAAACCCGGTGTGACCAACATGGGTAGCTGGGTCATGGCATCACCTTGTAAAGCAGCTTGACGCAGGCGTTCCATCGCTGAGAAACCATACTCAATACCGTAACCTAAGGCACCGGTAGTTGGGTCCATCAGCACACGATCGAGAGGCATGCCCATATCACTGATCAAGATATTCAATTGCTTCGCCAGGTTGACATCCATGGGTGAACGTGCATTGACTAAATGACCGTTCGCCATGGCAGTCGCCACAATGGTACGATAATTCTTGTCTTCTGCAATACCCAAGACCAGACGTTCTCCCTTGGTTGCCTCGGCGACAGGGACCAACAGGTTGTTATCGGCTTCTGCCTGGCCTGGCCCAAATACGATCAGCGGTAAGCCTGTTGCAACCAGAACGTCCTTGACTACTTTGACAGCCGATTCTGGTGTGGTGGGATTCCCATCTTTGTCAGTGAGAGAAAGTGAAAGCTGGATCAGATCGGCCCCTGCAGCTTCGGCTGCTTTAGCCCATTTTACTGGATCATTCACATCCTCTCCCCAGGCATCTAATAGTAAAGACGACCAGTCATCAGGACGGCGGTCTTTAATCTCCACCGCCACTACTGGGCGATTGGGAGCTTTGGTTTCAAAATGAAGGAAAGGTAGATTTTTTTCACCGCCCACGGTAACCGTGGATGTGCGTGTACCGCCATCGTCGGCTGTTGCACCGATGGTCACCGAACGGACTGTTCCGGTCCAGCTATCCTTGGGGATTTCTATAGGCATATATTTCACTCCTTGTATAGTATCTGATTTAACCTTAGAACATGGGCTCCATGGTCAGGGCAGGATGATCATGCTCGGTTAACCAGGTGAGGAGCTCGTCTACGGTTGTTACGTTTCGCTCATCAGCAATCCTGTCAATTAAATCCGGATCACCTTCACGAGCGGCAACGATCTTAAATTCTTCTGCCATCGTTTCTTTCAAGACACTACTTATCCACACGATGCGCTTGAATCCACCGTCAGCTGAGATGAACTTCGGGCTGGTAAGGTAAAACTTACCCACGCCCATAACACCAGGAGTCTGTAAACCTCCACCGGCAATTCCTGCCAGGGTACTGAAAGTCATCCCCGCAGGGGTCATGCTTGGGTCTTCACGGCTGACGACCATGATACCATTGGCTTCTGGGATGAGCATACAAATACATTCAAAACAGCCACAGGCTGTCATTGGGTTTTCCATGATTGAATACATTGAAACTTCGCTCACAACGCCATGTGAGCCGATCACCGCATACTCATTCGTTCCGGTCCAGTATCCCTTCACCGGATCGATCAGCTTACCCAGCTTGATCGGTTGGTTAGGCCCGGTTGGATTGATACTGAAAGAAGCCTTGCAGTCTAGCCAGTTGTAAGCACCGCATAATCCCAAACGTTCTGGGCTGACCACACATACATGGTTGGGCGCAAAGGATTGGCACAAGGTGCAGGAATAAAACTCTTCAACTTTGTCATCGGTTAAATCTGCCAGTCGTTTATTGCGGTAATCGTAAGCAGCCCGTGCTTTTACCAGCCATTCTTCCAGTTTTTGTGGATCGGTGTAAATTGTCACCTGAACTTTATCGACGATAGCACCAAAATCACCATGGAAACGAGCGTGCAAGATTTTTCCGAAATGTTCGAGGTTAAATCCTTTGTCTGCAGCTGCATTTGAGATACGGATCCAGGCGATGTCGCGTTGGCCGATATGCTGGATGCCTGAGGCACCATTGATAAAGTAGTGGAATTGGCGCTCGAGTACTGGTTCAAAGTCTCTTTGCATTTGCCGTCCGGCAACATGGGCTACGATTCCCATATCCATATAACCCTGGGCAGGGATATTGGAGAAATCAGGTCCTACGATCTCAACCTTCCCATCCACCACGTCCTCAAGGTCAGCCATTTCGAGATATTCAAAGCAACGTGCATTCTTGCCACCAAACTCAATCCGCATGTCGTTCCGGCGAACCACTTCACCTTCAAAAGCTGAACCGTACGGTACTGGTACCGGCACTTCGGTCAATTTGAGCTTGACACCCCGTACCTCAATGCATTTTTGCACCAGGCGTTCGGCGCGTTCCAGGTCATCTTTACCTTCAATTTCATCAAAAGGCATGCTAACCACATGTTCAAACGTTGTCACACCAGTGGGTAAGATTTCGGGGATGATGGTATCGGCAATGACCGGGAAACCATAGTTGATGGCTCCCGCGGCGGCTGCATACTTAAGGTCATCAACCTCACCTAATGCGAGCACGAAGGCAAATACGCGCGCCCGGTTATATAACAGGATTTCTCTTGCCTGCCCCATCTTTAACCCTCCAAAGGTAAGGGCAGAACGGGTAGCAAATCCCAGGGCATAAATGGCGCTGATCGTATCAGTGCCAAACGGGACCGTGTACGTATCGTAACCCAGTTCAACGCCTTCTTCCATCAGCTGGTGGATAATGCTCCTGCCATTGACGTTGCCCGAGAGGAAGCATAGAATATTGCGGCGTTGCAGTTCACGTACAATCTTAACCGCCACCTCATTAGATTTAGCAGCACCAACGATGGCGGCAAAGCCGGGCATACGACCATCCACCAGTTGGATACCCCAAGAACGCAATTGAATGTCATCAATGGGACCGTTTAAATGCCCAGAGCCATTTTGGCTTCCGTATTGAGTCCCACCTGCCAGGGTGATCCCAGACATGGGTTCGGGTTGTAATCCATAGACAAAACGAATTACTTCTATCGTTTCAGCAGCCAATAGGGTAGCCATCCCACTATCCAATGTTTCACCCAGATAGGGCGTCCACTTATTATCGGATGGTGCTGGATGGAGTAATCCTCGAGCATGCTCGATCACCTGTTGGAGTTGTTCTAATTTTTCAACCGTTACGCCAGTCATGCCTCCGATGACTGGGATGTAATAAGCCGTATTTGGGAATGAGACGGGCGTATCTGGCCCTTTTTCCTCCAAGGCTTTGTTCAACATTAATTCTGCTTCTGTGACCAGGGCGTTGGCGCCCCGGATCGCTCGTGTGGCTATGTATCGTGACATTTGTCCTCCGGATCGTCTCTTTACGCTTAGTCGGCTGCGGTGCCGTAGATTTTCTGCCGCCGTTCAGTCATAGGCAGTTTTTCAAATTCGAGCATACGGGTATCGCCACTGCGACCAAAGCGTGCAGGGTCATAAACTGGTAATCCAAGGGCAGCTCGTTTCTTGTCAATATGCTCAAAAGTCCTGCGGATCATCTCATCAGGGTCAGCTATAAATTCCAGCTTACCACCATATCGCTTTTCCCATCCTTCGCTGCTGATATAGTGCAGGACAATATCGCTATCTGAGACGCGATCGGGCATACCGCTGACGGGGCTTGCTCCACCCATGATCACATAAGCACCCGAAGCAACACAATATGTCGCAATCGAAAGGGCTTTCTCACTCATCCATTCCGGGGCTAAACCGACAGCAGGGATTTGGTCGATATCATCACCCAAACCCCCTTCAGCCACCATCTGTGTAAGAACAGTCAGAATGCGGGTGTTATCCACACAAGAACCCATATGCAGGACGGGTGGGATACCAACTGTCTCGCAGATTTCTCGTAAACCGGGCCCAACTTTCTCCAGACCTGCCTCGCCAAGCATCAAGCCCACTTTGGCTGCAGCAATCGCACCACAACCTGTTTCAACAATCAGAACATCTTGTTTAAGCAGCTCTTGGGTGACATAATTATGCAGGTAGTCATGCTTACTGCGTGGGTTATTGCAGCCAACGATGGCTGCCACACCTCGGATCCGACCTGCCATGATGGCATCGTTTAAGGGTCGGAATGATGCCCGGTAGCTACCCCCCAACATGTAATTGATATATTCGTGTGAAAAGCCTGGGATCAAGTCTTCACGTATTTGTGGAATATGGATTTTGCCGCGGTTTTTGTAATTATCAATCGAGAGTCGCAAGATTTGTTTGGCGATCGTAAGCGCTTTATGTTCATCGAATTCAATATGTGTCGCACCCTTGATCTGGACTTTTGGTGAGGTGGTGATAATTATGGTGTGGAAATTCCCAGCTAAACTCACCAATGCTTGCATGATGCACTGGACGTCTACAACCATGGTTTCCACTGCGCCAGTCAAAATTGCCAGTTCCTGGGATAAGAAGTTACCCGCAGCTGGAATACCCTGGCGCATCAGGATCTCATTGGCAGTGCAGCAAATCCCTGAGAGGTTTATACCCTTTGCACCCGCTTGTCTGGCATATTCGATGATTTCAGGATCCTGTGATGCTGCCACGATCATCTCGCTGAGGGTAGGTTCGTGTCCGTGGACAACCACATTCACCATGTCATCCTTCAACACTCCCAGGTTCGCCTGTCCAAGGATGGGAGCAGGAGTACCAAATAAGATATCAGAGATATCCGTTGCGATCATGCTGCCTCCCCAGCCGTCAGCCAGCGCGGTGCGGATGGCATGTTGTAAAATGTGAACTGCATCCTGATCATCACCGATATGGGTGCGGTGCAAAGTCTCGACTATTTCCCGGTCGACACCACGTGGAACCACGCCTTGTTCCCGCCACAATTTCTGACGCTTTTCTGGCGCACGTTTTATTGAGACCACTTCGCCTTTTTGCTGTCCAAATTGAGCGGTGTATAAGTCAGCCAGGTCATTTCCGATTTCATTGGGAGAGCGACCTTCGATTTTGATTCCGTAAATTGAAGCGATGTTGCGTAGCTTAGCTACATCGCGAATGATATATCCCTCTGTCTCATCGTTAGCGACTGCTTTGAGGGTAAAGGCCAGATCTCTTCCATGATCCGAGTGGGCTGAGGCACCAGCTGCAATTGCCCGCACTAGGTTACGTGCCTGGATAGTATCGATTGTCGCACCACAAATACCTACCTGTCCTTCTTTTGTCAAACGACATGGGCCCATGCCACACTGCTTGCAACACATTCCTGCTCCACCAATATTGCACGGGACCATCTCCTCCGCGCGGCTAAAGGCGGTACTGATTCCCAGCTCGTCAGCCCGGATGAGCATCTCCTGGGCTGCGGGATCTGATGTTCTTTCCTCGTTGCTCCTTTTACCTTTAAGTGCCATTGATTATTCCTCCATTGGCTTAGAAATAAGTCCCATCCCGGGGCAGGGCCACAACGGGTGCCCCAGGT
>JBAQFX010000255.1:0-1533 GCA_049287485.1 Anaerolineales bacterium
CCGCTGCCTCCATGAGAATGATTTTGCACCATGGACAATCAATTATCCTTTTATTGGACCCGATCATCGGCACAGGGAAACTATGTGCTTTTTCAGGAATCCACGAGTTCAACCCTTCTGGCAGACATCCTACGAGAACTGCCCTACCACTTCTCTCGCGCAAAACGCTATCCAATTGTCAAAGATCACACCGCTCCGATAGAATCAGGCTGGAACAACGGGACGATTGAATTCCCATAGTCCAACGAAGCGGCTCAGTTCAACAGATTGTAACCGGAATGAAAAAGCCTCACTCCGTTTACAATCTTTATCGTTAGATAAAAAGCAAAACAATTAAGTGACTATAGAAGAGTCAGAATATGAAAATTCATCATCTCAATTGCACATCTTTTAATCTTAGATTTGCTAAAATATTTGATGGCCAACGTAATGTATTTGATGGCAGTCTTTCTTGTGTAACACATTGTGTCCTGGTTGAGTCTAATAATGTAGGATTAGTGCTTGTTGACGCAGGCTTTAGCATACAAGATTCAGCTAATCCGCGACAAGTGCCATTTGTTTTCCATTTTATATTTAGACCACCATGGAAAGCTGATGAAACAGCCATAACAAATATCAAGAAACTGGGATATTCACCAAGAGATGTTCGACATGTTCTATTGACTCATCTGGATTATGACCATGCAAATGGATTAATTGATTTCCCATGGGCAACGGCCCATGTATATGATTTGGAACTAAAATCTGCATTATCTGGTAAATCAATTCAAGACCTATTACGTTATAATCGCAAACGTCTTAAAAGGCATGATAAATGGGAAGTCTATAATATCAATATCGGAGATTCTTGGTATGGATTAAACAAGGTTTTTCCAATAAAGGGATTAGATAATGATTTTGCAATTGTACCACTTATCGGTCATAGTGCAGGACATGCAGGTATTTCAATTCGCACTGATAATGGCTGGTTACTTCATGCCGGCGATGCTTATATGATGCATGCAGAGTTACAAGCATCACCAATTGGCCCCTCTCACTCAGGGCTATTTCATTCTATTATCAAAGATAATGGACGATTAAGAAAGGAAAGTTTAGGGCGATTATCAACATTATATCAGAAATATGGAAATGATGTTAATATTTTTAGTGCTCATGATAAAGAAGAATTTGAAAATATGATTAATGCAGAAAATATTTCAAGCAAATGACTGTTTTATTTAATTAGATTTTTGGATTTCAGCAAAGACGAGAGGGACATTGTTGAACAAGTGGAATAAGTCTGACGTGGGAAAGGACGAGACCTCGGGGGGACGTAGTTGAAAAATAACACTTACAGTTAAAGAACAAAATGCACAAAACTCGCAATAAAAGAGCTAGGGTGTCAGGTCTACACTATGACAGGTCTAGGTAAGATCCCGGGACCAGACTTAAGTATTGACGTCTAAAGGACGAAAGAAAAGATTGTCTTGTCTCTGAAGAGAGTAAGGAAGAATCTCAATAATTGAGTCTGACTCGAAGACTTATTCTATGAGT
>JBAQFX010000256.1:0-3803 GCA_049287485.1 Anaerolineales bacterium
GAGGGCAGGTAGTCACGATACGTTTCGGTGAAAGGCTATTCAGCATCTCCACATTGGCAGAAGCTAATTCGTTAAAGAGATATTCATTTCCAGCACGGCGGGCAGAATCTCCGGTACATTGCTCATTCTTCCCTAGAACCGCGTAATTTACACCTGCCTGGTTGAGGATGAGAGCGAAAGCACGCGCAACTTTTTGAGCACGCACATCTGTGGCAGGCGCACAACCCACCCACCACAATATATCAGGCGAAGGATTTTCTTCGATGGTGGGAACGTGCAACCCTTCTGCCCATTTCATCCGGTCAGCTGGAGATATGTTCCATGGATTGACATTACGCTCCATGCCACGGAAGGCAGCCTGTAACTGCTGGGGGAACGCATTTTCGTTCAACACCAAGGAGCGGCGAATATCGATGATATCGCGCATGGGTTCGTTATTTACCGGGCAGATATCGATGCAGGCACCACAGGTTGTACAAGACCAAATTGCCTCAGGGTGGATCGCAAATTCGACCATGGGTTGCTGGCTGGGTTTACCCTGGGCAATCGCAGCCCCAAAATGATTTAGAAAATACCGTTTATTTATCTCGAGGGCGGCGGGGGATAAGACCTTACCGGTGTTATAAGCTGGACACACCTGCTGGCAGCGATTGCACATAATGCAGGCATAAGCATCCATTAGCTGTTCCCAACCTAGATCCTCCAGATGTGAAACCCCAAATGATTCGATACTTTCATCATTAAAGTCCAGGCGACTCAGTTCTCCAATAGAACGGCGTGAAGGCTTGAGCAGAAAATTCAGGGGTGCAAAGAATAGGTGAACATGTTTGGAATATAAAAAATAAGGTAAGAAAGCCAAGATCAATCCCAAAGAAACCCAATACCCTACATGCTCTCCAACCGTCAGGGTCAGCGTACTCCAATTGTGCCAGAGATGAGAAACTGCCGAAGCAAAAGGTTGCCAGGGATCTGTTTCGATTTGAGCCAGCTTGAAAGTTTCGCCGAGGAAGCGCGAGGTAACATGCAAACTGATGAATGCACCAACAATGGCTGAATCTCGCTTTATTCCGGTGCGTGCTTTTGGATGTAACAATATATCTGAGCGAGCGGTTAAGGTCTTTGGTTTAAAGATAAAGCGGCGGATCATGAGGGCTGTAATACCGGTAAAAATAGCAATGCTGAAAACATCGGCACCCAGACGGTACATGTCGCCAATGATTCTATTCCCAAGGAATTGAAAGCCGTGAATATATCCCTGCAGTAAATCCCCCAGATTAACAATCACATAGTATAGAAAACCCCAACCTACTAGGATATGAAACAGGCTTGGCAGCAAGCGAAATCGTAATAGAGGTTGAAAGGTAATAATTTTGACCGGGACGGACAGGAGGCGATTACGTAATACACGCCAATCGGGGCGACCGTGACCACGCTGGATGATGCGGATGATGCGCCTGGTAGCAAGATAAGTTAAAGAGAGTGAGAGAACAACAAAGAGGGCGAAGATTATTCTCTCCGGCAATGTGAGCATAGTGGTGTAACTCCTGAGCTTATGTTTTATTGACCCGATAAGTATGTTATAGCAGCAAGGACCGCGGGGTCTGCCTCCAATGTGTATTCATCAAAGTCGCCCTGTACGGTCAAATCTGGGATTATGCCCGATTGTTCCCAATCTTGCTTGGGGTGGTTTAAAGGGCGAAAGGTTTCATTTGCCAACCATAATTGGGAACCATCTTCCAGATCATATCCCCATAAGATCTCAACATTACCATGGGTGGTAGTACCAATGAGATAAGCACGGTTGACATCTTGAAGGATGCCCGCGAAAATCTCCCCAAAACTGGCGGTTCCTGACCCGATCAGGATCACCAAAGGAATATTGGAAGAACCATTGACATCATTTACTTTGATCTGTAAAGGCCGTTGCTCCTGACGGTCAACATAATATCCAAGCGTACCCCCGGTAAAGTAGCCCAATACAGGTTGGAGAACCATACTCGATCCGCCGTTGTTCATCCGGTTGTCCAAGATCAATCCATCTAAAGGCCCGCCTGCAGCCAGATCTTGTAATGCCGCCGCCACCTTCTCGTCCACAGTACTGTCTTCGAAGGTAACCAGAAGAATATAGCCAAATCTTCCCCCATGCGGTGTGGTGATGACCTGGTAAACCAATGGATAATCGCCGGTTATGCGATGGCGTGTGAGCATTAGCTCACGAGGCTCTTCTCCTGGCGATTTTACAGAAATGGTGATGGATGTTCCTTCAGGTCCACGGACAATATCTTGCAGGAATCCGTTTTCATCTAAAATTGGGATCCCATCCACTGACAGGATGCTATCACGAGGCTTTATACCAGCTGCTTCAGCGGAACCACCATGGAAAACCGATAATATCACTGCCCGATTTCTTTCGGGAACCGAGCCGACCATAACTCCAATGCCGACATAATCATGCTTTCCCTGATATTCAGCTTCCTGTTCTGCAACCTGCTGAGGTTCGAGGAAAAAGGAATGGTCATCACCAAGGCTGGTAATAAGCTGGCTCAACTCCAGATATAATTCTTCATTGGTGAGGCCGATTTCTATTTTTTGGCGGTATTCTTCGTGAATAGCATTCCAATCCAGACCATTAAAATCGGGATAAATATAAGTATCATTCACAATGGACCATAAATCTTCAAAAATACTTAGCTGGTTAGCCAGAGTGATCTGGGTTGGAGATGGGGTGGTGGTGACGACCTGGGTAGGGGTAGGGCTGGGTGGCAGAGCGGTGAATGTATCTGTAGGCTGTGGTGCAAGGGTGGGTTGAACGGTGGAAGTAGGTTTCACCAGGGGATTTTTAGCTACTGTATTATCTACCGGGGTTGAACTGGTCGTTGGGATCATCACCTGACATGCAAAAAGCAGAAAGCTCATTGATAACAAGACCAGAGAACGAATTTTTGAATTCATCAAGGTTTTAGCTAATTTGAAGCAATGATATTAATTTCCCGGCATATTAAATTTTTTATTCTACCTGAAGGTAAGTTTCAGGCACCACCTTCTCCATAATAGTCTGGATCGGTCGGAGTCTGTCCAGATGGATCCCAAACATAAACCCAATCACCAACATTAGCCCAATTAAATAACCAATGGGAATCAGCTGGGGACAAATTAATACATCCATGCGATTGTGGATATCCAAATGCAGTGCGCCAATAAGCTCCATGTAGGGCACGGGCGTGATCATAATACATGGTCCACGGGACATCCTCAAGGTAATAGAAATCTGAGCGGTCTTCTGCAAATGAGCCAGACATAGTAGTGGATTCTAATTTACTTTGGATTTGAAACAACCCTGGTTTGGTAAAAAAAGGCTCCAAACCAGTAGCAATAAGGGTGGCAAAAATCATTTTACCTCCATCGTAGACAGTAAGGGTCTGTTCGAAGAGGTTCACTTCGATCCAACGATCATTCTCAACGCCAGGAGGGGGGGTAGTGCTGGGGTTTACCTTACCAATAAAGTGACCATTAATCCACTCTTCAGGAGCAATTAAATCCCACTCATCATTATTTACCATCTGAGTAGTATAAACTTGAACAATTGCGTACTGGTTTATCATATGACCAGTGTAGTCTTCTACCTGGTTGCCAGGCGTTCGCTTGGTCTCAATGCTCGGTGCATAGGGGAGAATCCAACCAAACGAATTCGCTGGTGTGCGAGAAAGCTCTATACCACCTGGAAAACTGTGGGGAACTGAGACACGACTGGACACCGATAGCCAGGTGCCATCCGGCAACTGGAAAAAACGACCGTCTGGAGT
>JBAQFX010000257.1:0-5008 GCA_049287485.1 Anaerolineales bacterium
GGAGTTAAGATGCACATGCCATTCCTTATTAATAAATTATTTCATCAATCATCCTTCAACCTTGCGCTGTAATATTAGGTAACAGACATAAAATCCCAAGGAAGGCAACATGGCAATACGTGTCGCTATAGTCGAAGATCATCCGCTTATGGTAAAAGCCATTGTTGATGTGCTCTCCAATCTACCAGATATTACGGTTGTTGGTACTTCTAACCATGGCTTTGAGTTGCCCAAGCTTGTTCGAGAGACATCACCCGATGTGGTCATTCTCGACTTAGGTATGACTGGCGAAAATTTCGAACCGATATCAGCAGTACAGTCTTTGCTTCATGAACATCCCGAGGTACGGATATTAGTGCTAACAGGCTATGATGATGAGATTTATGTCAGGCAACTCGTGGATGCTGGTGCATATGGCTATGTGCTAAAGAGTGATGATCTTTCGTTGATGTTGCCAAACGGTGTAAAGCGAGTATTCGATAGAAAAAGGTTTTACTCAACTGCTGTTGTTGATAAAATATTTGCCGATCAAAAACCTGAAGAGGTCATGTTAAGAGAACAGGAACTGATCGTACTCAGGTTGGCTGCTAAAGGATACTCGAATACAAGCATCGCTCAATCTATGAATGTCTCTGAAAGACGTGTACGTAACCTACTTTCATCCGTTTACTCAAAATTTGATATCCGTGAAGCTGAAACAATAAATGTGAGAGTCGCTGCAATTAATAAAGCCCGGGATCTCGGTTTACTGCTATCTGACTAAATAAACGTGACATCTGTCTAGCAGTAGATGGGACGTATGCCTAGCTGTGGACGGGACATTTGTCCCTAGTATCTTATCTATAAAGTGATGTAAGATCATATATATTTAGTCGGTACTACCTATATACATTCCAATTCCATATGCAGGTCTTTAAACTGTTGATCGCGAACACGTTTTCCTAAATCTAGTTCGAATACCTGAGAGATACGGTCAATTTTCCCAAGCCATTTTGTAGCTATCATCAGTCGAACGGTTCCTTCAATAGGATTGGAATGACTTTGTTTTACCAATCCGTCACATACTAAATCTGACAGAAAAGCTTCAAAGTTACCATAAACCATAAGATAGATGTAATTAGTAAGCTGCGGAATCCCCTTTCTGTACATTTCTTTCATTTGTCTATAAGAGGTTTGCATTGTTCTTCCGTTAATTGTGAATCGCATGGGTGTCATTTCGCTGAACTTGCCATTTTGGGCTTGGAGTTCACCCCACTGTCTTCCAAACTCGCTGTATATGGCAATTGTTGTATATGAACCAAGAATGCGGTTTGCGTGAATGAAAAATTCACGTCTTCTGTCTGAACAAAGCTGAGGGGGAAGAATGTACAAACCCCCAGAGTTTAGCGATTGCATACCAAGAGGATTGCCTTTTCCGGGCCTGGGTGATTCTAATTTGTTCATCTTGTTTAACCCTCGCGTACCATTTCTGGAGCAGTCTCTGCCTAATTCTCCACATCATCCGCCGCTGAATCTGGCACGGCAATTTCCGGGAATCAGAACGATAGCTGCCTGTTGGCGCGCGCATACCTGCGCCTAAGGCGGTCAGGTGGAGGTGGCGTTGGGCATTTTTTAGATTTCAAGAACAAGCCCATCATACGCAATTTCATAGCCATTCTTTTTTGCAAACTCTTCCAGTTGTGGATGGGCAGGATTACCTTCATGCGCAATATGTGTTGCAAAAGTCCGGGCATTTTGGGCTAATAAACCTTCATTACGCATACGTACTACATGTTCTATAACCTGACGAGCACTCAAATGATCACTTCCAGGCTCATTGGGGCCATAAGTATGGTCAAGAATGACTAAATCAAACTGTAATTTGTGTTTATGAAAGCCTTGCCAAGTCTCCTCTGGCAAAGTAGCTGTATCTGTACCGTAAAATATGGTCCGTCCGTTCATTTGAATAGCATATAACAACGGCTCTACTATGGGGTCATGGTTCGCTGGAAACGCTGTTACGATATAAGGTCCCACAGTTAAGGATTGCTGTGGATTAATTTGGTGAACTTCCAGATTCAAATGATCCCCTACTTCTGGGTCGAGAAATCCGGCAGGTGCACAGTCTCGCTCAAGAAGGTGCGCGGTGTGGCGGAGTGTTCCCAAAGACGCAAAGAAGTGTAATCGAGGAGCACCAACTACACCATAACCTGGACTACGCGAGAGAAAGTGGGATGTATCCAGATGGTCAGCATGTGCATGCGTTTGTAGACAATAGCATACTCCTGAGAGAGAACAATTATGGATATTTGACGCAGTCATAATATCGGGTCCAAGGTCAATGAGTAAATCATCATTTATCAGAGCCGCGGAACGTTTTCGAATGCTCTTCCCACCGAGTATCCGCGCCTGTTCGCAATTTTTACATCGACAAAATGCCTCTGGATAAGCATTTGCAGCGGAAGTTCCAAGAAATGTAATTATCATCTTTCTCTAGTTTCTTAATAAAGAGCATGTACCTATCGTTAAATCGCCCAACGGATTTGCTCAGCGGGAGAAGCGGGACTGGCGAGACTCCTTCTCAATTATCGCGCCATTTCTGGCAAAGCGTGCCGGTTTCCGTACGGCAGAGCCCTGTCGGCCTAGAGCCGGTTTTAGGCGGCGATGTCACATATACTTATTCTCTCCGTTCAAGTTCTTCAGGTGTCGGTTTCTGGAAGAACTCTATCCAAGGCTTAATACTTTCTTCGGAAATGTGGAAGCTCTCCTGTGAAGGTTGCGAATTCCTGACCGCAAGCCGCCTCAGTAGCTCCTCTTCCGGCACATCAAGAAAATGTACTTCACTGCTGGCTCCAAGGCGTTTCGCCCGCAGCCGGTAATCTTCGCGTTCTTCTCGTGCCCAAAAGCCAAAATCGAGGATGACATTCGTTCCCAATTCCAACGCTCTGCTCGCGATATTCCAAAGCATAACCTCGATAAAACTATGTCGGGCATCATGTTCTGGTTCTTTCGCATCTTGACCAAAAAGACCAATCTGCCACTCATCGGGTGTCAATCGAAGTGCTGACCGTTCATGTTCAAGCTTCTTTGCGAGCATTGTTTTCCCTGAACAAGGAAGTCCAACCATCAGGTGAAGAGTTACCACACTTTTTACTCCGAAGGATCGTTTACAAGCCGCCTAACAGTATATCGTATATTCGATCCTTTGATCTCTCATGCAAATCCTAGGAATATAAAATATGGAAAGCCACCCCAAAAAACCCCTGGACCAGGTGCGCGACGCCATCCGAGTGTAGCATTACGTCCGCAACACCGAACAAGCGTATGTTTACTGGATCAAAAATTTATCCTCTTCCATCATAAACGCCATCCCAAAGAGATGGGTACTGGCGAAGTTCAGGCTTTCCTAACCCACCTATAGCGGTTAAGAAAATGATTTTGACAAAGCGGTGCTTTTTTAATTTAGAGGAAGGACGGCACGAAAATGTCTAAAATAATATCTTAAGGTCTATCGTAAGTGAATTGTACCTTTTTTGCAGCATCCGAGATTTACAACCGGGCTTATGCCTTGATCAAAACGCGTCATAGGCCTTAGTAAATACGGGACGCATGCCCACCCCCTAAAGGGACATCTGTCCATTGGCTAATTTTATAACCTTCCATACAATGGTATTTATTCTCCCGTGTATGCTATTTGGATTCTGGAGGCAGAACATGAACAGAGTATTTGTCGTTGGCAACATCACCTCAGATATCTACTTTGACCGCTTCTTGATGAACGGGGAGAAGCGCTCTTACCTGCGGCTGATCCTGATGGCTGAGAGGCCTCGCAGTGTGCGTGGCATGCGCATCGTCATCTGGGATAAAAAAGCTGAACTATATTTTCCATATCTGAAAAAAGGGTCTGAGCTGGCTGTCATCGGCCAATTCGAGTCACGGAAGTACAAGGAACAATGGATCCACGAGGTGGTGTCTGAGAACTTGCTTCTGCTACGCAACATCGATTGGGAGCGAGGGGAAAGCATCCGCTTGCAATACAACCTGCCGAGCCCGAATGGAACGAGTAATGATGTCTTTATTGTTGGGGAGGTACTGGAAGGGATGCAATTAGAATGGTTCAATCCTAGCACAGGGAATGAAAGTGGGGAATTCGCCTTCTTACGCCTGCGGTTGAAATGCGATGAGTACTTGAATGGATTACGAGTGACTGTCCGTGGATCGCTGGCTGAGCTGGTATACCCCTATTTACAAACCGGTTCGAAGGTTGCCGTTGATGGGTATCTATTGACGCACGATAAGGAGACTGGCAAGAAGGCAGTGGAAGTCAGGACCCGCAATATGACCTTCCTGGAGAATATCAACTGGGCAGCGGGTCAGGCAGCCAGGTTAGTGAGTGAAGGAAGCGGGGTAGAGCTGAGCCAGGTCGGGGCAGAGATCCATGGAGATTGAGATCCCTCGCCGATTGGCCTGGTATATGTTTTCCATATTGCTGGCAATTACCCCCTTTTTTATTGGTGTAATTGTCTCTCCATATTCTGAAGATCGGCGACCTCTTCTCTTGACTCCGCGATTGGTCAAGGTAAACCAATACCGCAAGGATGTACAAGCCTGGGTTAAAACTCTGCAAGGAGTAGATGCAAAGCTAAAAGATATATTGGATGAACCGTCAGAAGATCTATTTAATCTCAATTATCAGATCGATCAGGTATTCCAGAAATCAAAACAACTTTCAGAAGGGATCGACCAGGCAGCAATTCCCCCGACTTTTGAAGCTTTTCACCAATTATTGGCTGATGCAGTAAATGCATATTTAGATGCCATCAGTCAGGTCTCCCAATGGATCAGTGAACCTGGGGAGGAGAATCGGCAATCTGCTGAAGCCGCATTATCAACAGCTCGTGAACTGCTTAATCGCCTGTATGCTAATCCATGGATCGAGGTGAAGCCATGAACATACGTGAGCATGATGACCTGGAATTGATGAGCATGCGAAGATTAACTGACAGCCTGGAAGCTACCCGGATGATGC
>JBAQFX010000258.1:0-1936 GCA_049287485.1 Anaerolineales bacterium
GCTGAATGTATCTACCTAAATAACTGGCAATTACACAGGCGGGGGAGGGGAAATCTTTCGAACAAAGGCGTATACAAGGCAGCGCAGATGTGTACGCCTTTGTTCGATCACTTTCAAGCTGATTATCATAGGAAGATGAAATATTTGAAGATAGGTGAGTAGATACCCACAAGAGGGTTTTGAGAAAATGGGAATTTTTTAAGATTTCTCATTTATTGAGGGATATGGTGGGCCGGGTAATCCCCTTATCGCTGGCTGTAAGCTGTCCATGAATATGGAAATGATATCTGAAATATTCTTACTTAACAAAAACCTTACAAACATATCTGTTAGCCCCAAAATGCAAAAACTAATGTATAATTCTATTAGATTGCAATTGAAATTGAGGAATGGTAAATGACAAATCATTACGATATTCGACCTGCAAATCATATTATCGCCAATCGTTATAAAGTAAGTAAAGCTTTATGCGGTGGGATGGGTGTAATTTACCTGTGTGAGGATACCTGGCATGATGATTTTCCCGTAGCTTTAAAAACTCTGAAACCTCAATTCTTATGTGATAATAAATTTCGAGCCCAGTTTTTGCATGAAGCGTCGATTTGGATGGAAATGGGCTGGCACCCGAACATTGTACAAGCTTATCGCATGGAATATTTATCCTCTTCGAACGAGATATATCTTGTGCTCGAGAGGTTGCCGGTAGTTCCTGGGAACAATGATCCATCTTTACGATCCTGGATGACTCGAGGAAATGCGATTAGCATTGAGAAAACCCTCGGCTTATTGCTGGATGTTACCCGAGGAATGAAATATGCTACCAAAAAAATCCCTGGATTAATCCATTGTGACTTGAAACCGGAGAATATCTATCTTGATCCTGATGGTCATGCGCGTATCAGTGACTTTGGGCTGGTTTCAGCTCCGGTTAATATCCTCGAAAACCTGAGTGGTAACAGTATTCAAAATAATCATTCGCGATTAAGACTTGGGGGAACCCCCCTCTACATGAGTCCTGAGCAATGGAGGAATAGAAGAATTTCGATCAGTTCTGATATATATTCGTTGGGTTGTATCGCGTTAGAAATGTTGACAGGCGAGTATACGATTGGTGGACGAGCTATCAAGATTATTGCCGAGGAGCACATTAGAGGCGGAGCAATAAAAAGACTATGGCAGGTGGATCTACCTGATCCGTTGCAGGCATTTTTAGCAAAGTGCCTGCATCCTGATCCATCCCAACGATTCCAAACCTGGGAAACCATGGAACAAGAACTGATTAAATTGCATAAGGTACTGTTAAATCAGAAAATTGAACCAGAGAAGATCTTGTTGGATGTCAGCCGAAATACCCGGCTTTCACTTGGAGAAACCATCCTGTCCATTGGAGATGCATACCTGGATATTGAGGAAATTCAATCGGCCATAAAGTGCTTTGAGAGAGCCCGGTCGATCGGTCAGAAACAAGATCACCAGGAGTTAATCGCACGAGCGGAAGGAAATATCGGTCTGGCATATTGCAAGATAAACCAATTTGAACTTGCAATTTACCATTTTCAACGGGCGATCGCTCAATATTGGGAATGTGGGAATATAGAAAATGCGTTCCTTAATTATGGGAACATCAGCATTGCATACTTTCAACTAGGAGATTTTAGCAGGGCTCAAGAAAACATCTCTAAGCTACTCTCGTATAGTAAACAAATCAGTGGCGAGAAGTTGACAGCATTTTGGAATAAAAGTCTTAAAAACGCAATCATTAACTCTGGAGGCAGGCGATCTGCCTTAGAATACCTTTTATATACCCTCGAGGTAGAAGAGAAATTTGGTTGTGATAAGGTCAGTACGAAATTTCTGGAAATCTTAGATCAGTTTATATGCGGTATCGATGGATAAAATGTAATTACTCACCCATCCCCCCTTTATCCCCCCTTCC
>JBAQFX010000259.1:0-5355 GCA_049287485.1 Anaerolineales bacterium
GTCCGCAGGTGCTTCGGGCACAATTTGGTTGCGACTCAGGTATTAAATTCAAAAATTTCTTTACCCTTGACTTTTATTAGGTTATCCTGTAATATTTGAACTGGTTGTCAGGATAAACCTTATTCCCAGTTCAAATATGAATAAAGGACATTTCCTCACTTCTATATTGCGGTCCAATAAGACTGTCTTTTCATCCAAAGACATTGCTTTGATCTGGCATATTCCCAGCACATCGGCAACCAGGGAGCGTTTATCATATTACATCAAAAGAGGCGAGCTTTATCGTATCCGGAAAGGCCTCTATGCTAAAGACAAGGACTATAACCGGCTAGAGTTAGCCACTCGAATTTATACTCCTTCCTATGTGAGTTTTGAGACGGTTTTGGTTAAAGAAGGGTTGATATTTCAATATTACGAAAAGATTACTATCGCTTCTTATCTAGACAGAGAAATCAATATTGACCGGCAAACCTATTCATTCCGAAAACTAAAAACCAAGGTGTTGGTAGACCCTGTGGGGGTGGAGCATGTTAGCGAAACTTCAATTGCCACCAAAGAACGGGCCTTGCTCGACACTTTATATGTTAACTCCGATTACCAGTTCGATAATCTCCACAGTGTAAATTGGGAGAAAATATTTGAGATTCTCTCGATTTATTCCAATAAGCGATTGGAAAAGGAAGTTAATGGCTTGTATAAAACCGTTACTGACAAAGCATCATGACCTTGGATATAGCCACCCATAAAACCATTCTGTTCCAAATATTAAAAGACATCTACTCCGATACCAAAATCTCTCCTTTTTTGGGATTTAAAGGTGGCACGGCGGCCTTGATGTTTTATGGTTTGGACAGATTTTCGGTAGACCTGGATTTTGACCTGTTGGATGAAAATCAAGAGGAATATGTTTTTGCCCGGATTATTGAGATCGTAAAACGATACGGAACCATCAAGGAGACGCGTCGGAAGCGGTTTAATTTTTTCATCCTGCTGTCTTATGAAGATAAGGCTCGTCACATCAAAGTGGAAATTAACCGTAGGCAATATGGGTCCAGGTATGAAATTAAAACCTATCTAGGAGTTTCCATGCAGGTGATGCTGGTGGAGGATATGTTTGCCCACAAATTGATGGCAATGTATGAGTGTATTAAGAAGACAAGCCGGGATATATACGACGTGTGGTTTTTCCTTAAATCACGCACGCCAATAAACAAGGATATTGTGGAAAGTCGTGCCCAGATGCCCTTTACCCAGTTGGTCCATGAATGCATACTGCAGCTTGAAAGAATAAATAATCGTCGGATATTAACCGGCATCGGCGAACTCCTGACTCCAAGTCAAAAAGATTGGGCTAAAGCCAAACTGAGAGATGAAACAATAGCTTTATTGAAGCTCAGAATTGAAGACTGACCTAAAAAAGCCCGCTCTTCACTGGACAAGACCTTCTGATTTCGCTTAACTGTGATCAGGTTAAACAGAAAACCCCGATATCCAGCGTCCCTCGAAACTTAACATAATTATTTCAATCGCATCCCAAAAGTGTTGTGACTACTCCCCACGCCAAAAAGGCGGGGGGAGTAGTCACTGTCTTTTCAAAATAAATATATGGAAGCCATGGCGCGCTGAAATTATGGTTATTCAATTCATTTCAGCAAGTGCTGAAACCTCCCATGATAAGCAATGAAACCAGCCAAACTATCCGGTCACCATGATCCAGGGTACGACAACGATTTTTTTGTCCAAGCGCTTGATTTCACGTCCGCTGTGAAGAAGAATTCCGGATGCCGCTCCTCGGTGTTCTTTCAGGAAGGCCTGCAATCCGGCAATATCCCGATACCCCGGGTTTTTCGTAGCCTTCACTTCGACCGCCATGATGCGCCGGCCGTGCTCCACCACGAAATCGACTTCCGTCCCATCGCGCCTTCGCCAGAAGGAAAGCCGACCAGCCGGGGTTATCAGGCGAGACAAAAGACGCAGGTGATGGTAGATGAGCGTTTCAAAGTAAGCGCCATATTCGCGCGACTTCTTTAAATCCTCCAATTCATAATAGCCAGAAAGAAAGATGGCCAGCCCCGGGTCATTCAGGAAGGCTTTTGGGGATTTAAGCAGCCGGGTTGAATGACTGACTGTATAAGCGGGCAAGCGTTCGAACAGGTTCGTCGTTTCGAGCAGGTTCAAATATCGATGGACTGTCGGTTGGGTTAGCTGGGCATCCCGCGCCACTTCGGATTGGTTCAGCAGTTGGCCGGATCGCAAGGCGACCAGCTCCATCGTTTTCCGGAAATCGAGCAGAGCATCGATCTGCGCCACCTGGCGCAGATCGCGTTCCAGATAAGTGGCAACGTACCCATCCCACCAACGGGTCCAGGACTGTGGGCTATCGAGGGTAAGCAGAGCTGGCATCAAGCCTCGTAGTAGAATCTCATCTGGATCGGAGGGGGGCTGATCTAGGCTACTTTCGGCAGGGAATTCGCCGCTGAGGAGACGGGTCAGGATGTCAGGTGGCTTCGTTTGGTGGATCTCTCCAAGCGCCATTGGGTCAAGGGTGAAATAAACTGCCCGGCCAGCCAGGCTTTCGCTGACCTGCTTCATGAGCAGAAGGTTCGTCGATCCTGAAAGCACGAAGCGGTGTTTCCCTGGGTTCCGGTCTACCGCCCGTTTGACGGCCACCAACAGGTCCGGAGCTTTTTGCACTTCATCCAGAATGACCCTGTCTGTGCCAGCCCATAATGCCTCCGGATCCCGGCGAGCCTGGTCCAGGACATCAAATTCGTCCAAGCTGTGATAGCGCCAATCCCGGAATGGTTTAGCGTTGAGCAGCAGTGTACTTTTTCCAACTTGGCGTGCTCCAGTCAGGACGACGACTGCGTGATCACGGCTGGCTTGCTGCAGGGAGGGGGTGATCCAGCGTTCTAAATACTTTTCAGGCAATGAATAAGAGTTATTCATGATGTGAATAATAATGATATATGCCCAAGCTGTCAAGATAGTTGAGTAGGATGTAATAACTATTCTTCACCCAAAATCGCTTACTATTATGAAGGATTTGCTGTGCTGACTGTAGAATGGGTGCTGGCAAGATATGACCCGGTCTTCCCTTCAATTGCGTCTGTTAAGACCGTGACTTTCTATCCCTTCTTTATGCACAGGCCAAGCGCCAATAATGATCATACAATTATCCTTATAATTCTCGCTGGTTCACGAAGCGAGCACAAAGTTATGATATATTAAATCGTAAGAATGCTAAATTATATCAAATATGTTAACTTTCAGTGCTTAAGCTGATGTGACTACTACCCACGCCTAAAGGCGTAGGTAGTAGTCACAGCTATTTTATAGAACATATATTCTTTAGTCAAGCAAGGCAACTTTTCATATGTTCTACATGGTTTATGGCTTATAGACTTTGCTGAAAAACGCCCGTTATCCTTAAAATTTTTTCAGAAGGGGAACTAAAGTTGATGAACCAATTCCGGGACTTTTAGCAAAGGCAGGATTGAAATCTTCTTTTCAACTTGGTAATCATCTACTCCAGGATAGACTACCCACAGATGAGATAGATCCAGATCGTGCAACGCCGTTTGCATCGAACGGGTAATCTCGGGAGCTTCACTGAACTTCACTTCCATCCCGTACCGTTTCCCTTTATGGAAGAGTAATAGGTCAAGCTCCGCACTACGATGGACTGCCCAGAAGTATGCTTCTGAAGGACGAAGGATTTGCAAAACCTGTTCGATCACATACCCTTCCCAGGAAGCACCCACCTTGGGATGACCCAACAGAGTATGCTTGTCCTGAATATTGAGCAGGCAGTGCAAGAGACCACTATCTCGTAAATAAACCTTCGGTGCTCGCACCTGACGTTTGCTTATGTTTTCATACCATGGTTGGAGCTGCCGGATCATAAAGGCTCCAGTCAGGATATCAAGGTAACTACGAACGGTTTTATCCGATACCCCCATTGCGCGGCTCAGTTCAGAAGCATTCCAAGTTTGAGCGTGATAGTGGGCTAGCATCGTCCAGAAGCGCCGCATAGTAGTGGCAGGAATCTGAATTCCGAGTTGGGGAATATCGCGTTCCAAGAAAGTACGAACGAATCCTTCTCGCCATGTCAGGCTGTCTGCTTCGTTCTTTGCTAGGTAGGAGCGTGGGAAGCCTCCTCGAATCCAAAGCGACTCCCAATTCGAGCTCCCAACTTCAGCTAAATCGAAACCATTCATATCTACAAATTCAATTCGTCCCGCCAGCGTTTCTGAAGCATTCCGGATGATTTCCGGTGAGGCGCTGCCCAGGATGATAAACCGTGCTTTTTGCCCAGGATGGTCCACCAAAACTCTCAGAGTGCCAAACAATTCCGGCATCCTCTGGATCTCGTCCAGGATAACAAGGCCATCCAAGTTTCCCAGCACCAGTTCAGGGTTTTGGAGCCGGCGTTGATCAGGAATGGATTCCAGGTCAAAGAAAGTCGCTGGTTTTTCTTCTGTGAACATGCGTGCCAGGGTAGTCTTCCCTGTTTGGCGCGGTCCTAACAAAGCTGTAACAGGGGAGCGGCTCACAGCCGTTTTCAATGATTTGAGATAAGCAGGCCGTTTAATCATGGGTCTATTATATCATGAAATCTCGGATATAGATTCCGAGATTTCATCCTGTCCGCCCCTCTTCCGTACCTTCCTGGAAGACTGATTTCTCAGGAGGAATTGGAAAGCTGCCACGGCTACGTGAAAGTGGAAGCGGATGTCCATCAGACCGGCTTGTTGTAGCAACTGCTTGAAAGCGTGAGAGAGACCAAGCTGGACTCTGCTGGATTTGAACACCTACCCTGTAAGATACAAATATTTCGTCTATTCAGAAGGCACATAAAAAACCATTTACCCAAAAGAAATACCTAAGAAATTATATGGATGAGTGAAACATCCAGGACAGGTTTCTTGATCAGGGGAACGAAAGAGAAAAGTGAAGACGATGTTTTTCAAGGGCATCATTTGCATCAAATTCCCCTCAGGACAGAGCTACGGATTGTCTTTCCTTGCTTCATACTGTGAGCACGATTCGGGTACAGTTGGGAACAATTGGGAACAGTTTTGGAACAAATATCCTTATAAATCTTAGTAAATCATCGACTAAATAGACGTGCTGGACGGCTATTTTAGCCGCATTCGGCTATAAATCTTTCCCTTCCGGGAAGGGTTTTATTAATTAGGGGTACAGTACCTACTGCCAAAGCAGCAACCACTATTTCCATAGCAACTATTATCATAACTGCACCTACTACAACTACTGCGCCTATTGCTATAACATCGCCATCAGCGACGACAATGCCAATGCAGTCATTTACTCCAGCTTACCTTTTTCCAT
>JBAQFX010000260.1:0-1522 GCA_049287485.1 Anaerolineales bacterium
AAGCGGCGATTACAGCAGCACAGCGCGGCCATCACGTCGCGTTGTATGAACAGGAAAGCCGACTGGGAGGTCAGTTCAATCTGGCTGCCATGGCTCCGCATAAAGAAGAATTTTTAGATGTGATTCATTACCAGACCTTGATGGCCAGGCGCGCTGGCGTAAATATCCACTTGAATACGAAGGTTACACCTGAAATGCTCATTGCTAACCAGCCAGAGGTAGTTATCCTGGCGAGCGGTGGCGTCCCGAGTATCGTCGTCGACCAGGCATTGGATCTGACGTACGGTTGGGGGAATGCTCCTGAGATCATTGAACTATCCTGGTCGACGGTTGAGTTAGGATCAATAGACCCTTTGGGACCTCCAGGTTGGGTTGCTTTAATCCGTCTACACCAGCAGGGAGATGAGCAGTTGCCCAATATCAATCTGCTGGTAGAGATTCCAGACAGAGAATTGATGCTTGAGATCATTGAATCGCTCCACCCAGCCACGGAGTAATTGCGGATAAAGCCAATCGTCGCATTGGGTTAAAAAAGTTGGCTCACTTGAATCCGACCTATCGGGACGAGCCTTTTTTTGCAATGCTTACGGCACCACTCAACACTACTATGGTCAACCCATTACTGGTGCATGGCAGCTATGCGAAATCTTCTTGAAGCCCCTGGTTTTTAGGGGTGGATTTCTTGCATAAGATGCTGCGCAGGATATACAATGATAGATCAGTGATTAAAAAATGAGATTGCCCAGCGTGAACTAAGTAATTCGGCCGCAGGTCATTTGCACTTTGACAGTCGTAGCACAATAATAATTAAGTTCGGTAATAAGTGCAGCTTAGGCTATCCTAGGGGAACTTATAAGCTGCTGAGAGGATACCCATCCCGCTCGCTGCGCTCGGGGACCGGCTCCTCTCCGCTTGTGCGTAAACTTAACTAGGCCTTCTCCAAATGGAGAGGGCTTTTATTAATGATTCTACCTTTTATCGTTTAAAGCGATTGTATTTCATCTTTTGACAAAAGTCGATGGGCATATGTCCCGCGTTGTTAGGGACAAATATCCCGTTAATCCATTGACATTAATGACATTAATCTAATAACCTATCAGAAGAGGTAAAGAGTATGAACGTCCCCCCAAGGAGGGAATGACTCATAGAAGTCTTAATATTAAGGATAGTGGAATGGAGGGCAATGTTATCCTATTTGCTTTTCCACGCTTGGGTATTGGATTTTTCTTCAGTACTTATAATGAGCAAAGAAAAAATTGCAGAAAAGTGTTGACTGGACCTTAAAACCCTATCCAATGTCCTGCTGTTTTGGCCCAATCTTCTGGACGACTAGTATTACAGCGCAAGGTTGAAGGATGATTGATGAAATAATTTATTAATAAGGAATGGCATGTTCATCTTAACTCCTGTCACCGCCGAGTGAGAAGGAGAAGATGCCATGCCAAATGGAATTGTAACTGAAACTTGCCCTGCACCAGGATGCAATTTGACGGATCGAGATATTGAGAATTTTGTAGAAGAA
>JBAQFX010000261.1:0-22012 GCA_049287485.1 Anaerolineales bacterium
TGCACAGGGTGCGTAGCCCCTGTGCACCCCATTTTTTGAGTTCATTCCACCGTAACGCTAAAAGGAAGACGAATTGTGAAAGAACAGGTGAGTAATTACTCTTGTAGAATAGAACAATTGTGCTATAATTAGAATGTAATTATTCACCTGTCTTCAAATATTTAATCTTCCTTATGATAATCAGCTTGAAAGCGGTCGAAAAATGGGGGTACACGGGGTGCGTATCCCCCGTGTACCCCCATTTTTCGAAATATTTTCCCTCTCCCGATGACTGTAAAGCCTGCGGTGGAGGGGTCGAGGATGTTAATACGTATACATTTTCTGCATGAGTTCTATGAAGACCTTTTTCTGTATCTATGCTTGTAACTCAAAATTATCGCCTATTCGTTTCGATTCGTTTTTTTTTCAAAACGAATGCTCACCTTTTCATCTTTCCCGAAATCCTGCTTTACTGTCCTTTTATCCTTTATGATTAATCATTTCCTCAATATGATATACTATTCCCCAATATTATTAACAGCTGTGATGAGGACGAGTACGTGCAAAAGCGGCGGATCAGAGAGCGGTAAGTGCTGTAAATCCCGCCCGAGCGCTTGCGCTGAATGGACCTCGGAGCTGCAGGGTGAAACCATACTGGGAGTAGCCTGTGCCGGAACTGCCACCGTTAGCCGGGCAAAAGGTATCCGGTTGGTCCGCGTACCTGATGAGTGGAGCTGGCTTTTTCACCCCCGTCGCATCCCCGGCGGGGGTATTAATTAAACAACCTTCGGAGGTATGGTTATGCTATTGAAGCTCAACCTGGTCTACTGTGCCGTCTGACATTATACCAATCGTGCTACCAGTATGGCAGCCGAACTGCTCAACGAATTCGAGCCTGATATTGAATCGATCACCCTGGTTCCTTCTGATGGAGGGCGTTTCGAGTTTTCCATTAACGGTAAATTACTGTATTCCAAGCTGGAGACCCACCGCCATGCTGAGCCGGGTGAGATCGCCGGTTTAGTACGAAAATACCTGAAATCAGCCTGAACAATCGTCATCATGAAGGAGCGCTGCAATTGGTAAATAGTCTGAGCAAAGAATGTCATTGCGGAATCCCCCCTGATTTTTGGGGTGAAGCAGGACATTTCATGTCCGGCCCTGCCAGGAGCGAAGCGATTGGGAAGCAATCTGCACTTAACCATCCAGGCTTCTTCTGCTCAAAACACCTCGAAATGAGATGCAATAAGGAGTACCTATGAATCCACAAAAAAAGGGTCGCGTCTTCTCCGGTGCACGCCCCACCGGGCGTCAGCATCTGGGTAACTACCTGGGTGCCATCAAGAATTACGTCGCCTTGCAGGATGAATATGACTGCATCTACTGTATCGTCGACCTCCATGCCCTTACTACCGTCGAAGACACCCTCAACCTGCGCCAGAACACCCTGGAGATGGCCCTGGATTTCCTGGCCGCCGGCATTCGCCCTGCTGAAACCATCATGTTCATCCAATCCCACGTTCCCCAGGTGGCCGAGCTGCACCTGATCCTCTCCATGGTCTCACCCCTCGGCAAGCTCACCGACCTGCCTACCTTCAAAGAAAAGGTGCGCTACCAGCCTGATAACGTGAACTATGGTCTGGTGGGCTACCCGGTATTGATGACTGCTGATATCGTGTTATACAAAGCCAATGTTGTGCCGGTGGGCATCGACCAGGCGCCTCACCTGGAATATGCTCGGGAGACGGTGCGTTCCTTCAACTACCGTTTTAAGACCAACGTGCTGATCGAGCCTCAGATGAAAAACACCGAGATTCCCAAGGTCTTGGGTATCGATGGTGTGGAAAAGATGAGCAAGAGTCTCAACAACCACATCGAGATCGCTGCCACTCCTGAAGAGACCATCAAGCGTGTGAAGCAGATGATGACCGACCCGGCTCGCATCCTGCGTACTGACCCTGGTAATCCTGATATCTGCAATGTGTTCACCATGCACAAGATCTTTTCTTCCTCTGATGAGGTATCTATGATCGACCGGGAGTGTCGGCGTGCAGGGATTGGTTGTGTGGATTGCAAGATGCTCTACGCTAAAAATCTCAACAACCACCTGGCTCCTTTCCGCCAAAGGCGGAACGAGCTGGCGAAAGACCCCAATTACGTGCTGGGTGTTCTGGACGACGGGGCGAAACGCGCCCGGGTCATCGCCGAACAGACCATGTCTGAGGTGCGTGAAGCAGTCGGTCTACCTTGACCAAAATCCCCGTGGATAGAATATGCGTATAGTCGTACAGCGGGTAAAGTCTGGCAGGGTCCTAGTGGCCGGTCATGCCATTGCCGAGATCGGCAAAGGTCTGGTGATCCTGTTGGGAATTGGCCCTGCGGATGGTGAAGCGCAGGCGCGCACTCTGAGCGAGAAGGTCGCCCATCTGCGTATCTTTGAAGATGACCAGGGTAAAATGAACCGCTCTGTGCTGGAGGTGGGTGGTCAGGCAATTGTGGTGTCGCAATTCACCCTTTATGCTGATACGCGTAAAGGTCGGCGCCCATCCTTCATTGACGCTGCCCTGCCAGAGCTTGCCCGTCCCCTGGTGGAGCGTTTCGCCGAGTTGTTGTGTGAATTGGGCGTACCCACCCAGACGGGTGAGTTTGGTGCTCACATGTTGGTCCAGATTGCTAATGATGGTCCGGTGACCATCTGGCTGGAGGCTTAGTCGAAGTACTTGCGCAGCAAGATCAGCATGCTGGTGGAGTAGTCCAACTTGCGTCGCATGCTCTGGCGCCAGTTCTCCGAGAGCGGGAATTCAACACTTCCCGCCACCTGGCTGCCAAAATCCCACCATCCATGCTCATCCCGCAGTTCCCACATCTGATTCAACATGTCCAGGCTCATCTCCCGCCAGCTAGAAAAGTGGGTGAGCAGGTTCATCGACCGCAACCAGTACCCGATGCGGCGGTGTTCCGGTGCGTAGAGTGGTATCCTGATATAACGTATGCCGTCTGGCTTGCTCCATATCCAGCTGATCAAGGCACGCTCGAGCTGATTGGGAAGCGCCCGTGAGCAAAGGATCCACAAGGCATGCTGGCTTTCCAGGAAACCTTGCGGTATATGGATCTTGGATAGTCTTTGGTAAGCCGCTACCTCGTCCTCCAGGCGATATTTCCCTGAAGTAAAGGCCTGTTGAACCACCCTTGCCATGTAGCTCCAGATGGGATCCAACAACTCGTCGTTTGGGTTAATCTGCGCCAGCCTACCCGCCAGGATAAGGCGGATCAATAAAGGCCAGGCCTCGTTCTTCTCGTCCCGGTCAGTGACACACGCTTGCCCTTGCAACACCAGTTGGATGTACCGCTGTACCTGGGTTAGGATGGGATGATCAGCCTCCAGCCCCAGGGCGAATGCACGGTCGATAGCTTCTTCGCTGGTGCGAAAGGTGGTCTTCTGTTTGGTGTCTTGAGAGTGAAAGCGACCCCAACTGCCGTCCGGCAATTGCGTTTCTTCCAATTGGTGCACCCATTTACTTACCAGCGCCTTTTCTTTGGCCTCTACCAACTCAGGGTCATCTTCAGCCAGGTGTAGCACATCCCGCAACAATCGCCATGCTACGATTGCATCCGGTTTGTTAGCAAGGATTTCGTGTGCGCTGTGGAGTAAGTCTTCTAAGCGAAACTGCTGGCGATGATCTAGGGGTGCCATCACAGGCTCAATGTGTTTGTGAAGATAGGTTAAGATTTGCCCAGTAAGGCATCAAAGAACACTTTACGGCTGAACGGCTGACCAGACAAGATCGCTTGGGCATGGAACATGCGCGCTACAGAGCGAACTACCAGGATAGCGGTTAAAGCCAATAGTACCGCTGCCAGCAGTGTTTGCCAGAAAGGTACCCCACCGGATGCCAGGCGGGTCATCATTGCCACTGGAGCGGTGAGGGGGAATATACTCAGGATCGTAGCCAGCAAGCTGTGCGGCTGTTCGATCAGGACGCTTAACAGAAATATCGGGATGATCAGCGGGAAGATCACCAAAATCGTTGCCTGTGAGGCTTCACGCAGGTTGGGCACTAATGCTCCCAGGCCTGCCATCAGACTGGCATATACTGAATACCCCAGCATGAAGAAAATCAATGCCCACACCAGGAAGGAAGGTGGTAGTTGGAATACAATGGGGATGTTAAACGTCGTACCGCTTAATGCCAACAGTACTCGCCCCGTCCCCACCCAGGCAATGGTTTGTAGTAAGCCCAACAGCCCTAATCCAACGATCTTCCCGGTGAGCAGCTGCCGTGGGGTAACCGACATCATCAGGATTTCAATCACCTGGTTTTCCTTTTCCTTGGCTACGCTGCTGAGCAGCAGGCTGGCAGCGCTGAGAATGATGATATAAAACAGCATGGTCACTCCATAAGGCAGGAAAAACGTCAGCATGTTATTCTCATCACGCTGAGGCTCTGGTGATAATGAAACCTGTTGCAGGTTTTTCGGCCCGTTGATCAAGGATGCCAGTTCCGTATTGCCTCCTAATAGATTGACTTGTAAGACCCACTCGAGCAAAGGAGCTTGCCCAGCAGTTCCAATGGGAACGTAATCCGGTCTGACGTAAGTGATCTTTCCCGTTTGGATGTAATCTGAGGGGATGATGTAATAGGCTGATATCTCATTCTTACTCAACGCTTGCTTTGCACTGGCTTCATCCGGAAAGGCAACCAGCAAGCCAGGTTGAACATTAGCGGGGATTCCCTTGATGATGCCACTCTGGTCCACATAACCTTCTGCCATAACCGTGGGTGAGCTGCTAATCAGTTGAGTCCATAATGCCTGTGTTGAGCTGCCTTTGTTCCACTGCCCAGCAATGACAAATACCAACACACCGATAATGGGAATGCCAAACATGGCGAACAGGAAAGAAGGTCGTGAAAGGATGGTGATGATTTCATGCTTTAACACGAGCAAGGTCTTTTTCATGGCTATACCCTTTGCTGTCTGATGATTTCTTTCAAGCGTAGCCGTTGACCATAGCGCAGCATGCCTAAACGGAAGGCACGTCCAGCCAGCCATACTGCCCCTGCTGCAGAAAGGACCAGGATAATCACACTCACCACAATTTGCCAGGTTGGAATGGCCGAGAGCCCAATACGCATGGATATTGTCATAGGAGCAGTCAGGGGGAAGAAACTGAGGATGACTGCCAGTGGGCTATTTGGGTTACTAATGAACGTGGCTATCAGGATGTAAGGCAACCAGATGGGAATAGTGAACAAGCCCAGGATTTGCTGACCTTCACTGGCTTCAGTCACAGTGGCTCCAACTGCAGCCATCAGTCCGCAGATCATGATGAACGCTGGTACCATCACCGCAATGATGATCCCGATCATTTCGCCTGAAAACCTGAGGCCGTTCAGGAAAGGGAAATAGCTTTTCCCAAATATAAGCGCCAGTGTGATGAAGATACTCCACACCAAAAGTTGGGTGATACTGACCGCAATATCTGCGACCACCTTTCCGCTCATGAGCTGACCTGGAGATACAGAAGTCACCATGATCTCCATGGTTCGGTTTTCCTTTTCCTCTACCACTGCTTGCAACAGATAGCCAGAGCTGGTACTCATCGCCACGATGAACAGGATACCAGCAACAATTGGCAGGATGAGGTTGATAATGCGGTCCTCCATGGACAACTGGCTTTGGCCGGATGATTGCACGACAATCTGGCTGCCATCAATGATCCGTTTTGCTATATCTGGAGGTTGGTTTGAAAACAGGTTGATGGTCAGGAATGCATCAAACTGTTGTGAGGCTATACCATTTAACTCTCTAAGATAGGTCACCTCAGCTTGACCTGTCTGCAGGTAATCTTGTGGAATAACGTAATATGCTTGGACCTTCTTGGCTTGCAAGTCAGCTTTAGCACTGGTTTCATCCGCATAAGGAACCATTGGTACCGTACGTTCTGGCCATTTGGCAGCAGGTTGAGGAATGGGGTTTGCCAGGATCCCTGAATGGTCGATATATCCAATAGGTGTTGGGACAGAGTCCATCCGAATGATTACAATAATCAGCACAATCATTACGACCAGAATGAGTGGTACACTGAACAAAGCCAGCAAGAACCGCCTGCGAAATACATGCCGGGAATATTCGTGCCAGGCAACATGCCAAAATTTGCTCATAATTACTCTCCCTGCTCTACATCTGCTTTCTGCACCACGTTTATGAAAATCTCGTCCAGGGTCGGAGTTGCGATCTCAAATTGATTTATCTGCGTACCTCGCTCGACCAGGTTACGCAACACCTCCTGTGTACTCATTGACGAAGACAGAGACAGGCGCCATGCTGAAGAGTTATGACGCTCGACCTGCTCAACGCCCGGTAATGAGGGAAGTTCATCAGATGTTCCCACGATCACTGCATGACCTGAAAATTGTCGCTGGATATCCTCTAGCCGACCATATAAAAGTGTACGCCCGTGGTCTATCAACACAATCCGGTCAGACAGCTCTTCCACCTGATGCATCTGGTGGGTGGACATGAGGATGGTTACCCCTTTATCACGTTGCTCACGTAACAAATCCTTAACCATCTGGGTGTTGATCGGGTCCAAACCGCTGAATGGCTCGTCAATGATGACCAGCTCTGGTTCATGGATCAATGTTGTAATGAGCTGGGCTTTCTGTTGCATGCCTTTGCTTAATTCCTTGACTTTCTTATGTCGTGATGACATCAGGTCAAAGCGTTCCAGGTATCCTGCCATCCGCTGCTGAACTTCAGCGGGTGCAAGTCCCTTAAGCGTGCCTAAATAGACCAGGCAACGATCCAGAGGAATATCCTGGTACATACCGCGTTCTTCGGGCATATAACCGATGCGGTCCTTTTTGGTCTCTGTCATTGGCCCACCCAAGATACTCACTGTGCCATGATCGGGTTTGAAGATGTCCAGCATGATCCTTATGGCGGTGGTTTTCCCAGCACCATTGGGACCAAGCAATCCGAATATTTCCCCTTTTTCAACATCAAAGGAAACATCATTAACGGCTTTCAAGCTACCGAAAGATTTGCTGATATGTGACATTTCTACCGTTGGCATGAGGCTATCATCCTTCCTGACTAAAACCTGATGATCGTATTTTCAAAATCTAATTGTAAACCATATGGAAAACCACGAGCATAGATTTCCTGAGGTTTTACATCAAAAGCCATCAAGATATGTGAATAATTGTTGAGCATTTCATTGGTGAGCTTCTACTAGTGCTATAATTGCGCAATTCGGTCTAGAATGAGCGAGAAAGAATAGCTATGAAAACCGTTTGTGTATATTGTGGTTCTTCGGATAAGATGAGCAATGAATACCTGCAATCTGCCCAGCAAATGGGGGCAACTATTGCTACTCGTGGTCTAACCCTGGCGTATGGGGCTGGTTGCACCGGAATGATGGGGGCGGTAGCTGATGGTGCTCTGAAAGCCGGTGGTCAGGTAATTGGTGTGATCCCAGAGATGTTCACCACGCCAACTCTGATGCATAACGGACTCTCTCGCCTTGAGATTGTGGCAAGCATGCATGCCCGTAAACAGCGTCTGGTGGATGTCTCAGATGCCTTCATTGCCTTACCAGGAGGTTATGGAACCTTTGAGGAGCTTTTCGAAATCCTCACCTGGGCCCAGATTGGTTTGCATAATAAACCTGTGGGATTATTAAACGCCCAGCATTATTTCAACCCATTGTTATCAGCCATTGAACATGCCCGAACCGAAGGCTTTATCTATGTCGAACACCGTTCTTTATTTGTTTGTGATGACCAACCTGAGAGACTACTCGATCAGCTTGAACAATATCAATATCCCCATGGTATGGAAAAGTGGTTGACGCGTGAGGAATAGATTTACCCTTTGATTATTTCTTTGGTTTAACTGTAGATTTATATATTCATCATAGAGGGGAGGAACACCCACCGTGTTGATATCCGGTCATTTGGATCGCTTGCGGCGGCTTGGTTTTTTTGTAGGTACTCCTCTATAACCGGGTGCTTTGATGGCACAAATGATGCATAAACGGGCATCCATAATACGACTATATATTCGTTCATCTACCTCGTTCAAGTATTTGGCAGTTGTGATGATCGTCGGTAATTTATTAAGGTGTCGGTAATCAATTAATTGAAACAGTTTCTCATTTGCCCATGGTGTGGGGGATTGTTCACCTAATGCGTCCAGAATGAGCAAGGGAGTACTGCGGATCTCTTCAAAACGACGATCAAGACTGACGGGGCTGTTAGTACTAAAAGTTGCGCGTAGGTGATCTAGCAAGTTTGAGACGCTAATAAACATGGGAGGCTGGCCTAAATCAGCCCGCGAATTGGCGATCGCGGCTGCTAGATGAGTCTTTCCACACGCATATGGACCTGTAAAAATTAGCCAGCCTTGGGGTGAACGAGAATATTCAATCGCTGAATTCAATGCTTTCTCAAGGCTTTGGCGATCTTCAGTAGTCAGATTTTCGGATTGACGGTCATCCCAGCTGCTGAAGGTTTGCTCATGATGCATTGCCAATGAGGATAGATCGGAATGCGTCGAGTCGTCTGTAGGACGACGGTAATCAGGTGCCTGGATAAATACCCGCGTGACGAGTTCCGGGTCTTCCAGACGGGAACGTATCCGCCCTTCAATCTGTTCCAGCAGCAGGTTAGTCGTCACCACCAGCGGCAATTTATTGATGTAACGGTAGTTAATGATCTGGAAAAGCTTTTCCTGCGCCCAGGATGTAGCATTCTGGGTGCCAAAATCATCCATGATGAGCAAGGGTGCGGTGCGTATCTCTTCGAAGCGCTGCTCGAAAGTACTTTCTGGGTTATCATAGGAAAAGCGGAGCGCATCTAATAGATCGGGCACAGTGATAAAAAGTGTGGGGAATCCCAATCCGACCGTGAAGTTGGCGATGGCTGCTGCCAGATGAGTCTTACCACAGCCAAAACCACCCTGAAGGAGTAACCAACCATCTGCTTTTTGTGCGAACTGTTGTGCCTGGTTAAACGCCCTTTCCAGCGAATCAGCTTGCCATGGGCCGAGTCCAATCCGCCCCCGTGGTTGAAAATTCTCAAAAGTGAGATGTTGCAAATTATCTAAATTACTGATGGAAAATAAACGCTGGTGGATCTTTTGGCTGACCTGACCCTGGCGACAGGTGCATATTTCCACTCGGCCAAAATCCGGGTGACCCACAGGCAAGTCGCGGCGCAAATAACCTAACCCATGGCATAATGGGCAATTTACATCACCTGCTAGGTCAGGCGAATAGGAATAATCTAATCCATTGGATTCTGTGGATGGCTCACTTTTCCCACTCACCGTATTTTCGGCGAGCTTCTTCAGTGTCGCGTCGATCCTGTTGATCTTTTCGGTCATCACGTCCTCCTTCCTGCCAGCGATGAAGGATTGCCTCAATATAATGCCAGTTTCGTCGATTACGTTCAACCGCGATGCGGAAAGCATCCTCGATCCAATTAGCCTGATAGGTCTTTTCTGCATCACGTAATGCATCTGCAATCAGTGGTGTAAGAGGTCCAATATTGGCTTCATACAGCTGAAATATATTTGGTTGTTCGGGATAAATTTCAAGAGGCGGGCTCGCCCCAGCGGACGGTAGCCAATCACCTCGCTGAATGGCTTGGATCATTGCCTGACCCCTGGGAGAGTTCAGGCAGATAATCTTATCCTGTTCATTTTCAAGATCAGCTTGTAGCAATGTGCCTCGTTTTACGGCTCTATGCAATGCTAAACTAAGTGCCGAATGAGCTTTATCACGGTCTTTTGCTATAGATTGATTCAATTGAGCATCCTTCTGTAAATCTGAAAAACGGATATAACGGAAGGCACCCTCCATTCGCTCCAGTCGCCAGAATATGTACATGGTCAATTTAAGCTCATCTAGCTTATCAATCTTTAATAAAATATGGCGAAAGAATTGATCCGGGATGCGGATCTGGGTGGCGTTTTCTTCAGGAAAACCAGTAAAGGTCATGGCTAAATCTTCCGTAAGTCAATAACCTGGGTAGCCGCATTTTCAAATTTGGTCAGGTTTTCGCGGAAGACCAGCTCAATATTACCTACCGGACCGTTGCGATGTTTTGCTATTTTTATCTGCACCAGATGGCGTTTGAGGGTGTCTTTTTCATATAATTCAGGACGGTGAATGAACATGACCACATCTGAATCCTGCTCAAGACTGCCCGACTCACGCAAATCAGATAACTGGGGTTCTTTGTCAGCACGCTGTTCAATGGCACGCGATAGCTGGGCGGCTGCGAGCACCGGGACATTCAATTCGCGTGCCAGGATCTTCATATTGCGTGAAATATAGGAGACTTCTTGTACCCGGTTTTCTGAGCGCACGCCACCACTCATTAATTGCAGGTAATCCACCAGAATCAGGTCGAGGTTAAACTCCATGTGCAATCGGCGGCTCTTGGTGCGTAACTGAATAGGGGTCAATCCGGGAGTATCATCCAGGAAGATATGGGTATCATTCAACACTTCGATCGCCTGGGCAAAGAGTGCCCATTCATCATCCGTAAGCTTGCCGGTACGAAGGTGATGGGAATCAATGCCGGTCTCCTGAGCGATTAGTCTTTGTGCCAGCTGATCATTAGACATTTCCATCGAGAATATAGCGATGTGTTTCTTATGGATCAGCGCAGCATTTTTGGCTACTGAGAGCATGAAGGAAGTTTTTCCTGTGCCTGGCCTGCCAGCAATGATAAGGAAATCAGAAGGTTGCAAGCCACCTAGCAAGCGATCCAGATCGATGAAACCGGTAGGAACACCGAAAGTATCCTCTGCACGCTGCGAGAGCTGGTCAATGCGGCTGTAATAATCACTGAGAACTGTCCTAATAGATTGCAGGTCACGTGTCATACGCCTTTCACTGACACCGAAGATCGCTTTTTCAGCCTCATCCATCACCGTTTCCAGACGGTCGCCTTCTTGATAGGCCAGTTTAGCGATCTGATTAGCAGCGTCCAACATTCGACGGCGAATGGCGGTTTGTTCAACGATCCGTCCATACGCTTCAGCGTGTAAAGATGAAGGCACGTTATTGATTAAAGCCGAAATGTAAGCAGGACCACCAACTTCGTTGAGCTGACCGTTCTGATCCAACTCTTCTACCACGGTTAAAAAATCGATCGGGGCACGTCGTTCCTGCAAGTGTATGAACGATTCCCATAACCAACGATGGCGCTGGATGTAAAAATCATCCGAGCGTAGAAATTGGGAGACTTCATAGTAAGTTTCCGGGTTGATCAGCACAGCGCCTAAGACCGCCTCTTCAGCTTCTCGGCTATGAGGAACCACCTGCGGATTCGGTGTGGTAGCTTCTTCGAATGCTGGGAAATCGCTCATGATTTGATTTTTATTGCATCTTTAGGTTGAAGATGTAACGATGATTTTCACACAATTATACTAATTGTTTGTTTTGTTGGAATAGTATGTTTCAGGAGTGCTTCTTTTTAGAGTCGTCATCTTCCTGGTCACCTTGATCATCATCAATGTCAAGGTTGTCAATAAAGTCTTCAAATACAGATAAATTCTCTTCATTGATATCTGATGCAGGCGCATCGGTGAGCAGATCCTTTTCTTTGCTTGTTTCCTGAATATCCTCTTCAGGTATAACGCCTACAGAATCAAGGATTGGACGTGAAACTAAGATCGGTACATGAGCTCGAACCGCTAAAGCAATCGCATCGGAAGGACGGGAGTCGATATCGAGTTTTCTACCGTCGATTTCTGCAACAATATTGCCATAATAGGTATCATCATGTAATGTAGTTACTTCTACCCGAATGATGCGCGCGTTAAGGATAGAGAATATATTTTTAAGCAGATCCCAAGTCAACGGACGAGCGACTTCAACATCCTGAAGTGCCAAGGCAATAGCTTCGGCTTCATAGATGCCAATCCAAATAGGCAAGTAACGATCAGCATCCACTTCTCGTAAGATAACAATCCTCTGCTGTGATATCAAACTCACACGGATACTATCGATTACTACTTCCACCATATCAGACATACGAGGCCTCCGATACCATTCATCCTCACTTGGATTATTCTAACATGGAATAAGTGACTTGCCACTTGGTTTATGAATCATGTAGAATGTAAAAGGATTTTTTATACGAAAATCTTAAATATCTCCTTTAACATCTTGCCTGTTTTTGAGATTACGGTATAATACTCCCACTTATTTTTTGGGTAGGGGATCCCGATATCGTTAGTTAAATTTAATATTTGGAACATATATCAATGAAAGCTAGGATCTTATGGGTGGAGGGTAACCGAACAGATAACACGTCCTTCGTACCCTCCTTGAGGAAAAAAGATTATTGGGTAGAAATTGTACCGACTGGCCACGCGGCTATGACGCGTCTTGTTGAAATTGATCCTGATTTAGTGGTGGTTAACGCAGCCTCCCTGCGCAGCAGTGGTAAGAGGATTTGCAACGAGATCCGTGAAAAATCAAGTGAGCTTCCAATCGTACTCATCGTATCTCCAGAACATGCTATATCAGGAGTGGCGAAAGCCGATGTTGTGCTTGAACTCCCATTTACCTCGCGAAAGTTACTTAACCGAATTGCCCCCTTGCTTCCGGGAGATGGGAAAAATGTTTTACATGTTGGCTTGATTCGGTTGGATCTAGAGAGGAAGCGAGTACGATGCTTAGGACGTGAAGCACGTCTGACACCTAGGCTGACCCATTTATTACAGGTACTATTACTCCACGCAGGGGAGGCAGTTGATCGACAAAGATTATTCTCAGAAGTATGGGATACCCAATATACAGCCGACACACGTACATTAGATGTTCATATTAGCTGGCTGCGAGAAGCACTCGAAGAAGACCCACGTCAACCCCAATTTTTAAAAACTATCCGGGGGGTAGGTTACCGATTGGATGCTTGAATACAGCATCTGGTCCGACAACAACCAGTTATGCTTCGTGCGGGCTTTTTTGTTTAATTCATGCATTTCTTCTTGAGTGGTTTGAAGACTACAATTGAAGCGAGCAACAATTCCCGTGAATATCCACGACACGTGCATATATAGATAGTTTATCGTTTAATTCAGGAAACGTAAGTTGAGTTTTGATTGTTCTTTTTTGGCGCGGTCTCACTGCCTGGTTGGCACTGTGAAATATCTTTCCATTCCAGGACGGATCGATTTCCCAATAGTCTATTAGCTCTGCTTGTTTTGTTTCTAATATCACAGATTGATCATCTACGCTCAAGCTTATAGGACTGGTTAAATTAGTATCGACCCAAATGGGTGAATTGTCTTTAATGTATTGGATCATGAAGGGCGAAGAACCTGCCATGACCAACCTGGCACGGGTAGTATGAACTGCCCGAAAGTTCACATCGCTTGCGATGAACTGGCGGCCATGTTTGGCAGCCACAACAGCTGTCGTTCCAGATCCACAGAAGAAATCAGCTACTAAATCTTGAGGGTTCGAAGAGGCCAGGATGATCCGTTCCAGTAATGCTTCGGGTTTCTGAGTGGGATATCCGCTACGCTCCCGGTGCAAACGAGCAACTACCGGAAAGTACCACCAATCTTCAGGTACTTTTCCCCGCTCGAGATCTGGTATCTTACCGAATCCGGCTTTGGGTGAGGAAGCAAAGGTTTTCAATGTGGCTGGGTTATAGGGTTGGCGTATCTGATCAACATTAAAAGTATATTGATCACTCTTGGTATACACTAAGATCGTATCGTGCTTGCGGTTGAATGCAGAGCGGATGGGTGATGGTCCATGGTAGAGCCACACAATTTCATTCATTAATTGCTCCGTGCCAAAGATTTCATCCAATAGCACACGGGCATAGGCGTTCGCGTGCCAATCCAGGTGTAAATAAAGCGTTCCGGTGGGTGCTAACAGATCATACATCATTTTCAGGCGTGGATAGAGCATATCAAGATATGCATCGATCGTCGGCCAATGATCCTGATAACCTTCGGCAAGCTTCCATTCCTTAGGTCGGCGTGAATCTTCATTTCTTCCAATCCGCATCGGATAACGGCGGTTAGTAAAAAATGGTGGGTCAGCATAAATCAGGTTAATTTTGCCTTGGAACTCTGCCCACAAGGCGGACATCACCTGCAGGTTGTCCCCCAAGATGAGCTGGTTATTAGGATAGGCGTTTGGATATCCAACACCTTGGGGAAAGACGATTGAATCCATCTCTAGGGTGGCTGGCGGTATCGGTGGAAGGGATTTTGTAGCCCAGTTGAGTGAGGGCATCAGTTTTTGGTCTTTAAAACCGGATAGTTCACTACTTGCTGAATTTCGCCTTTAATATGGTTTCCAGAGTCGGTTGGCCAATTTCCTGTAGCTCATAACGAACACGTTGGGCAGGTTTATTAATTTTGATAATGCGTTTGAGGTCAATTGGCGTGCCAATGATGACCATATCTACATCTGCATTGTTGATCGTAGCCTCCAGGTCCCTGATTTGTGCTTCTCCATACCCCATAGCGGGTAGGATCGGTCCAGTTTTCGGATATTTTTCATAGGTAGCTTTGATGGATTTGACCGCAAAGGGACGTGGGTCAACGATTTCAGCCGCTCCAAAACGACGTGCCGCCACATACCCGGCACCATAGGCCATCTCACCATGAGTGAGGGTGGGACCATCTTCGATGACCAGCACACGTTTACCGTATATTGCTGCTGGGTCATCCACAAACAGAGGAGAGGCTGCTTCAATAACCACCGCATTTGGGTTGCGCATACGTAGGTTTTGACGTACCTTGATTACATTCTCCGGGTCGGCCGTGTCCACTTTATTGATAATGAATACATCGGCAGCATCAACATTGGTTTCTCCCGGATGGTAGCTTATCTCGTGTCCGGGGCGGTGTGGATCTGCTACTACAATCTGCAAATCAGATACATAGAATGGGAAATCATTGTTGCCACCATCCCATAAGACAATGTCCACTTCTTGTTCCGCCTGGCGTAGAATCTTTTCGTAGTCCACACCTGCGTAAACGATTACCCCATTATCCAGGTGTGGTTCATACTCCTCACGTTCCTCGATGGTGCATTTGTTCTTATCCAGGTCTGGATAATCGGCAAAACGCTGGACCGCTTGTTTAACCAGGTCACCATAGGGCATCGGGTGGCGGATCGCTGCTACTTTGAATCCCATACTGCGTAAAATCAGTGATACCCGTCGCGTGGTCTGGCTTTTTCCCGAACCTGTACGCACTGCGCAAACTGAAACCACCGGTTTACTGGATTTAAGTTGGGTAGTCTTGGTACCCATCAGGCGAAAATCAGCGCCAGCGGCCAGCACCATGGAGGCTTTGTGCATTACTACTTCATGGGGCACATCACTGTATGCAAAGATCACCTGGTCTACATTCTTCTCACGGATTAGCTGACGTAAGTCATTTTCGGCAAAGATGGGGATACCTTTTGGATATAGCTTACCAGCCAGTTCAGTTGGATAGGTGCGTCCTTCGATATCTGGGATTTGTGTAGCCGTGAAAGCGACAACCTCGTAATCTGGATTGTTGCGAAAGAAAACGTTGAAGTTATGAAAGTCGCGCCCTGCGGCGCCCATGATGAGTGTACGAATGGTTGACATAGATCGGTTTTACTCCTCTAGAATAGTTTTTGCGGGAAGGAAGTGATCATCCGAATGATCTTCCTGGTTACATCACTTGCGGTGCTTCAATATCCAGCAATCGCAATGAATTGGCAAGCACCTGTCGCGCAGCTGCTACCAGACGTAAACGGGCAGCACGAACGTTGGGATCTTTTGTTTTTATCACCTGCACAACATGGTATAAACTGTGAAAGGTACTGGCTAGCTCATAAGCATAATTGGCAATGATCAGCGGGCGGTACTCCAGTGCAGCCTGCTGTACTGTACCTGGAAATCGTGAGATCAGGTCGATCAGCTGTACTTCATGGCTTGTCTGTAGATAAGCAAAACTCGCTTGTAGAGGAACGCCATCCCCTTTCTTGATGATACTGTTGGCGCGTACATGTGCATTTTGGATATATGGCCCGGTATGGCCATCGAAATTGAGCGCAGCCTGCATGTCATAGACCATATCCTTATTGTTATCGACGGACAACATGGCATATGCCATCGCGCCTAGTCCTACCTGGAAAGCAGCAGTCGTGCGCTGTTCATCAGTCAGATCCGGATTCTTTTTCTCGATTTCCAGCATCGCCCTGTGAATAGCTTCGTCGGCTACATCCTTGAATAACACCACCACACCCCTCCGGGCAGACATGGCCCCTTCTGGCAGGCTGACAAAACCATAACCAAGATGGTAACACTTTTTTGCTTGCAAGAATCCCCACATTTCCATGATTTTAAAGGCTTGTTGTAAGTGCAGATCCTGGCGTACATCCACCACGTATATAGAACGGTCTACGTGGTAGACTTCAAATTTGACCTTCGCCAAAGCCAGGTCTTTAGTAAGGTAGAGTGTGGTGCCATCACTTCGCAGCAGGATATTGCTGCGATATTTCTCTTTCTTCAGCCCAAGTTTTTCATCAATATGGACGATTACTGGTCCTCCTTGGGATCGTTCATCATCTGCAATCCCTTTGACAATCAATTCTTCAACGATGGTTTTGGCAGGCTTATCCACCTCGCTTTCGAAGAACCACACATCCATTTTTATGTCGAGCATCCTGAAGATATCATTGAGCTCGTCGAGGCTCCACTGACGTGTTTTTAACCACAATGCTCTAACCTCCGGGTCATTGGCATCCCATCTACGGTAGAGCTCACGCCGTTCCGCTTCATATGATTCGCGCAAAGCTTCCTCACCGGGTGTTTTGCTTTTTTGTGGGTCAAGCAAAGACATGGCTTCCACGTATAATTTGAGCAGCCATTGCCCACGCTCGTGAATTCCTGCTGGTTCTTGCCCCTGGTAGAATTTCTTATACATCCACAGGACGGTAATCACGCCTAAGCCAATATCCCCAGGATATGTGGCACGTATTGTCTCAAACCCAGCAAACTCAACCAAACGGGCCAATGCCTCACCTAGTATAGCATTACGATAATGACCAATATGAAAAGAATGATGTGTATTGGGTTGTGCATACTCGATCATCACGCGCTCATCCTTGGATAGCCCACGACCATAATCTGGTCCATGTTTAATGACCATATCAACCACACGTTGTGCATATTCGGCTTGAGAGAAGTACAGGTTTAAATAACCTTTTACTGCTTCAATGCGAGCAAAACCAGGCTGATCCCCCAAATACTCAGCAATAGCCGAGGCTAACTCTTGAGCACGACCGGCGACATCGATGGACTGACCTGTCTTTTCCTTGATAGCCCGGCTTTCCAGGGCAGCCAGATGAAAGAAAGAAGTTGTTATCCCCCATTCTCCCGAAAAAGGAATTGGGTTCCAGGTAATTTCAACCGGCTTAGGCAGGTGATTTTCAGAAATATAAGAGAGGATTTTTCCTGTGATGGTTTGCTGTTGAGTCTCAAACATATGCATCATTGTAGCAAAAAAACGGGAGCGCCTGAAGCTCCCGCTGGAAAATTACCTTATGCTATCGCCTGGTCCTGCTTGGCATTAAGACCAGCATCAGGAATGCTAGGCGGATGGTTTATCCATTTGTGCCAGACGACGCATCAGACGGCTCTTTCGGCGAGCAGCGTTATTTTTATGAATAATGCCCTTTTTAGTAGCTTTGTCCAATGCGCTAATAGCTTCTAATGTAGCGTTGCGCGCTTCTTCGGGTGTGCCGTTTTCAATGGCTGAACGCGCATATTTGATATAGGTACGGGCGCGACCAGTAAATAAGCGATTACGTAAACGGCGCTTATGGTTCTGTTTGATACGTTTAATAGCAGACTTGGTATTAGCCAACTTAGTCCTCCAAAAAGTCCATTTGTAAATTATGGCAGGGTATTTTACTTGACACCCGCAAATTTGTCCAGTTATCCTTGACCTGAATCTGTTGGGATGGTAAAATCCGTCCGCTTGGAACCAGCCCCCATCGTCTAGGGGACCAGGACGCAGCCCTTTCAAGGCTAAAACCCCAGTTCGAATCTGGGTGGGGGCAACGATGGGTAGTAATGAGCGGGTAGAGACCCGCTCATGTTATTTAAAATCAACAACGCTCTTCGGTAGTCTGGCAATCATAGTCAGCAAAGCTGACTTTAGACCCATAACTTTGCGTCGCCAGTTTTCACTGGTTTTACCTGTTCGGTAGTCTGGCAATCATAGCCAGCTTTTTTGCAAGTCTGACCTTAGACCCATGACTTTGCGTCCCAAGCTTTCGCTTAGTTTGCTATTATCGGTGGTCTGGGATCGTGTCCACCAGGGGAAATGGATTTAGATCCATGACTCTGCGCACCAGGCTTTCACCTGGCGAGCCTTTTCGGAGCGTTGCAACTTAATTATAGGGAGATGCATGAAATAGTCAAGCAAATCGTATAGTGAATTATTATACAAAGGTCAATTTAACGCGTTATGATTAGTAATTCTTGTTTTTAAGTGCGAACACCTGGGTGAGGGGGGCACCCAGATGTTCGCAACATTATTATTACATAGTTCCATAGAAAAGGCAAGTTAAAGGTGTGTGAATATATCTTCATAATTTGGCGATGCTTGACAATCGGCATGCATCTGGTAAAATTAGCCCGCATTCTAGAAAACCTGACTAACAAGCCGAGATAGCTCAGTTGGTAGAGCACGCGACTGAAAATTGCGGTGTCGTCAGTTCGATCCTGACTCTCGGCACTCCTGGCCAACACGAGGCCAGACCTGCGGGCGTGGTTCAGTTGGTAGAACGTCTCCTTGCCAAGGAGAAGGTCGTGGGTTCGAGTCCCATCGCCCGCTCTTTTGTTGTCATGGCGTCGTGGCCAAGTGGGAAGGCAAGGGTCTGCAAAACCCTGATCACGGGTTCAAATCCCGTCGACGCCTCTCAAAGCTGCTCATGTAGGCAGCTTTTTTTTTAATACGCATATGAATAATAACTAAGGACTACGGACATCTTTGATATCACCAAAGCTATTAACGCTCACGAGCCACTCGGAGGTAAGGTTGAACTGGCTGAACTCGGCTGAATTCGCTGGAATGTATGCATATGACTCCCCATCTGCCTCAAAGGTGACCTCGTATGTCTCACGTCTGACTGCTTCCCGCTGGCCGGCTTGCAAGTTAATTTCAGGCCAATCAGGGTTATTGTTGGTTCCCTCTGCGGTGACAGTGTTTACAACTACCCAATCCATGATTGTATAATCGCAATAACTGGCATAAATTTGATATTCACAATCCTGAACCACCTTACCGGCGCCGCTGCCCACATCAATGGTGTAAGGAGTCCCGCACACTTCGGTCGCATTCGGAGCGGGATTGTTGCTGGTCTCTTTGTATTCATCATGGCAAACCACATCCTGCGCCTGGGAAGGTACATCTTCGTTCCAAGAGTTTTTCTGTACAGGCTGTAGCTCTTCAATTGCTATCCCTCGCCACCATTTCAAGCCTGAGACAGTTGCAGTGACATCGCTGGTGCGGTTGTTGAGGACGATAAAGGCGATTACGGATGCCAGGCACAGCACGCCGAGGGTAATCCCACCGGCGATCAGCCAGAGGGGTGTTTTCTTAGACCTGGCAGGAGTAGCGACAGACTGAGCAGCTTCCACCAGACTGCCACCACAATGTGGACAACGCTGTGCGTTGGCTCTAACCGGCTGGTTACAGAATGGGCAGGGTTTGTCGGGTACAGAGGCTGTTTCATAGACACCCAGCACCTGACCAGCCTGCCGGGCGAGGCCCGCCTGGATATCCCCACCGCACTGTATGCAGAGTTTTGCGTCTGCGGGATTCAACACATTGCAATAAGGGCACTGTATGGCTGGACCTTTTTTCGCTTCCTCCAGCTTATCTTTATCTGTGATCAGCTGCTGTTGGTCGGGTAGTTCGAACTTGTCATCTGCCGTTATGGGCGCACCGCAGTTCGTGCAGACCCGTACCATCCCCGGATTGATCGTGCCACAGTGCGTGCAGGTCCATTCCAATTCAATATAGCCAAGTTCTTTTTGGGTCATAAGCGGAACTCCTTGTTGTTGATCTCAACCAGGTCTATACGCTATCAGTTATGCCCGTGCTCACGCTCGACAATGCCCACCCCCTTGTCCTCTCCCTGGTAGAGAATTACAATGCCGAACGTTTTTAGCAGGGCTTCGGGGGTCAGAATCTCTTCGCCAGGTCCGACTGCCACCACTTCATGGGCCAGCAACATAGCCTGATTACACTCTGAGGCCAGCTGGATGTCGTGGGTTGCCACTACCAGCATGGCACCGCGCTGGCGTTCTTCATCCATGATGTGCGAAAAAAGCTCGCGCCCGGCGGCATCCAGGCTTGAGGTGGGTTCATCTAGGATAATCAGGTCTGCCTGACGTGCCAGCACCTGCGCCATATACACTCGTTGCTGCTGACCCCCGGAAAGCATGCGTAAGGGAGCATCACGAAGATCTTCAATGCCCATACGCTGTATGGAACTGGTGATGATCTCTTCATCCAGGCGGGTCATGCGGCCAAACAAGCCCTTATCGGTGAAGCGACCCATCTGCACTACGTCTTTTACGCGTAATGGCAGGATGAATCCTGAATCATGGAACTGGCTGAGATAAGCTAACTGCTGCGGGTTTTTTCCGGGTGGGTTGCCCAGGACGGTGATTTTACCTTTAATGGGTGGAAGCAAGCCCACAATGGTCTTGAGCAGGGTGGTTTTACCTGAGCCATTGATGCCTACCAGAGCCAAGGATTGCCCGCAGGTGAGCTCAAAATTCACCTGTGGCACGATGATCTCGCCCTGATATCCAATGTCCAGGTCCCGGGCGATGACGCATGAGGTTGAGAGCATGGGTGCTGAAGTCATAGGTTATTCACTGTGAAGCGTCCCAAAAGTTGACCGCGGGCGGCTGCGTAAGAAGAAAACCAGGAAGAAAATCAGGGTAGCAACCAGTACAATGGAAGCACCAGCTGCCATGTTGAAATGGTAGCTAATCAGTAGACCGAAATAGACCGACAGCGAACCAAAAGTCGCGGCCCATACCATCATAGTTTGCACACGCCTGGCGATCAGTGCACCCGCACCCGCTGGTGCGAGCAGCATGCCAAATACCAGTAGCGTCCCTACGGTCTGGAAGGAGGTGATCACGGCCAGAGCGACCAAAGCCAGCATGATGTTATGGTACAGGCTAACGGAGTATCCGGCTACCTGGGCCTGTTCGGGGCTGAAGCACAGCATGATGAACGGGCGGGCACAGATAATCACCGTGATCAGGATGACCAGTGTAGCTGCCAACTGGATCAGTAGGGAGCCTGAGGTGATGCCCAGAATCTCCCCAAAGAGCACCCGTACCAGGTCCCCACTGAAGGAGCTTGTACGTGAAACGATTACCACTCCCAGCGCCAGCATGCCCACGAACAATAAACCGATGGCGGTATCAGAACTAAGGCGGGTGCGACGGGTGATCAGGCTGATGCCACCGATCATGACCAGTGCTCCAATGGTTGCCCCCAGGATGCCTGGAAAGCCGAGCAACAGTGCCAGGGCAATCCCCGGCAATACACCATGGGCCAAGGCGTCACCAATGAATGCCAATCCACGTAATATGATGAATGTGCCAATGACCCCGCAGGCGATGGACACCAAGACTCCGGCCAGCAGGGCGTTGAGCATAAAAGCATTGGATGAAAATGGGGTGATGAATATATCCATGTCTACTGCAGGTTAGCCACGATGGTTTGGGCCAGGTTACGCATGAAGGTGAAATATGAGTCATCCGGAGGCAGGAGGTGGGTGGAGAGTTCGACAACTTTCACTCCCGTCTCCTCGCCAATGGCCTGGGCGATGGCTGGTGGTGTGCCAAGCTCGGTAAAAATCGCCTTCACCTGGTTCTGCTGGATCAGGTTCTTGAGAGAGGCCAAATCAGCTGCGGATACTTCCGCCTGGGAGGTCAGGCTGGGGATGATAGCGCCTACTAGTTTGAAT
>JBAQFX010000262.1:0-12057 GCA_049287485.1 Anaerolineales bacterium
GCGCAATCTGAAAGGTGCTGGGGGAGACCTTCCTGACCTGACTGAGGTAAAGGAAATACTGGCGAAGCTCTTCTTCACTAATCTGGTCGGGAGATTTCCCATAATGCTCAGCCAGCTGCCGCACAGCGACCACATACACTTCCTGGGTCCGGTTGGTTAGCCCATGGAGCTGCATATCCTCGATCAGCTTCTGCCGCAAAGATGTAGACATGGCTTTACCTCCTGTAAATGGGGATGAAGTAATTACAGGAAATATAGCCCTAATCGAGCAGAATGTTATGGTCTTGGAAGAAGCTTCAGGGGAGAGGTTTTCTGCGCGAAGCGCTTAGTTCAATGATAGATAAGCGATTAAGAAATGAGATCGTTCAGCGCATACTGATTATCTTGGCCGTAAGTACCTTGCACTTTGACAAGTTTAACCCTAGAAATATTAAGTTCGGCAGTAAGTGCAGCTTAGGCTGCCCGAGGGGGAACTTATAAGCTGCTGAGAGGATACCCACCCTCTCCGCAGGTTATATACCTATATTGGCCCTTCTCCAAGTGGAGAGGGGTTTTTCTTATTATTCTATCTGTTGTTGTTTAAAAAGATTGTATTTTATTTTTTGATAAAAGTCGATGGGCATGTGTCCCGCACAAGTAGGGACAAATGTCCCGAATATCCATGGATTTTAGACTATTATCTTCATAGAACTACTCCATTGCATTTTTATCCATCGCGCTGAAGGAGTCACGGGTTCGAATCCGCCGGCTAGCGTCAGGTGACCCCGCCGGGTCAACTGGATTGCCGCCACCTATGGGGGATACTTGTTTAGTATGCCTACAAATGGGGGTTATGGGTTTGGTGTTAGGGAGAAAAACGCTAATTGTGTGCAACCTTGTGCAAAGTGGTTACACGATGGTGATTGATCCAATTAGTTTCACCTCTGGAGGTGTTAACAGTCCGTCGATTTGTACGGCAGCTTCTTCTTGTAAGGTCGGCCAGAAGAGCAATTGCATACCGAGCTAGGAATATTGTTATTCCTTTGATTCTGGTATTGTTTCGTCTGGCGACAAATACGCCACCGCCTGAACAGCCTCATCGTCCATTGCAAGGATTATATGATATCCAGGTCGATAATCAGCCACTGAGATTAAACGAACCACTCGGGATGACTCTTCGTTACAACTGATCCATTTATCTATACTATTGGGCGTGTCATAGAAGAAATCCCTATTGAATGTCGTCTCCGGCTCGTCAAGGTTTACAGCCAGGGGGAAAATCTGGGCCTCCATTAAATCCTGGAAGAAGTGCGTCCCAAGAGATGGTTCTGGCGCAACACCGACTCCTTTACCGGAAACCTCTACTAATGCTCCAGTACGACAGATATCTGAATAACACACATACACGCCTAAATCGGTATTCAGAGAGCCCCAACGACCTGGGCCGACACAGATGAACGACTTTTCTGGTAATGCTGCGTTTAGCTTGCTGATCACCGCTCCCAAATCTTTACGTGCCTTTTCAGTCTCCAATGAGTAATATGTTTCAGGCGGTACGAATAAAATATGACGGATATTCTCTAATTGTCCTCTTGGAACCATGAACCTTGTCGAGAAGAGAATATCCTCCTTATTCATATGGTCAGGGATTTTGCCTGCTTGTGCCTCTTTGAGTATACTTTGTGGACGACACTGCAATAAAGTGATTTGCACTTGCGGTGGTAACACATATGGATCCGGGACCCGTACAGTGAATTCCATATCAACGGCATTGTGGTAATGCTCTTCAAGTAAGCGTAACATCTTCGACAATATTGCAGCGAATGGTGTACGACGTAAAAGCTCATCAAATGTAATCACCAAACTGCTGACTTCATCCTCCATGACTCGACTGCGCGGGGTGACTAGATAACCATCTCGATCCACCTGGGCGATAAATCGTAGCACTGTGTAATTCGGGTGCAATACATCCCGAACTGGTAATGTTTTGAAGGTATTTTCTTCAAGATCGATCAGATCCACATACTGTTGTGAATAGTAGCGGATAGCTTCCGGTGTATCATCAGGTTGCAGGGTTGGATGGCTAAGTGCTACCGGATGTGGGTAATCATTGCCAACCCGTTCAACTGCCCGTGTGCCTAGCCCCCACACTAAACGAGCAAAGCCGTCTTCACGTCGGATTTGTGGGTTCCACCGATATAAGTTATGGCTGAATGCTACACCGGCTCCTTGTGGTAGGTAAAATCGACCATAAGATTCACCTTGAACCACCTGGATCAGGATCGCCATGCGTTCGTCATAATCTTGTAAGCCCTTGCTGCGTCGGTACAACAATGCCTCTGGTTTGAGCGTGCTAGCAAAAGTACCCGCAATCGCCTTTGTTAATTCGTCCAGATTTTCTTCAGGGGTACCCTGGTTCGGGCAGAAGTGACTGTCGTACTTTCCAGCAAAGGCTGTCCCAAAATTATCCTCCAGTAAGCTGGAAGAACGTACGATTAAAGGCTTTTTCCCGATGTTCTCCAACAGATCCCTTAATTCAACCAAAATCTCTGGTGGAAACTTACCTGACTCAAAATCCTTTTTAAGTTGAGGATATTCAGACCAAATTTGCTTATCTGGTTTGTATTTCTGGTCGTTCCAATAGGTGAACCCATTCATTGCAGTGAAGATATACATAACATCTGAGCCAAGAAAATACGATTCCGGAATGCTATAACTGGCTCGTAAGGTCTCGTCACCCATCTCATTCAGAATGTTCGCAGCCAGCATCATCCCGGCTGCTTTTCCACCGATCCGGCCTAAACCGATCTTTCGCTTGTGAATCTCGGCCAGGTCGCTGATTTTAAACCACTTTTTAGCAATATTAATATACTCGAGTTGGTCGCTGATGATCCTGCGGATGAGGATCACTTTAAGCTCGGTTAGGTGGTGCTCTAAAGCTCCTCTCTCCTGGGGAGGAATACTTTCAATGGACTGAGCATGCTCAATTAACCTACCCACTGGCATCAATTCGGGGTCGAAGTTTTCCGGCAAAATCATCTGAACGCGTTTAGATTCCCTTTCACCGGCACTTGGCACATGTTGGATAGTTCGGTTCCAGACGGGTATGGAGCGAATGCCTGCAGCGCGTATCAGTAAGCCCAGTCCTTGTCCCTCTTGCACGTCATGATCTGAAACTAACATTATGTCCAATGCGAAACAAGCTGGGGTGGCAATTGCACAACCGATCTGGTTTCGGCTAGCTTTGAAAGCCGACTCAAGGGTTTCAATCAGGGCACTTAATGCTGCACTTTTCCGTTCTACCCATACCACTAAATTGATTCCGACAAAAGGTTCACTGGTTCCAATCCGCTCTTTTTCGGTACCTTCCAATGGCTGGTAGTTATACACGGCTTTCACTGTTCGATCTACTTGTCCGAGATACTCGCCAATTAGTCTAGCCAAACATACAGCCACACATTTGCAATTTTCGCAGTGTGACTGTAGCAATGATTGTCGCATCCGCAGTGCATCACCTGCGAATATTTCATCGGCGCATTCGACAATAGCCTGATCGAACATTTTATCGGTCAGGGATTGGTCAATTGGTGTATTAAGCACGCGATTGCCCTTTAATCGGAGTGTCAACTACATACCAACATGCAATTGACACCCCAAAATAAGACGAACTTAACTCCCTTTCACGCCGACACTTTAGGGAAGCGTCGGAGATGTAAACCTGGAATAGAATCCCAGATCTCGGTGATCAGACAATCCCGTACGCCAACATTGCATTTGCAACTTTGATGAGACCGGCAATATTAGCGCCCATCAAGTAATCACCTTTTTTGCCATAAGTCTCTGCAGCTTCCAGGCATGCCTTATGGATGCTCTTCATGATTCCATGCAGACGCTGGTCGACCTCTTCCCGCGACCATGAGAGACGCATGCTGTTTTGTGACATCTCCAAGCCCGAAGTCGCCACTCCACCGGCGTTGGCTGCTTTAGCCGGCCCGTAAAGGACATGGTTCTCCTGGTAAACCTTGATTGCGTCAAGGGTTGAGGGCATATTTGCTCCCTCCGAGACACAGTAACAACCATTCTTGACCAGTGCAGCCGCACTCTTCCCATCAATCTCGTTCTCATGAGCAGACGGGAATGCCAAATCAACTTTCAAACCCTGCTCCTCGATCACATCCCACACACTCTTATTTTGATAATACGGGACTTTGTATCGCTCTGCGTACTCACTGATCCTGCCTCGACGGAAGTTCTTTAACTCCAATACAAAATCGAGTTTTTCGCGGTCGATGCCTTTTTCATCGACAATTGTGCCATTGGAGTCAGACAGAGTAATGATCTTGCCACCCAATTGCAGCAGCTTTTCAACAGTGTATTGGGCGACATTCCCAGCCGCACTTACTGCCGAAACCGTCCCTTGAATATCCTTCCCTCGGGTAGCCAGCATTTCAGCTGCAAAGTATACTGCTCCATAACCGGTTGCCTCTGGGCGGATCAGGCTGCCGCCATATTCCAGTCCCTTACCGGTTAATACACTGACATACTCATTGATAATCTTCTTGTAATACCCGTACAGGTAACCAATTTCACGGCCACCGACTCCGATATCCCCAGCCGGGACGTCCGTATCTGGGCCAATGTGGCGATAAAGCTCTTGCATGAACGACTGGCAGAAGCGCATCACTTCCATGTCCGATTTACCCTTGGGGTCAAAATCGGAACCTCCCTTGCCTCCACCCATTGGGAGGGTAGTCAAGGAGTTCTTGAAAACTTGTTCGAATCCTAAGAATTTAATAATTCCCAGGTTAACTGATGGGTGTAAACGCAAGCCACCCTTATATGGACCGATGGCATTGTTAAATTGAACACGAAAGCCCCGGTTCACCTGAACATCGCCGTTGTCGTCGACCCAAGGTACCCGGAACATGATTACCCGGTCAGGGATCACGATTCTTTCATAGATCTTTGCCTTTACAAATTCTGGATGCTTGTCGACGGTAGGTTCCAGTGTTGTCATGACTTCTTTGACTGCTTGATGGAACTCTGGTTGTCCAGCATCTTTTTCTTGCACCATGGCAATGACATCTTGGATTACTGACATATTTAGGCTCCTTGTTTGAAATTAGATGATTGAAATTAAATAACTTGAGGACGAACCACTATCATTACTATAACCAAATCGTATATATTACTCATAAAATTAGCCGGTCAGTATATAAAAAAATCATAAAAAAAAACGAGAACACCTGTCTTTTTCTTCAGCCATTGCTTTTTCCCCGCTATAATTGTGTTATGAGCCTCTGGTTCTTCGTCTCAGATTTACACGGGTATCTGTCACGTTATCAAAAGCTCTTTCAGGTGATTTTGGCTGAAAGGCCTGAGGTTGTCCTGTTGGGTGGAGATATATTACCTACTGGCGTATACTATCCTCAGGACACACCAGAAAAAAGTTTTATTCACTCCGTCCTCCAGGATGGATTTGAATCAGTAAAGGAAAATCTTTCTTTAGCCTATCCAAAAATCCTCCTCATCCTGGGTAATGATGATCCACGTGTCGAGGAAAATGAATTGGCAGAAGGTGAATCACTTGGCTTATGGAACTATATTCACCTCCGAAAGATTGAATATGGAGATTTTACGGTTTACGGCTATGCTTGTGTCCCTCCCACTCCTTTCGCATTAAAGGATTGGGAACGCTATGATGTATCTCGGTTTGTTGATCCAGGGTGCATCTCCCCAGAGGAAGGCTGGCGATCCGTTCCTGTTTCCCCCAATGATATTCGGTACGGAACTATTCAGGCTGATTTGGATCTACTCACGAACGACTCTGATTTGTCCAGAGCAGTTTTCCTGTTTCACGCTCCTCCCCATCATACTTTTCTAGACCGGGTAGCTTTGGATGGCAGAACGATCGATACTGTTCCCCTGGATATTCACGCAGGCAGTATCGCCATTCGCCGTTTCATCGAAAAAAGACAGCCTCTTATCACCCTGCATGGCCATATTCACGAATCCGCAAGGTTAACCGGATCATGGTGCGAACAGATAGGTCGAACCTGGTCTTATTCCGCTGCACATGACAGCGATGAGCTGGCTTTGGTTCGGTTTGACCCCACTGAGCCTGAAAAAGCCACCCGATCACTTATCTAGTGATTGTTTTTCTTTTTACGTTTGACCATCGCTAATGGTCGTGCCGCATCGCTGATTGCACCAATCCTGGAGGCAAAACCGGTTCGATTGTGCACATCCTCATCCGTCACCAAGTGCACATCTAGCAATGCGCCAATCTTGTATCCAGTTCGCTGGTAGTTCATTTCTGATAGCGAAGAGTTCCAACCATCTAACCAGAGCAGCAAATCCTCCCGCTGGGCTTCAGTTCCTTGGAAGTGAATCAACAAATCAATATCACTTTCCGGACCAGCGGTCGCATTATTGACACTACCGAAGATGTAAATGCCTTTAATACCAAACCTTTCCGCATCTATCACGCTGGCAATGCTTTCTGCAGCTTGCAGTCTCCACCTCCAGTGAATATCAGTAACTTCCCGATAAACATGCCCTTTCGCTTTCTTGGCTTCCAGCTCAATCACCTTGCTCGATTGAGTCAACCTGGCAAGTGCTTGCTCAGTATCCGCATTCATCATCACCTGCAAAACCTGTCCATCGGTCACGGCGGGGATATCAATCACCCGAATTACATCAGCAAGATGTGCAAAATCTGGTAGCATTTCCGGCAAGATGCTCTTTGCGGTCGTCAGGAACTGCTCATTAAATATTATTCCGCGGTCATCTGGGTAGAGTGGTAGATAACGAATGGAAGCTTCGACTAAATCCTGGAAGAAATGTGTCCCAAATGAAGGATCGGGGGTGTAATCTTGCTGTTTGCGCGCAATTTCGATGAGCATGGCAGTATTGTTTATTTCTGAGTATGTAACATTTACTCCCAGCTTGATATCCCCCCGACATCCCCAACGACCCGGTCCCATAAGAATGAACTGGCGTCTAGGCAAGATCGTATTTAGACGGCCAATAACACGGCCAACTGAAATAAGGTCTTGCTGACTTTCCAACTCACTGTATTTGTACGGATCCACATATACTATATGGGTAATATCTGCTACATTCCCATTGGTTATAAAGCGGTTGGCTGTAAAAATGATTTCTTCCCTAGGAACGTCTGCAGGAATATCAGCAGGAAGACTATCCTCACGATAGCTCTGGCCGCGGCATTGCAATAAATAGAAATCGACACCGTCATGCGCAAATTCGATATCAACAGGGTAGCCTAAGGCTTCCTGAAGTGTCTTCATTATGGCTTCTAGCTGTTTCAGGAATGACGTCTGAGAGATTAATCCTTCAAACGTAACAATGCATTCATCGCGTTCAAAATCGATCCCCAGAGCACTCGGTATTTGCAAATGGTCCTGCCGAAGAATCGAAAATAGCCGGTTAGCAAGTGTGTATTCGCGTCCGTGTTCTTTCAGTAAAGTTCTAATATCCTTGGTTTCAAAGGATTTCGTTTCTAAATTGATTAAATCGATTTTTTTTGGCGAATAGCGAACGATCTCATCCAATGAAACATTCACTGGCAGTTTGGGTTTTCCAGGTGCCACAAGCACTGGATAATCATCACTTAGACGATCGACCGCCCGTGTGCCCAAACCTGGAACCAGGCGAACCAATCCGTCCTCGCGACGGATCCGGCTAGACCAGCGGAAATTGTTGTTACTGAATGCCACACCCGCATAGGCTGGCATGTAATAATGACCTACCTGTGCTCCCACCACCTCCTGAATCAAGATCCCCATTTCTTCATGATAGTCGACCAATCCATTTTCGTACCGATATTCAATCGGATCAGGGCTGAACATCGACCCATATACTTCAGCAATTGCATCCATGAGCGCATTAAGCCGTTCATCCTTTGTACCTTTGTTTGCGATGAACAGGCTCTTATACTTGCCTGCGAAAGCTGCTCCAGTCTGGTCTTCCAACAAGCTGGAACTACGTACGATCAGGGGGACATCACCGAAATCGTCCAACGCCAATGAAAGCCCTTTAATAATCTCTGGAGGCAAGAGTGAATTCTTGAATAAATTTAATACATAAGGATACTCTTGCCTGACCTGATCCAGATCTTTATATTTTTGCTCAATAATATCCTCAAGGTTGTTATAACCAATGAAATAAAATATTGCATCCGAAGTTAGGTACCATGTTTTTGGAGTCTTAACAACTTTCAATAAGTCTTGATCGCGTCGGGTTTGGTTAAGAATCTGCATGGCCAGGAAAAGTCCTGAACTCTTTCCACCTAACTTACCATGACTACCTGACGGAAATATCACCCTGTGCATGAACCCGCTGAAATCATTTATGTTAATGTAATTCTTGGCAACCTCGATGAACCAGGGCTGGTCACTCAAAACGCGACGGATAAGTGATGTTCGGAACCATTTTTCACGTGGCGCGGTAAGCTCAATCCCTTGGGGTGCAAGCAGGTGAAACCGCTCGATGGCTGTGCTAATATCAGCTAATGAAGAGCCAGGGTTAACCAACACGTCGACCAGGAATGCTGAACGGTCTTCTTTAATCCAGCGTTGGATGTTTTCCAGGATCGCACTTTGAGACAAGTGCTGGCTGGCAATTGTAAATACCTTGTCACTGATTGTTTGAGGGTCAGTTTGTGATCGTTGTTGATTAGGCTGGTTGCTACTAAAAGCCTCATTGTCTTCATGAAACACCGGGCTGATCAGCTTAAGCAATTCTTCAGCCTCTTTGACCTCATGCCAGTATAGATAGTTCACCATTTTGCTGGAGATTCGCATCAATAGCCCTGAGTCAGTCCGCTTGAGCATATCCAGAATGACTCCCCAATCACTTTTTCGTTCTTCCTCCTCTGATTGTTCCTGGAACACCTGGCGGAGCTGTTGGTGGAGAAGATAAAAACCGAATTGGTCGGCGATGGTATTAATTAGTTTGCGCTCTTCTTTTAGAAAAGGCCCTTCATCTGACGCAGGCCGCTCTTCAGTGTAACAAACACTGATTTTGCCCACCTCCTGATCTTGGATGTAAATAGTTGCGCTTTGCACCCAAGGGCTTTCTTCAAAGATCGGGGTCTGATAAGTTTTTCCACCATAAATAATTTGCGCCCCGCACACATCCGGGTATTGCCAACCCGGTGGAAGAGCCTGGATGATCCCCTGGCATACCTCTTCAATGGTTATCTCTGGGGTGCTCAGCAATTCCTGTACCCCATACATACAGTTGAGCTCTTTTGCCCGCTCCCGCAGTTGGTGGATCAAATTATCAAGTGGATTTTCGGTTTCGCTCATTTTCTTGCCTCAAGGCTTGCAAATTACTCCCCTACTACCTCGACCATCGACCCGGATTTTCAATGGGGCTTTCAACCTAACGTGGCGGACGAAACAGCCATCATCCATGATTTCCTGATCGCTAAACCATTTCCAATCGATCTTGTGTTGTTGATTGAAAGGCAAGGAGAAATATTTAACGCCTAGATTGATCATGTTGTGAAAGTAGTGGGCTCCCTGACTTAACTCCACTCTAACATTCGCCAGTGTAGCTTCCACGATCACTTTTGCACCGCATATCTGTCCCCATTGGACTGGAACACCGAGCCATGGGTCAGTAGTCCCCAATCGACCAAAGACAATTAACAAATAAGGTAAGCCAGCTGCCAATAACTCGTCATTGAATTGCTCCAGTTCTGGAACAATTGCTTTGGTATTCTTTAGCTCAAAACTCTCTGGTTTTACATAGATTACATCCTTGATATTCTCTACAATTCCGTTACCCAACACACCATCGGAGGAAATCACAACATTTTCGCCCTCCATTTCCGCTTCTGAGACATGGACGACATCGGTTGGAATTGCCATTGCCCTTACCTGTAAAAAACCAAAGCGGTGCGGGTCGAATGTCATCGCGAACTCAATTTCTACCGGTGTACCAAGAGATTGCTCGCAGATGGATAGCAGCGATTTCATAAGATCATTGAAAGGCACCTGATTGAGCAACAACAATGGAGCAAATGTCAGAACCCGAGGACCTGGAAATCCCGTCCCAATCGATAGGCGGCCAGAGAGTGCATTATAGGTGGAAGCGATATATTTTAACGAGTTATCTTCCTCTGCTGCTGTTATATTATCCAGAGTAATATATTCGCCTTCATTGATCGGATCGTATTTAGGCGGCTCCCCCATATTCACCACCCAAAACTCGGTCTGGGTATTTGTAAGCATATCAGGTCCTGACACGAAAGGTGGCTCAGCCTTTGGAAATGCAGGCGAGAAAACCCAGGAAATTCCCCCATCCACAACCGTTTTGCCTAAACCGAGAGCAAGATTCACCACACCATCCTCTGGCCGGGCAGGTCTCAGAGGGTAATAATTGTAGGAACGTGCCACCCCCGCCACTTCTGGGTAGAATCGGCTCCGATACCTTTTCCCCACTAACTCCTGGATAATCACTGCCATTTTTTCATCATTATCTTTGTGCCCAATGGTTTTACGGTAAACCTTAGCTGCTTTGAAGTACGTTGACGCATATACAAACTTAATCGCTTCAATTAATTGACGGAAGCGAACATCTGGATCATACTCGTTGTTCGGGATCATTTTAGTGTGGTAAATCCCGGCAAAAGGCTCCTTTTTAGTATCTTCAAGCATACTCGAAGACCGAATGGCAAGAGGTGTGTGGACTTGATCGACAATAGAGCGTAAATCTCCAAGCACCTCAAATGGCAGCTCTGCCTTTTGAAAACTATGTGCGATGCGATCGTCTGGCAAGTCGGAATAGGCAATGTCGAATAATTGATTCTGTTTTATGAAGGATTCGAAGACATCTGTGCACAAAATTGCCATGGATGGGATAACGATCTTGATATCAGAAAAATTTTCCTGATCTAAATTTGAATGAAGGATGTTTCGAATATATGCCAGCCCTTCAGCTTTACCACCCATCTCCCCTGTTCCTAAGCGACTTATCGGTGTGGTTGGATCAAGAAAATTACGATTAAAATTGACCGGTTGTGTGCCTAATGAGTTTTTATTAGTTCTTTTCATAATCGATTTTCTTGGTTTTCTATACCCAGCCACGCTCCTGACAGGCACGCGCAACCCGATCAACAGCGATAAGATATACAGCATCCCTTAATGGTAATTTGCGGCTGTTAGCAAAGTTACTTAGATCAATATATATTGAGCTCAGATGGACATCCAGCTTGCCTAAGACCTCATCTCTCTTCCAGTAATAATTCATATTGCTTTGGACTTGTTCAAAATAACTGCTGGTCACTCCACCGGCATTGGCTAAAATATCTGGGATAATCTTGATGCCCCGTTGAACTAGTATTTCTTCGGCCTTCGGATTGAGCGCCCCATCAGCGCCTTCAGCGATGATGGTTACCTGAGGGCTAATTTTTGGTGCATTTTCTGGGGTGATCTGGTTTTCGAGTGCTGTGGGTATGAGAATATCGACATTTTGTTCGATCCATGCATCACCCGACAAACACTCATAGCCCATCTCTATTGCTTGTGTCTTGTCAATCTCACCAAATGAGTTTGTAATGGTTAACAATTCATCTAAATTAATTCCGCCCTTCTTACAAAATGAATAGGATGTCCGGTCGGCCTGGTTCCAGCTGGATACACAATTGACCACACCTCCCATCTGCCGATAAAGTTGAATTGCGTATTGAGCCACATTTCCAAAACCCTGAAAACTGGCAGTTGTGTTCGCTGGTTTAACGTCAAGTTCCTTGAGGACTTCGCGTACAACGATCATCAATCCGTATCCAGTTGACTCTATTCTCCCAGCTGAGCCTCCTAAATCCACTGGTTTTCCAGTTATAAAGCCTGGGGTCTTCCTCCCGTGGATTGTCTCATACTCGTCCAACATCCACAGCATATGTTGCGCCGAAGTCATCAAATCTGGGGATGGTACATCCCATTCAGGACCTATATCTCGGGCAATTTGCCTGACCCAACCCCGGCAGATTCGCTCCTGTTCCCCCAGGCTTAAGTTGTGCAGGTCGCAGATCACACCGCCCATACTACC
>JBAQFX010000263.1:0-4169 GCA_049287485.1 Anaerolineales bacterium
AAAGCCATCAAGATCAACCCGGAGCTGCCTCATCAGATGGCTCTCTTCCCTGAAACCAACCCATTATTGGATGAGCTGAGCAGTTTGGATATCAACGGACTCTCACCCATTGAAGCGCTGAATAAGCTGTACGAGTGGAAGAAGAAGTTCTTGGATAATTCCTGACACTGTAAATACCATTCTCAGATAACCGATCCCGGTATAAAAGTCCAGGGTATTTTTATAGCCTGCCCATGGTCACTTTTTCTGGCTCGATCTCGAAATACCAGTAGCCAAAATCTCCAAATTTATATTCCAGATAGAGATAATCACGCTCTCGTTCCACTTTAACCAGCTGGATCGGTTTTTGGAAACCGAATGTCACCAGCTCCGCGTCCCATTCACCCTGGACATTTGGGTCATAACCATCCGGTGGGTCAAACAGGCGCTCGATCTCCATTTCCTGCAGCAGCATGCGTAGGATTGCCTCCGGCACATCCACCGACCACAATAAACTGGCAGTCGCTTGCGTCTCCAGCTCTTGGACGCGCTCCTCATCACTCAATTCCCATTGCACCGGTGACCAGATACCGGGCAAATCATCGGCATTCATCGTTTCAGGATCAATCACTCCTGGCATACTCATCCTCCTCTCGTAAATTAACACGTATTGTTCGAAATAAGATTACCTCTCCATTCATTTTTTTACAAGCACAATCTAATCATATAAATATAAAAAGGCCATAAGTTAATTGCACCGATCTTTTCTCTTCCTGACCTTGGCGTTGAATGTATCGAAAAAATGGTGTGTGAAGGGGCTTCGTACCCTTCACACACCATTTTTTCACCATTTCTCCCCTCCCCCGCATAGTTATAAAGTCAAAAAATCTGTACAGTTTGCGGGGGAGGGGCTGGGGGTGGGGGTGTGAGTTGAAACGTTTAGGAATCGCTCATAAATTTGACTTGATTCAAATTGATTGTGGTAAACTATGCGATTGGATTTATCACATTGATGAGAAATATACTACAGATACCTGCGGTGTTTTATTGCAAACAGGAGGCAATACATGACAGAAAAGAAGTGGGTGTACTCATTCGATGAAGTAGCTCAAGCAGAAGCATACGTCGGTGGAAGCTGGGATGGCGTGAGAGGCTTGCTGGGAGGGAAAGGTTCCGGGCTGGCAGATATGACCCGCGCCGAAGTACCCGTGCCACCAGGCTTCACCGTGACCACCGAAGCTTGCAACGCCTACCAGGCGGAAGGTGTGTTCCCGCCAGGCATGTGGGAGCAGGAGCTAGAAGCCTTGAAAAAGGTCGAGCGACAGACGGGCAAGAAATTTGGTGATTCCAACAACCCCTTGCTGGTTTCCTGCCGTTCAGGAGCCAAGTTCTCCATGCCGGGCATGATGGATACCGTGCTCAACATCGGTTTAACCGACGGCACCGCCCAGGGAATGGTGAAATTAACCGGGAACCCGCGTTTCGTATACGACTCCTATCGCCGGCTGGTGGAAATGTTCGGCACGGTGGTGTTGGGCATCTCGGATGAAGCCTTTGAGAAACCGCTGGCTGAGTATAAGCAGGGAAAAGGCTACAAGCTGGATACCGAGATGACCGCCGAGGATTGGAAAGCCATCACCGAGACCTTTAAAAGCGTGGTTAAGCGGGAAAAAGGCTTTGACTTTCCCCAGGACCCCATCGAACAGCTCAAGCTGGCTACCGAGGCAGTATTCAAGTCCTGGAATGGCAAGCGTGCCGTAGATTACCGCCGGGCGACCAATATTCCCGATGACCTGGGTACCGCGGTGAATATCGTCACCATGGTGTTTGGAAATATGGGCGACGATTCGGGTACTGGCGTGGCTTTCACCCGCGATCCCTCCACGGGGGATAAAAAGATGTTTGGCGAATACCTGCTTAACGCCCAGGGTGAGGACGTGGTGGCGGGCATCCGCAACGCCGAGCAGATCGAACACCTCCGCACCAGCCTTCCCCAGGCTTACCACCAGTTTATGGATATTACCGATAAGCTCGAGCAGCATTACCGTGAGATGCAGGACGTGGAATTCACCATCGAACGCGGTAAATTATGGATGCTGCAGACCCGCAACGGCAAGCGCACCGCCATGGCAGCAGTTAAGATTGCCGTGGACATGGCCAATGAAGGCTTGATCTCTAAAGAAGAGGCGGTGCAGCGCGTCACACCCGATCAGGTGGATACCTTGCTCCACCCGCAGTATGATCCGAAAGCCAGAGAAGAGGCTAAAAAGGCCGGGCGCTTTTACGCCAAGGGCGTGAATGCTTCCCCTGGGGCGGCTGTGGGGCAGGTATATTTCGACGCCAATACCGCTGAGAAGCAGGCCCGGCAGAATAAGCAAGATGTGATCATGGTGCGCCCATTCACCAAGCCGGATGATGTGCATGGCATGATCGCCGCCAAAGGCGTGCTCACCAGTGAGGGCGGTGCCACCTCCCACGCGGCAGTGGTTGCTCGTCAGTTCGGTATCCCCTGCGTGGTGGGTGCCTCGCAGATCAAGATCGACCTGGAGAACCTGTCCATGTCAGTCGATAGCAAGGAAGTGAAGGAAGGTGATTGGATCTCGGTAGATGGCACCACCGGCGAAGTATTCCTGGGTAAAATTCCCACCACCGAACCTAAAATGGAAGAGCAGACTGACTTGCTCACCCTGCTCAATTGGGCTGACGATATCTGCGCCACCCCCGGTATGCGTAAATTTCCTCAAGGCTGGCCGACCAAGGGCTTGCAGGTGTGGGCCAATGCCGATTATCCCAAGGATGCCCAGCGGGCACGTACCTACGGTGCCGTGGGCATCGGCTTATGCCGCACCGAGCATATGTTCTTCGAAAGAGAGCGCTTGCCCATCGTGCAGCGCATGATCCTGGCAGAATCGGCTGAAGAGCGTAAAGTGGCCTTGGATGAATTGCTGCCTTATCAGCGCTCAGATTTCGATGGCTTGTTCAGGGCCATGGATGGCTACCCGGTGATCATCCGCCTTATTGACCCACCCCTGCATGAATTCATGCCCGATGAGGAAGCGCTGTTCGAGGAAGTGGTCACCATGCGCGTGAAGGGTGAGACCGCCGGCCTGGAAGAAAAGGAACGCTTGCTGGCAGACATCCGTAGCATGCATGAATCCAACCCCATGATGGGGCTGCGTGGCGTGCGCCTGAGCATCTACATGCCGCAGATCGTCGAGATGCAGGTGCGGGCGATCTTCGAAGCCGCCGCCGACTGCGACCTGGATGGGGTGGTAGTGAAACCCGAGGTAATGATCCCACTCACCGGTACGGTGAACGAGCTGAAGTGGATCCAGCCACGCCTGATCAAGATCGCCGATGAGGTCATGAAAGAGAAGAAGGTCAAATTCTCCTACAAGTTTGGCACCATGATCGAGATTCCCCGCGCCGCAGTGACGGCAGGCGAGATTGCCGAGTACGCCGAGTTCTTCTCCTTCGGCACCAACGATCTCACTCAAATGACCTTTGGCTATAGCCGGGATGATGCCGAGCGCAACTTCCTGGTGACCTATATCGCCGAGGGCATCCTGCCCAAGAACCCCTTCCAGACCATCGATCGCGGTGGCGTGGGGCGCCTGATGCAGATGGCCATCGAGGAGGGTCGCAAGACCCGCCCTGAGCTGGAAGTGGGCATTTGCGGTGAGCATGGTGGCGACCCTGATTCGATCGAGTTCTGCCACATTGCCGGTAACAACTACGTCAGCTGCTCTCCCTTCCGCGTGCCGATCGCAAGACTGGCCGCAGCCCATGCCGCCTTGAAGCATAGCGGCAAGGGTCCGGCGGAAGATAAGTAGCTAATGATTACCAAGTCGGTAAATAAACTATCAGAAGGCTGCCCAGATTGTTCTAGGCAGCTTTTTTCATGTTTAATACTTGGTTTTATGGCTGGAGAGCATGAATCTTTATTCGCTATCCCAGATAAAGTTAAACAGACACTTTGTCCTGATTACAGATTACCTCTCATTATTCACTTATAGATTAGAAGTCTTAAAATATTCAGAATCCTTTATAAACCACTTGTAGAACAGAACATTTGTGCTATAATTAGAATGTAATTACTCACCTGTTCTTTCACAATTCGTCTTCCTTTTAGCGTTACGGTGGAATGAACTCAAAAAATGGGGTGCACAGGGGCTACGCACCCTGTGCAC
>JBAQFX010000264.1:0-10530 GCA_049287485.1 Anaerolineales bacterium
GCGCAATCTGAAAGGTGCTGGGGGAGACCTTCCTGACCTGACTGAGGTAAAGGAAATACTGGCGAAGCTCTTCTTCACTAATCTGGTCGGGAGATTTCCCATAATGCTCAGCCAGCTGCCGCACAGCCACCACATACACTTCCTGGGTCCGGTTGGTTAGCCCATGGAGTTGCATATCCTCGATCAGCTTCTGCCGCAAAGATGTAGACATGGCTTTACCTCCTGTAAATGGGGATGAAGTAATTTACAGGAAATATAGCCCTGATCGAGCGGAATGTTATGGTCTTGGAAGGAGCTTCAGGGGAGAGGTTTTCTGCGCGAAGCGCTTAGTTCAATGATGGGTAAGTTATTAAGTAGTGAGATCGCTCAGCGTATATTGATTATCTCAGTCGCAGAGCACTTGCACTTTTACAGTACTATCAATAGTTTTGTTAAGTCCAGCAGTAAGGACAGCCTACGGTGCATTGGGGGACTTATAAGCTGCTGAGAGGATACCCACCCTCTCCGCTGCTCGTAAATTTGACTCGCCCTTCTCCAAATGGAGAGGGGTTTTTCTAATTATTCTATCTTTTGTCGTTTAAAAAGATTGTATTTCATTTTTTGATAAAAGTCGATGGGCATACGTCCCGCGTGGATAGGGACAAATGTCCCGAATACCCGAAGTCAATCCGCTTTTATAATAATTTTAAAGAGGGAAACTTTTTCATTAAACGAAGAAGAGTTGCCTATATGAAACCTAATTTCCTATGGTAATGATCGAAATAATATAAACTTAACGGGTAGTGTCAACGCCTCGGTAATATCGGCATTTTCTGCTCGCATTCGAATATCAAGTATTCACCTTAAGATCTAAACATCTGAAATCTAGATATTGACAGCGCTGTCATTATAGAATATAATATTCATAATTCTCATGAATGATTAATCAACATTACAGCGACGTAATTATCATAAAATAAAAGGATGATTCCATTTTGTCTGTCACCATGGAACAGATTGCTAAAATAGCGAAGGTATCCTTGAAGACCGTTTCTCGAGTTGTGAATGGCGAAGGGAATGTATCGCATGCTACCCAAGAGAAAGTAATAAAAGTTATTCGAGACCTTGAATTTGTACCAAATTCAGCCGCCCGAAGACTGTCGCGTGGAAAAGCAATGGCAATTGGTCTTGTTCTCGGTTGGTCAATAGATACGAATTATTCATCCGCTTTAATTCATAATGTCTCTTCAGTATGTAATCAATACAATTACGGTCTTAGCCTTTTCCCATCGGATGAAAATGTCGTAAATCAGGTCATGCACGCTTGTTTGGGGAAGCAAGTCGATGGCATTCTCCTCGATACGATACCTGGGTTGAATAAAAAACTTAAAAAACAGCTCGATACCATTGCTATTCCCTATGTAGTCATTCATCCAAGCTGTATGAATGGACCTTGTGATTCTTCTTATGTAACAATTGATGATTATGAGAGCGCTAAAATGGCTGTTTCGTATTTAGTTGAGCTCGGCCACAGGTCAATTGGATGCATATGTGAGATCACAAATTTTAGTCAGGAGAGAGATCGTTTAAACGGGTATCGAGATGCACTAGCAAATGCTGGTATTTCTTTTCGCAAATCATTGGTGAGCTACAATCAGTTTGGAGGTATGCAGGGGGGCTTCACAGGAGCATCTCAGCTGGTTGCAGAGAACGATGACCTATCAGCAATTTTCTGCTTGAACGATGACATGGCTTTGGGTGCTATGAATGCAATATGGCACCTGGATCGAAAAGTACCAGACGACATTTCTGTGATTGGCTTCGATGACCTGAGATATGCTTCTATGGTAATCCCACCTTTGACAACCATACGTCAGCCAATCGATCAAATTGCTAAAGCAGCAGTGATGCAAATCATCAAGATGGTCGATGATCCAACGAGTGAACGGATTACCGCTGTAATGCCAACACAACTTATTATTAGAGAAACTTGTAAACCTTACTCCAGTAACCGTCGATCGTCAATTAACTCTAGTTCTGTATAGGTCGTTATAAATTGCGTGATTGAGGTAGGCACTTTTTTTGGATCGATACGACAGCGCTGTCAATTAACGGTACTTTGCGATATTTGAGATTTTTTGATCATGATGTTGCACTTCGTAGTTGAATTTACAGCAATACAAATATATCCAAAAATTGATAAACGGAGAGTAAAAAATGAAGCTCAAGAATGTATTCTACACTGCAATTTTACTGATCCTTGTGCTGGCGAGTTGTGCACCTAAGCCCGCACCGACCACAGAAACAACTCCAACAGAAATAGCTTCTCCCGTAGGTGCAGCGGTCACCCCTACTCAAGCGGCTGGCACTAAAAGCCTCCAGATCATCGGGCCGTGGATCTCATCAGAGGCTGATGCCTTTGAATATGTACTTGATGGTTTCCGTGAAAAAACTGGCATAGATGTAACTTTTGAAGGCACAGCTGATGTCAATGCCCCACTGACCACCCGTATTGCAGCCGGCAACCCGCCCGACCTGGCGATCCTCGCAGTTGCTAAAGGGTTAAAGGACTTAGTCGCTCAGGGCGCGCTGATACCATTGGATTCCTTTGCAAATGAAATAACTTCCAACTTCAGCACGGGCTGGATTGACCAGTTCACTATTGACGGTCATGTTTATGCAATCCCGACACGTGCGAACATCGACGACTGTCTTTGGTTCAATCCCGAAGTCGTCACTACGCCCCCGACCTCTTGGTCGGAACTACTGAGCTACTGTGATTCGGTCAAAGCCGAAGGAGGCAACTGTATTGCCGGGACAGGCAAGGATGTCTGGCCACTGGATATGACCTTCGAAAGTATTTACAAGGCGACCTTCGGTTTGAAGCAGTGGAATGCACTATTGAAGCATGAAATCCCCTGGAATGATCCCAGTGTCGTGGAGGCTTTTAACCGAGAAGCAATCTTCTACGGTGATAAGTATGCAGCCGGTGGCAGCGCTGGTGCTCTCGGGACTGGCTTGGTCGACGGTATGGCGCGTGTGTTCGGAGCTACTTCCGATACACGTTTTGTGAATGCGGGATCCTGGGGCGTTGGCTTGGTGCTCGACGCCATCAACAAAGACCTCGTTGAAGGCAAGACCATCGACTACGTCATTTTCCCCGGTGAACCTGCCGGTGACGGGACCATTCTTGCTGCTGCAGACGTTGCTGTGCTTCTCGTCGACAGTCCAGAGGCAAGGGCACTGATGTCATACCTGATCAGCACTGAAGGCCAGGCTCGCTTTGCACCCAATGGGTTCCCTGTCGCTAATAAAAATGTCGATCCTTCGGCTTACAGTGGTTTGACCGCGAAATCTGCAGGCCTTCTTGCGAAGTCAGAAGTTGGCCCAGATATTAGCACCCCGCTATCCTATGATTTCGTTTCGCAGATCGACCAGGCACTTGGAGCTGCCATTCTTGACCCGAGCAGTATCCAATCGATCCTGGATAATCTCGAGGCAAACTTCAAAGGATAACTCTATCCGTCAAAAGATAAAAAGGGGTGTTTTGCGGGTGTTTACCGGATAGGTACTACCCATATAACCCTCCGTAACACCTCTTTGTCGACCTGCCTATAAATTCTTGGAAATTGATAATTAGGAAAGCAGCGCCATGTCTGTAAAGTCCGCAGTAAACACATTTAGACGCAGCGAATCTGCCAGATCTGGACTGCTTTTCGTCATCCCTGCCCTGGTTCTTGTCCTCCTATTCTTGGTGCTTCCGATCTTATACACGATACGTCTCAGCGTGGCAAAGGGCCCAGGTTTCCAAATGACGGGGTTTATAGGGCTCCAAAACTATGACCGCCTGTTTTCGGATCGCGCATTTCTCGCCACAGCGAAATATCCCCCTACTGGTGCACTCATCAACAGCCTCCAGTGGATGGTATTCGCTGTTCCAGCCGTGACCCTGATCGGGTTGATCGTCGCTTTGGTAGCGGACCATTCCCGCTTCCAAACCTTTATTCGAGGCGCCTTTTTCCTACCCATGGTCATCTCGGGGACTGTCATTGGCATAATCTGGACCTTTGTCTTCGCTCCTACACCAAGTGTTGGATTACTGAATGCCATTACCGGCGGAGCACAATCCTGGCTCGGTGACCCCAAAGTTGTCAACTACTCGTTGATGGCTGCCTGGATCTGGGGTTCGACCGGTTACTCAGTAGTCATCATTGCGGCTGCCCTCAAGGGCATCTCGATTGAGATCGTGGATGCAGCCCGGGTAGATGGAGCGCACGGCTGGTCGCTCTTTTGGCATATCACACTGCCCTCAATTCGTGTTCCCATGTCTTTCCTGCTGGTGACTCAGCTGGTCGAGGTCTTGAAGGTTTTCGATGTAGTCTTTGTAATGACAAGAGGTGGGCCCGCCGGCCTCAGCCGCACTCTTGCTCTGCTCTTTTACGAGCAGTCCTTTGTCTATTTCAACCCCCAATATGGAGCTGCGATCGTTGTTATCATGTCGGTTGTGATCGTTGTGGTCTTCTCAATCACGAGAAGGATCAGTGAGGGAGGGGCCAATGCTTGATAAAATTCAGCGCGCATCGTTCAGAGGCAGCAACCTGCTCATGAGTGTCCCTAACGGCTTTTTCAGTGTTATCATGCTGGCAGCCACCATGGCCTGGTGCCTCCCACTGGTGGGTCTGATTATCAATGCCTTCCGTCCATATACCGCAGCAACCAGCTCTGGCTGGTGGACTGTGATTATCAACCCCCAATTCACATTGGAAAACTATAAGGCTGCGCTATCACATGGCGAAATCTACTCTGGTTTACTCAACAGTGTCCTGATTACTATTCCCACCACGATACTGGTCGTAGTAATCGCCGCAGCTGCTGCATTCGCCCTCATCTGGACAGACTTGCCGGGACGCAGATGGATCTACATAGGCATTGTTGCACTGCTGGTTGTTCCACCTGAAATCACCCTCTATCCTACGCTTGTCATCCTTAAAGCGTTGAAACTGGTCAACACCTTCCCAGGCATCTGGATGAGCCATGTTTCCGCCGTTATGCCGTTTGGGGTGTTCCTATTAGGCAGTTTCTTCTCACAGATTCCACGCGAACTCTTTGAAACGGCTAAAGTCGATGGCGCCTCCAGCCTGCACCAGCTGATCCACATTGCCCTTCCACTCTCCGGTTCGGCCCTGGCGTCGTTGGCGACTTTTGATTTCTTATGGGTGTGGAATGATCTGCTGCGAGCGCTGATCATCATTCCGGATCCGACAATAAGGCCGCTCACGGCTGTGTTGGCGAACCTTGCCGGTGGGTACGGGCAATACGTAACTGTTATGGCAGCCGGTGCAACCTTGCTTATGATCCCGCCACTCATCGTCTTCCTTGTGGCTCAACGCGCGTTTGTCCGCGGTGTATTAGCTGGAGCAATCAAATCATAAAAACCCTGAATTGTGACCGAAAGACCTTGAGGTTATACACAGAAAGAAAATGAGATATCAGCACGCCTATCTAATCAATTACGGGAGTTAATGATGCTCGTAGAAAAAACATTCGATACCGGCGAGGTGATCATCAATTATGCCGAAAGCGCAGATTTTGGCGATTCAATGCTCATGCTCCACGGAGTAACCGCTCGCTGGCAATCCTGTTTTCCTTTGCTACCATACCTAATCTTGCACTGGCATGTGTTCGCGCCGGACTTCCGTGGCCATGGAAAGTCTGGGCGAGTCCCTGGTACTTATAAAATCCCATCGTATGTGAGAGACGTAAAAAGTTTCATACAACAGGTGGTCCAAAAGCCAGTCGTCATTTTTGGTCATTCCTTAGGGGGGAGGGTTGCGCTTTCTCTTGCCAATGAACTGCCCGCGATGGTGCGCGCTTTGATTATTGCGGATACACCACTTTCACAAAAAAGCCTGGCTGACCAATCAGACTTTTTCAAAACATTCGGATACTGGCATGAATTAGTATTATCCAAGATATCCATTGACGACATGGTTGCTGCACTGGCAGCTATACCCGTATCTCCAAGTGATCCAGAATCCTCCTTGACGTTTGGACAACTCCCTGGATGGGACCAATCCTACCTACGCTTTACGGCCAGGCACCTGCGCCTGGTTGATCCTGAAATCCTGACTGAAATGGAAAAAGGCTTAGCAGGCCTGCCAAACCAGATGGACGTACTCGATATTCTGCCTCAAGTGAACTGCCCCACGCTTTTCCTGCAAGGAAATCCAGAGCTGGGCGGGTTATTACGAGAGGAAGATGTTGTCCAAGCTCTTTCAGTAATGCCTACAGCATTCAGAGTTCGGATCGAACATGCTGGGCACGACATCCATTTGGATGATGCTGAAGCTACTCAACGCGCTGTGATGCTCTTCCTGGAATCGATGTGACCGATAGAATGGTTCATGGTATCGATCTTCCCCTTCTTCTGGGTCTTCCGAACTCATAGCCAAATTATTAATTAGGAAATTGTTAATTTTAAACGATTACACAGGAATAAAAAGGAGATGTAATGAAACTTAGAGATGGTTTTTTATGGGGCACCTCCACATCAGCATACCAGGTGGAAGGTAATAACTGGGCAAGTGATTGGTGGGAATTGGAGCATACTCCTGGGGCACCGGTTGAAGAACCCAGCGGTGATGCCTGCGATCACTACCACCGTTATTCAGAAGATATCGCCCTGCTGGCAGGCCTTGGATTCAATGCCTTTCGCCTGGGGATTGAATGGTCTCGTATCGAACCTGAACCCGGGCAGATCTCATATGCAGCCCTTGAACACTACAGGCGTGTGCTCCAGGTTTGTAGGAACCACGGCATAGAGCCTCTGGTCACTTTCCTTCACCATACTCTTCCGCGTTGGATGGCTCATAAGGGTGGTTGGCTCTGGTCTGAGTCATCCGACCGCTTTGCCGCTTATTGCGCTCTGGTATCAAGAGCCTTATCAGAAGAGATCACGTATGCAATGACCATCAACCAGCCCGATCTCGATGCCAACCTCGGCTATCGATGGGGCGTAACCCTTCCAGGTTGGATTGCTCTCAAATCCATGACGGGTGATCAAGCTGCCGAGAGAGCGGAATTGAACCTAACCGCTGCTCATCGAAAAGGGCGTGACGCAATTCGAAGTAATATTCGCGGTGTTCATGTGGGTATGGGTATTGCCTCTATGGCATGGGTCTTCAATGGCCCCGAAGAGGAACTGGTAAAACAAAGAGCGGTTCGTAATTGGGAGGGTAATTTTTACGCAGCCACAGAAGGCGATAGTTATGTAGGTGTCCAGGCTTATACTCGTCAATGGGCAATCTCACCGGATGGAAACCCGGATTCAGCGATTGACAAAGACGGACACCCCTACCCCCCCGGGACCAGGATGACTGACATGGGATATGAATTCTATCCCCCGGCTATTGGTGAAGCCGTGCGTCGAACTGAGAAGCTGACAGGACTCCCAATAATCGTAACTGAAAATGGAGTGGCTACTCATGATGATCGTGAGAGGATCGAGTTCATTTCTGGCGCACTTGAGAGCCTCCGTCGTTGTATCGAAGATGGCATCGATCTGCGCGGCTATTTTCATTGGAGTTTGTTCGATAATTTTGAGTGGAACGAAGGTTACAAGATGCACTTCGGCCTTGTCGAGGTAGATCGGGTAACTTTCGAGCGTAGGCCAAAACCGAGTGCCGTCTTCCTTGGCGATGTGGCTCGCCGAAACGAAATGCCATGACTCTAATCTGGCTCGCTTTTGGTATTAGGCGATAATTCCTTTGTTGCTAGCCTTGCATTACATCGTGGCCATTATTGCCCTTATCACGGGGCGGGCTCGCTCTGAAGCTCCTGAATCGCTAGGAGTGACATACCAGCGAGAATAAATACATTATTTGCTTAACTAATGTCATTCATGGAGGATTTCATGCAATGTAACCTAATGCCCACCATCGTAAAACGCTCGGAGACCGGTCCTTTTCTCAAAGAGCCAGAGTTTGAGCGCGCCCTTTCGAAACGGACGGCTGAGCTGGTTAAAGAGTATGGTTTAAAGTTCAACCCTCAGATACCCGTTCCATCAGATGATGACATGGCCGACCGCTTATATCAAGCTGGATTGGATTTATTCGTTGACTTGGGTGCTTATAACCAGACGACTGAACGGCGCATCCTATTCAACCGGGGTGAGGTAGAAGAGCTGGTTGGTAAAGCGCGGAATAAACTGATTCTCGGTGCGGGTAAAGACGCGGTGGTGATGCGACACCGCGAGGTAGAGAGTAGCATCCCAGCTGTAGTACTCAGCGGACCAACAGGTACACCTTGCTCAGAAAAATACCACCCACTGATCCTGCTGAGCTGTGCCCAAGAGCCTCTAGTAGATTTGCTGGGTGCCGGGTCAGTCTCCACATACATGGGCAATCAAATCATCCCCGGCACACCTCTTGAGATACTTGGTGCCCGTAGGGACGCGGTTGTCGCTAGGGATGCAATCCGGAAGGCTGGACGGCCAGGGATGCATATCAGTGATGTCGCAGTACCACTTACTTGCCAGGGGAAGATGGCAGCAGTCGATCCGGAGTATGGTTTGCGGACTTCAGATGCTTTCCTGGTTTCACAGATGGTCGAGATGAAAACCAGCTATGACCAGCTATCGCGGGCAGCCTACCTGCAGGAAATGGGAATGCACATTGGCGACCTGATGACTCCACTCATCGGTGGCTTGGGTGGGGGTGCTGAAGGAACTGCCGTAGTGACCATAGCCTGCCATATCCTGGGCATGGTTCTGTATGATGCTTCTTATCACATGATGAGCCACACTCATATGCGCTGGGTAAATAATACAGATCGGATGGGCTTGTGGATGCAGTCGATTGTTGGGCAAGCATTATCCCGCAATACCCCCATCCCTGCACTGAATGATATCTACTGTGTATCTGGTGCTGGGGCTGAGGAGTTGCTGTGGGAGGTAGCTGCCGGTGCAGTAGCAGGTACACCTTCAGGGATGAACATGCAAGGTGCTGGCTGCACTGGAGGTTTCAAGACCGATCATACAACGGGATTGGAAGCGCGTTTTATTGCTGAAGTATCACATGCCTGTCTCGGGTTGACCCGCCGACAAGCTAATGAGATCGTTTTAGAGCTGTTGAGCCACTACGAAAAGACGTTTAATGAGCCAAATCGCGGGATGCCTTTCCCGGAGGTCTATGATGAAAATACAATAGAACCGAAAGAAAGCTGGTTGGAAAAGTATCACAGCGTTAGGGAGGCCGTGATAAGGATAGGTTTAGATCTTGATGGAGGTTGGAGGAAGGTGAAGAATGGCTATTGTCAATGATGAAATACGCAATGTGTTGAGTGAAGCGCTAATTAGTGGAGACATCGATGCTTCAGTAGCGAGTGCTCAGAGAGCACTAAATCAAGGCGTGTTGCCCTTGGATTTGATCCAGCAGGTAATCGTTCCTACCTTAACTAAAGTAGGACAGAATTTTCAGGACTTTGTCATCTTTTTACCGGAGCTGATGGCTTCGGGTGATGCAGCAGAAAAAGTAACCGCAATTCTTGAGAAGGTAATGGTTGCTTCTGGGCAGAATGTCATGTCGTTAGGCACGGTAGTCATTGGTACGGTAGAAAATGATGTTCATGATATAGGTAAGAATATCGTTAGCACGTTACTCCGGTCACATGGTTTCAAGGTGATAGACCTTGGCCGTGATGTAGCGCCAAGTGCTTTCCTAGATGCAGCTCAAAAGGAGAATGCTGATATTATTGCCATGTCTTCGTTGATGACTACAACACGTCCATCCACACGCAGCACCATCAATATATTCGGTGAAATGAATTTACGTGGGCAATATAAATTTATTGTTGGGGGAGGCTGTATTACCCAGGAATGGGCGAATGAAATCGGTGCCGATGGATACGCAGCTGATGCTGCAGCCGCGGTTGAAGTGTGTAAATCTATCATTACGAAATAGCTTATAAAGTCCTGGAGAGTCACTCATTCGCTAGGATAAACACGAGAAAATCGTGCACGGTATGGCTTCTCTTCCTGCAAATATCGAGCGGTGAAAGCTAGCCAACGGTTAGCCGGCAATTGAGGAGTGGGGTGAAGTCGTTCTTAAAGGACAAGAAATAATATCACATAGGTTGGTTACATCTCCGACCACTATTGAGCTGTAGCTCCCAACTGATGGTAGATTTATGGCTACCAATCGTTTGGGTTGTCACCGTAGGTTTATAACCTATTTTCAAGTGTACATAAATTTGGTGACGTTATCTTGGGTAACCAGCATATAAGGAAATCGGGGTGATTAAAATGCCAATATGCGGGACAACCGTCCCTCCCACAACGGGACATCTGCCTATCGCCATTAAAGCTGTAATCTTGTATGATAACCATAGCCTGAGCAATGAAACACGGTCTCTACCGGGCTCAGGCAACCCACACTTAATCTGCCTGGCATAACATACGCCGCACACACGTTGGCCGGATACTCCTGCTGGAGAAGTATTCCGGCCGCATTGTTTTAAGTACCTGTCAATGGAGGTCGCCATGATCAACGATGT
>JBAQFX010000265.1:0-11612 GCA_049287485.1 Anaerolineales bacterium
AACTTGATATAGTTTGTGATCCAAGATATATTGAAATACCATATCAGGAACGAAATATCGAAATTGCTTTCTTGCACTAACCCGCTTACGGATGTCAGACCCTGATACCTCAATGATGGGAGTCTCCAGAAAATGGAGTTTCCTGCTCAAACCTGGGATTTTTATCTCTAATTGAGTAATATCAAATGATTCATCTTGCCTGACCATAATGCCAATGCCGTGGCATAGAGAAACGAATAGATCGGGTGTATGCCAGGTTGGCAAATCATTCAACGAATCAGCCCCCATTAGATAATAAAATTCGTCCTTTGGAAATGAATTACGTAATAGTGAAACAGTATCAGCTGCATAATGAGGTGGTTGACGATTGATATCGACTCGCGAAAATTTAAACTTTTTATTGCCAGTAATTGCCAGCAAGACCATCGAAACTCTGTCCTGGAGTGGGGATATTATCTGATCTATTTTATGGGGAGGAAACGGCGTTAAAACCCATAAAACATGGTCCAGACTCATCTGTTCGATTGCGTCTTGTGCCAAGATGAGATGACCGATATGTGGAGGATCAAATGTACCACCAAAAATACCAATCCTCATCTAATCAATCCACTCCAATTCATATTCTCCAATGCTCACTAATTCCCCTTCTTTAACTCCTGCATTTCGTAATGCTTCATCGATCCCTAATGTTTTTAATATACGTTGAAAACGTCTGACAGAATCATCATATTCCCAGTAGGTCATCGCGGCAGCGCGTTCAATCGATTCGCCAGAGATGCGCCAACCGTTCGATTCACGTCTGATATCGAACCGCCTCGGGTCACTTTGAGCATGATAGACCGGAATTTCAACTTCTCTGGATGGTACGGGTGTATCCTGGAGTAATTCTGCTGCTTTATATAATATCGAGCGGACGTTCGTTCCTGTTGCAGCGGATATGGCTATTGGCTTGATTCCTTTTTTCTTTAATTGTTTTTGGAGTATATCCCATCGACTTTGAACATCCGGAATATCTATTTTATTTACAGCAACGATCTGAGGTTTTTTAGCCAAATTAGGATCAAAAAGGGATAATTCGCTATTAATCTGTGCGTAATCCAAACTTGGATTCTCAGACATTCCATCCAATAAATGTATTAAGACTCGGGTTCTCTGTATATGGCGTAAAAACTCATACCCAAGGCCTGTACCAGTATGGGCACCTTCAATCAAGCCAGGAATATCTGCCAATATCAGTGTTTGCTCATCATCTAGCCTTGCCACACCCAGATTGGGTTCAATGGTCGTAAATGGATAATCTGCAATTTTTGGTCTTGCGTTTGAAACTGCGGCTAAAAGTGTGGATTTTCCGGCATTCGGTACTCCGATGATTCCTACATCCGCAATCAACTTTAATTCCAAGCGTAGATTCCGCTCCTGACCAGGCTCGCCTTTTTCTGCTATCCTTGGCGCTTGATCACGAGAGTTGGCAAACCGTGCATTACCTCTCCCACCCCGTCCCCCCTTGCAAATAATAATTTCTTGATTATTATTTACCAAGTCAGCAATCGTATCACTACTATCTGCATCATAAATTGTCGTCCCAGCAGGGACATCAATAATCAAATTTACTGCAGAACGTCCTGTTCGATCACTCCTTCCACCTGGTCTTCCATCTTGAGCGATGAATCGGTGTTGGTGCTGAAATTCATATAGAGTATTCAACGTTGGTGACACTTTAAATACGATATCACCCCCTCTACCACCATCACCACCATCAGGACCACCACGAGGAATATATTTTTCTCGGCGGAAATGTATCGCCCCATCCCCGCCCTTTCCAGATTTCACGTAAATAATTGCTTCGTCAATAAACATCGAGTTTTTCTATCAATTTCCCTATGATTTCGATTATACCATCCACATATTTTAATGTTTTGTTTGTATTCAGTTTGTTCTGTATTTGTCTGGGACTTGTTTAATCATTGTGGAAAATTGCACTATAATTGTAATTGTGGTAGATTCATACTTATCTGCGAATCTGGAGGTTGTATGGATACAAAAATAGTTCCAAATATTGTCGTTGGGCGATTACCTCTTTACCTCCGTACTTTACAATTAATGAACCAGGAAGGAAGAAGGGTTACTTCCTCGCAAGAGTTAGGGGAAAGATTGGGGATATCTGCAGCACAAATACGAAAAGACCTCTCACAATTTGGTGAATTTGGTAAACAAGGAACTGGATACAACATCGATTATCTAGCCGAGCAGCTTCGTCAGATCCTTCATGTCAACAAAGTCTGGGATGTAGCTGTTGTTGGTATTGGTGATGTTGGGCACGCATTGGCGCGTTACCAGGGATTTTCTAACCGCGGTTTTAAGATAGTCTTACTCTTCGATAACGATCCTCATAAGGTCGGAATAAAAGTAGGTGATTTTAGCGTTCACAGCATCACCGATTTAGTAAGGATGGTCAAGGAAGCCGAGGTCCAAATTGCGATGTTATCAGTCCCCGTCGAACATGCTCAGTCAGTTACAGATTTACTAGTTGAAGCTGGAGTGAAGTCGATATTAAACTATGCACCCATTAATATCACGGTTCCTATCGATGTAAATGTTCAGTATATTGATCCCGTCCTCCATCTTCAAAAGATGACTTATTATCTGGAATAAAAAAAAGAGCTGGTGTGACCAGCTCGCTTTGAGTTTTTCTTTATATTTTCAGACTGCAATTAAATTCCGCCTGAGGATATCATGCATTTTAACCGCTTTTGCGGCTCCTCGCACGATACAAGTCGTTGGGTTATCTACCAGGTACGCTGGCACTCCTAATTCTTTAGTAAACAGACGATCTATTCCGCGTAATAAGGCTCCACCACCACATAAGGCAATGCCTCGATCAATAATATCAGACACTAACTCAGGTGGGGTCTTTTCAAGCACATGTCGAGCAGTTTCCACAATTGCGTGTAAGGGTTCTTCGACAGCGTCAATAATTTCTCCTGTGGTAAGGGTGACTGGTCTTGGTAAACCCGTGACCTGGTCTTGTCCCTGAATCTCAACACTCTGCTCTTCATCTTGAGGTACAGCAGCACCAATCTTGATTTTGATCTGTTCGGCTGTCATCTGTCCGATGATTAACCCATATTTCTTGCGAACATAACCTACGATAGCATCATCAAGCGATGCTCCCCCGGCTCTCAACGTCTCTCCTGAGACAATCCCATACATTGCAATGACAGCTACCTGGGTAGTGCCTCCACCCAGACACAAGATCAGGTTTCCAGATGGTGTACCGATAGGTAAATCTACTCCAATTGCTGCTGCCAAAGGTTGTTGGATCAATGCCACTTCGCGGCTTCCAGCTTGAAGTGCTGCTTCATGGACTGCACGCCGTTCAACACTCGTGATTCCATTCGGAACAGTGATCATGACCTGAGGTCGGAAAAATTGTAATGGTCCGCTAAGCTTGCGTAAAATATCACGCAAGATATATTCAGCTACCTCATAATCTGCAATGACACCATTTCGTAAAGGTCTGTTAACCTCAATTGAATCCGGTACCCGACCCAGCATATCTTGGGCTTCTTTGCCCCAGGATACCATTTTTTGTTCAGAAATAATAATGGCTGCGACAGTTGGTTCTTCAAGGATGACTTGATCACCTTCAGCAGCTCTGGTATTGTTTGTTCCCAGATCTATTCCGAGATCTTTCGAAAAAATCGCCATTTTTACTTTGGATTATCCTCACTGGTACCTGGAAACCGAGTGCGTTGTCCACGGTATCGTTTTACTGCTTCCAGACGTAAATTTGATCGACGTAGAGCTGTTTCAATATTCAAATATGAATCACTATCTGGAGGCGGTCCTTGTTTCAGGATTTCTTCTGCGCGCTTTTTAGCTGCTTCTGCCCTGCTAACATCAATTTCCCTGACATTCTCAGCAGCATCAGCCATCACAGTTATCAAATCGGGTTGTACCTCAATCACTCCACCTGCAATCGTAAATACCTGCTCCTTCCCCAAATATCGGACACGTAAGAAACCGTACTTCAACGTAGATAGCAAGGGTGCATGATTAGGTAATATACCCATTTCTCCCTGTACACCAGGAACGATCACCATATCGGCTTCACCAGAGAAAACCTCACGGTCTTGTGAAACAATTTCACATCGAATTGACATGGTATATTTTGACCTTTAGCAATTATTCATTCTGTGTAAGCCGACCAGCTTGCTCAACCACTTCGTCAATGCCACCAACCATCATAAATGCCTGTTCAGGGATATCGTCGTGCTTACCTTCAAGGATTTCTTTAAATCCGCGAACTGTCTCTCGGAGGGGTACATAACGTCCTTCCCGACCGGTAAATACTTGAGCGACAAAAAAAGGCTGAGAGAAGAAACGTTCAATCTTCCTTGCGCGAGAAACAATCAGCTTATCATCTTCGCTCAATTCATCCACACCAAGGATTGCGATAATATCCTGCAAATCTTTATACCGCTGTAAAACACGCTGTACTTCACGTGCGGTGGTATAGTGTTCTTCTCCCACGACCATCGGATCAAGGATCCGTGAAGTAGAGGTTAACGGATCAACCGCTGGGTAAATCCCTTTCTCTACAATTGAACGTTCGAGGGCAATGGTTGCATCCAGATGGGTAAAAGTCGCTACTGGTGCAGGATCTGAATAATCATCTGCAGGAACGTATACTGCCTGCATGGAAGTGATAGAACCATGACGAGTAGAGGTAATCCTTTCCTGAAGCTCACCCATCTCGGTTGCTAGCGTTGGCTGGTACCCAACAGCGGAAGGCATCCGCCCTAACAAAGCTGATACCTCAGAACCAGACATGCTAAAACGGAATATATTGTCGATGAAAAGTAATACATCCCGTCCTTCATCGCGGAAATATTCTGCCATAGATAAAGCAGCCAGGGCTACGCGTAAGCGCACACCAGGAGGTTCATTCATCTGCCCATACACCATTACGGTATCCTTCATCACACCTGATTCGATCATCTCCCGATATAATTGCGTCCCTTCACGAGTCCTTTCACCCACACCGGCGAAAACAGAATTACCCTGATGAACAGTGGCGATTGAACGGATCAATTCAGTAATAATGATTGTTTTTCCAACACCGGCCCCGCCGAAAATACCCGTCTTTCCACCACGCGTGAAGGGAGCAATCAGGTCGATTACCTTAATTCCGGTTTCGAATACTTCTACGCGCGTAGATTGTTCTTCAAAATCGGGAGCGGGACGATGGATCGGGTAAGTAAGATCACTGACCACAGCTGGACCACCATCAACCGGTCGACCTAAAACATTAAAGACACGACCAAGAGTAAGTGGTCCAACCGGTACCTTTATCGGTGCGCCAGTCGTATACACAGGAAGGTTTCTATGAAGACCGTCCGTAGAGTCCATGGCAACGCATCGTACCCAATTATTACCAAGATGTTTTTCTACCTCAAGAATAAGCGGTGATTGCCCCGCACGCGGTACTTCAAGAGCATCGTAAATTTCCGGGAGTCGACCAACTGGAAATTCAACGTCAACAACACCACCAAAAATCTGTGCAATCTGGCCAGCCAATCTAGCCATGCTTACCTCCTGAATAAAAAAAATAATTCATTTTGTAGCTAAAGCCTCTACGCCACCTACAATATCTAAAATTTCGCTGGTAATGCCTTGCTGGCGAACCTTGTTTAATTCCAATTGTAGTGCACCAGCTAATTCAGTGGCACTATCGGTCGCGTTTTTCATGGAAACCATTCTTGCAGCGTGTTCGCTGGCTAAAGATTCTAAAATTGCCTGATAAACCTGTAATGCAGTAAACCGTGGAACGATTTCATCCAATATTTCTTCTTCATTTGGTTCGTAAATGTATGCAGCCGAGGCTTTTTTTAAGTGATCGAATGCCTCAACTCTACCTTCCCCAATTTTAATTTCTAAAGGTAGAAGAAGTTTGATGGATGGAACTTGCTTTACCATATTGACGAAATCCGTATAGATCAAATAAACTCGATCAACTTTGCCGGATAAGAATTCATCGACTGCCAGACGTCCAATTGCAGATACATCGGCGAATGTCGGTGCTGCAGGTAGATGACTAAATTCTGCAATGACATTTTTCCGACGTCGAACCAGCATATCTCGACCTTTACGACCAATCGAGATGTAGCTTACTGGAATGGGTTTGGAATTGAACTCCTTCAATGCGAAACGTACGATATTTGATGTATAAGCGCCCGCAAGCCCACGATCGCCGGTCACTAGCAGCACCAATTCATTCCGATCTTCATCACGAGGAGTCAATAACGGATGTAAAGTAGCACGTCCAGGTTGACCAGCGATATGTGTCAGTACCTGCCAAGCTTTAGTAGCATAAGGACGTGTACGTATCATAGCAGCCATTGCTTTACGCACGTTACTCGCACTAACAGCCTGTAGAGCTCTGGTTACTTGAGCAATATTTTTGACACTATGTATTCGTAGACGGACTTCCCTTGCGTTTGCCATATCCAGATATCCAGTCAGTTACTATTGCCAGGTAGACATAAATGCAGTCAACAACTGGTCAAGTTTTTCTTCCGTCTCAGGGGAGATAAGTTTTTCTTCTATAATGGCTTTGCCTATCTCAGGGTGCGAAGTTTCCATGAATCTCAATAATGAGGTTTCCCAACGATCCATTTGCTCGAGAGGCACTTTATCTGCGTACCCATGCGTCCCAGCGTAAATTTCAATCACCTGATCGTCCATGGACAGTGGCTGGTATTGAGGTTGCTTTAAAATTTCCTGGAGATGCTTTCCCCGATTTAACTGAGCCTGTGTAGCTTTATCCAAATCTGAACCAAATTGAGCGAAAGCTGCAAGTTCGCGGAATGCAGCCATATCCAGGCGCAAACGCCCGGCGACCTGCCGGAATGCTTTTGTCTGTGCATCTCCCCCTACCCGAGATACTGATAATCCAACATTAACCGCTGGACGAATGCCTGCATAAAATAAGTTACCTTCTAGATAGATCTGTCCATCGGTAATAGAAATCACATTTGTGGGAATATAAGCAGAAACATCACCAAGTAATGTCTCAATAATCGGTAATGCGGTGAGTGACCCACCAGAGCCTGACAGCTTTACAGCTTTATAGCCTTCTGGTTTATCCATAGCTTTAATGGCCTCAGTGACATTGTGCTTTGCCAGGGGTCCATCATATATTTTTCCATCAATAGCATCAATACTCAGTGCAGTTAAACCAGGGAAACTCTTTTTTACAATGACAAACTTATCAGCAAGACGAGCAGCACGTTCCAATAACCTCGAATGTAAATAAAAGACATCGCCAGGATAGGCCTCCCGACCTGGTGGACGTCTTAGAAGCAAGGAAACCTGACGGTAAGCCCAGGCATGTTTTGACAGATCATCATAAATACATAGCGCGTCCCGTCCTGTTTCCATAAATTCTTCACCAATTGCACAACCAGCATATGGAGCTATATATTGTAATGCAGCCGGTTCATCAGCAGAGGCAACAACCACAGTTGTGTAGTCCATTGCTCCATAACGCTCCAAGGTGGCAACAGTTCGGGCGATCGCAGCCTTTTTTTGCCCAATTGCAACGTATATACAATACAAATCTTTGCCCTTTTGGTTAATAATCGTATCAAGGGCTAAGGCAGTCTTTCCCGTCTGGCGGTCACCAATGATCAACTCACGTTGACCAAGCCCTAGTGGAATCATCGAGTCTATTGCTTTTAGACCGGTTTGTACTGGTGTATCTACATCTTTCCGTTCAACAACTCCTGGAGCAATCCTTTCAATTGGGCGAAACTTGCTTGTTTTTATTTGTCCTTTTCCATCGATAGGCATTCCTATCGCATTAACTACTCTCCCGATCATTCCATCACCAACAGGAACAGAGGCAATTCGACCAGTCGATCGTACCAGCATGCCTTCACCAATCTCTGAGTATTCCCCCATAATAATCACACCAACATTTTCTATTTCAAGATTGAATGCTATGCCAAGTACGCCATTCGCAAATTGAACCAATTCTTGAGATTTTACATCCACCAGACCTTTTACGCGTGCAATACCATCCCCCGCTTCAACGACATTACCAACGTCGCTCAATCCTAATTCAGGCCGATATGAATCAATTTGTTTCTGAATATCAGCCGTAATTTGCTTGATTAGGTCTGTCATGATCCCTCCAGATACTATGTTATTCAGTTAAAGATGCGACCGTTTTAGCATCCAATCGCTTAATAAGAGCAATGAGTAATTTAACGGCATTATCATAATCGTGCCGATGGATGATAGAGCTATGAGAGTGAATATGACGGGCTGCAACACCGATGACGATGGCAGGTACTCCTAATCCATGTAAATGGATTACACCACCATCTGTCGCCCCGCCCTCAATGGCTGATAACTGAATTGGAATGTTATTTTGCATTGCAATTTCCAAGACCATATCCCTGAAACGTATATTTGGGATCATACGAGCGTCATATAAAATAATTGTTGGTCCATGGCCTAACTTTATCGACGATTCTTCTGGTTGTATTCCCGGAACATCCCCCGCGATATCGGATTCTAATATAATTGCGACATCAGGATCGACTGCCCTTACACTCGTTGTCGCACCACGTAATCCAACCTCTTCCATCACTGTGGCTACCCCATAAATCGTATTGGGATGATCCTTTCCTTGCAGCTCTTTCAGTGCAGAAATTACCAAAGCAGTCCCAACCCGATCATCAAATGCTTTAGAAAGATAGGTCAGTCCACCGGCTAATTCGACAAAATCTGCCCGTGGGATAATAGGATCTCCAAGCCTAACTCCTGCAGCCTCGACCTCATCCTTCGTTGAAGCGCCAATATCGATGTACATATCCTTGCGTTTGACTACTTTTTCGCGCTCTTCAGCCGGTAGGAGATGTGGTGGTTTGGCACCAATCACACCTATAACCTCGCCATTATTAGTTTGGATGATAACGCGCTGTCCCAAGAGAACCTGATCAAACCATCCTCCAAGCGGAAGGAATTTTATAAAGCCTTCAGTTGTGATTTGCTTTACCATGAATCCGATTTCATCCATGTGTCCGGCGAGCATGACGCGTGGTTTTTCAGAGGATCCTTGCTTACGACAAATCACGCTCCCAATCTTGTCTTGGGTCAACTCGCCATAAGCCTCTAGATATTTTCGGATGGTAGAACGAATTGGAGTTTCGTAACCTGATACACCTGATGTTTCAGTTAGCTCTTTAAGTAATTTTATTGTAAAATCCATGGAGGATTACCTCAGATCTCAAGGATAAAAGCGGTCAAATGATAACTGAAACAATCAATCTTGTCTAGTTATTCAAGAATATCGGCTTTAATAGGATTAAATTAGACAATATTAATTCAGGTGAGGAGAATAACATGATCCATATCATTACCGATACGACATCAGGCCTGCCTAAAGAAATATCTGATCAATATCATATTCCTGTTATCCCGCAAATTATTAATTTTGGCAATAAATCGTATTATGAGGGTGTAGATATTGATAATGCTACATTTATGAAAATGCTAAAAGAATCCAGGGAGCTACCAAAGACTGCCGCTCCACCACCTGAGCTTTTTATTCAAGAATTTACTCGTTTAACCCAACTCGGAGGGACAATTTTCTGTATTCACCCTTCATCAGAGGTAAGTGGTACGGTTCGTTCAGCTGAGATGGCTGCCCAAGAATTTCCTGATGCTGATATTCGAATTATAGACACACGTACTATTGGTAGTTCTCTGACAACCCTGGTACATCTTTCAGCTGAATGGGCGTTTACAGGAGTTGATGCAGACACGATAGAACTGCGAATAAGAAAATTGATTCCACGAAATAGGATCTATTTCCTTGTTGATACATTAGAATACCTTCTCAAGGGTGGAAGAATTGGTGGTGCCACGGCATTGTTAGGTAGTGTTTTAAAAATTAAACCCATCCTGGCATTAATTGATGGGCGAGTGGATCAATTTGAAAAAGAGAGAACTCAAACTCGAGCGATTAGCCGATTGATTGCATTAGTAAAGAACCAGGCTGCAAAGAATGGAGAAGCATATATATCCGTTATGCACGCAGCCGTGCCCGATCTAGCCAATGAATTTGCTGCTACACTATGTCGTGAATTTAGTTTGGATAACATCCCAATATTGGACGTTCCACCAGCGATTGTAACGCACGGCGGTCCAGGAATTCTCGCCGCAGCATTCTTTACCGGCGAGAGCTAATAAACCAGTTTTGAATATTTAACCCTTCTTCGTCTTTTTGAGGTTTCACCCTGGTGTATGAACCATCAGACTGCATCCGGCGGGCTTTGATATTATCTCTTGCGTAATATCTCAAGATATCATCTCGAATATACATGATCATTTGCTCATCCTGGACTGGAAATAGAACTTCAACCCTACGATCGATGTTACGGGGCATTAAGTCTGCACTTCCCAGATAAATCTCTTCCTTACCACCATTCTTAAAATAATATATGCGGCTGTGTTCTAAAAATCTTCCAACAATACTAATCACTTGTATATTTTCACTGATCTCAGGTATTCCAGGACGTAAACAGCAGATGCCCCTTACAAACAAGTCCACCTTCACACCCACCTGAGATGCCTGATAAAGCAACATGATCATTTTTTTATCAACCAATGAATTAATTTTAAAAATTAAATGCCCTTGCCCACCATTCTTTTGAATCTCAATTTCTCGATTGATCAAGAATTCCATTTGGCTACGAAGATTAATTGGTGCGACCATAAATTTAAGGTATTCTTTTTTTGAGGAGTATCCGGTCAGGTAATTGAACAGATCTGTTGCATCTTCCCCCATTTCTTCGTCAACAGTAAACATTCCGATATCTTCATAAGTCAGTGCCGTGATCGCATTATAGTTACCTGTGGCTAAATGCAAGTATCTTCGGATACCATCACCTTCTTTGCGAATCACCATGGCGATTTTTGAGTGAGTTTTTAATCCAAGCAATCCATAAACTACATGGACGCCTTCCTTTTCCAGTTTTCTCGCCCAACCAATGTTACTCTCCTCGTCAAAACGTGCTTTTAACTCTACCAGCGCGGCTACTTGTTTTCCATTTTCAGCAGCTTCAAGTAATGCATCAACAGCAGGCGGTTTATTTCCGACGCGATAGAGGGTTATCTTAATTGCCAATACATCAGGATCATTGGCTGCAGTTTTCAAGAATCGAATCACTGGGCTAAAAGAATCATATGGGTGATGCAGAAGAATGTCCCCATCACGGATTTTAGAGAAAATACTCTCATCATCGATGCTTTTTAATTGTCTTGGTATAGCTGGTTTAAATGGAGGGTCTTTTAAATCGTAACGATCAATACTATGTAAAGTCATCAGATCGCTATATCCCATTGGGCCTTCATTAGTATAAATTTCGTTCCGGTCTATCTCAAGATTCTCCATTAAGATATCTCTTACTCGAGCTGACATTGACTCGTTGATTGTAATCAGTATGACCGATCCGAACCTTCGCTGCCTCACGGTCTGCTCCATGGTTTCCAATAGGTCAGCAGCTTCTAGTTCTTGAATAGCCATATCAGCATCCCTG
>JBAQFX010000266.1:0-2137 GCA_049287485.1 Anaerolineales bacterium
ACCACTTGGCTTTTGGTATAATGTGGTGCGCATCGGAGAGGTGCCAGAGTGGCCGAATGGGACGGTCTCGAAAACCGTTGTGGGGCTCGTCCCCACCGTGGGTTCGAATCCCACCCTCTCCGCAGCTTGTAAACTGATCCTTCTCCGAATGGAGAGGGTTTTTTTTATTCTTTTTCCTACAATTCTATAAACCAATTCTATTCCATCTCTTGATGAAAGTCGATAGATAGATGTCCCGTGCCAGTAGGGACAAATGTCCCGTAGATTTATAGATTTTAGTCTTCTATCTTCATAAAACTGATTAAGATCATAAACACCAATGAGAGTGGAATGTCATTGACCAGGATATACTTTATCATGCCTGCCTGATTACTTCCTGAATGGGCATTCGCCTCATAGATATTGAAGGGCCGCGGGTTCGAATCCGCTGGCAAGCGGCAGGTGACCCCGCCAGGTCCACTCCATCACCCCCAATGGGTGGGGTGATTTTGTTTTAACATGCCTCCATTTAGGGGATAGGAGGATGGTATTGGGCAAAACCGTCTAATTTGACGCTAATAAAGCCTTTTTTGCCTGTTTTAGACTAAAAATGCGCCTATATAGACGGTTTAGAAGCATTAGAACCGAGTTGTTATCTCTTACATAGAGGAGGTAGAAAGTTAGAGTCCTATTCCGGCCACACAGGAACCCCGAAGGCTGGGGGTTTTTAATTGGGGGAGGAAGAATGGATACTAGAATCAGCGCCCCAGATATGTCCAGGCGGTGCCCTACAGGGTCATCGACACCGAGCGAAGCGAAGTTCAATTGTCTATATACCCCTGTGTTCACTTATTGTCTTCTTGCCTCCTTATCATAGGTAGCTCTAAAACGAGATGAGATTAGTTGTTTGAAAACCTTTTCAGGTATACTAAACGACATAGTTGCAATATAGCTAGAGGCTGTAGAATCAATTGTTATGCCAAAGGAATCAAACATGGAAATACAAGAGCCAATAATATCACCTGCCCATGATGACTACCCCCTAATCGAGGTGAGTGAGCTAACCAAAAGATTCGGTGACGTAACTGCTGTTGATAACATCAGCTTCGCTGTATTACAAGGAGAGCTTTTCGGCTTTCTTGGTCCCAATGGTGCAGGCAAAACAACCACTATCAGCATACTCACAGGGCTTGCCAGACCAGATTCGGGAGCAATTAAAATCAGCGGTCTGGAATGTACTAAAAACCCCAAGGCAGCACAGCATCTACTTGGGGTTGTGCCCGATGATAGCAACCTTTATCCGGAATTGTCTGGCTTTGACAATCTCTGTTTCTGCGCTTCGCTGTATGGTATGCCCAAGCATGAGCGCCAAACACGTGCAAATGAATTGCTGGAGACATTTGGCTTAACGGAAGCAGCAAACCGAAAATTCGCTGGCTATTCCAAGGGCATGAAACGTAAACTCACAATTGCGGCTGGCATAATACATAAACCTCCGATTCTTTTTATGGACGAACCGACAACTGGCATTGATGTATCCAGTGCTCGGCAGATAAGACAGCTGATTGCCGAACTCCACCGCGCAGGAACGACCATCTTTCTTACCACGCATTACATTGAAGAAGCTGAAAGACTGTGTGAACGGATTGCATTTATCGTAAAAGGGCGGGTTGTAAAGATTGATACCGTTGCAAACCTTTTACAACCAATCCAGGAAAGGAAAGTGATGTTGATTTCCATCTCAAACTCCTCGGCAAATGACCTATATATCAAACTTGCCACGGCTTTTCCTCGTTATGAATTCCAGACTATATCCGCTGAGCAGTTTCGCGTGGAGTCAGTTGGGACAATCAGCATTGGCCCTCTCGTACGATTTTTAGAAAATCAGGGAGCTGAAGTTACAGAAGCCCGTCGGATAAGACCTTCTCTAGAAGAAGTCTTTGTTCAGGTTACTGGTATCGAAGTAGGTCTTATGAGGAAAGAAAAGGAAAAAGGTGGAGGCGGCTAATGAAACGGTGGATTGCATTTTGGAATATTATGCTCAAAGATATGCGAGCTTATTATCTCAAACCACCCAACATCAGTTGGGGATTGATTTTTCCTATAGCCTGGACAGGGATGTTCTTTATTAGGACAGGTGGTAGTTTGGATAGCATTC
>JBAQFX010000267.1:0-2073 GCA_049287485.1 Anaerolineales bacterium
GTGATATATGACGGATAAAGATCATTTACTGCCATTGCAGGAACCAACCCTATACATACTGCTCTCACTGCGAGGAGGGGAAAAGCACGGCTATGCCATATTGAAAGATGTAGCTGAATTAAGTAACGGACAGATCAAGCTCTCTACCGGAACTTTGTACGGTGCTCTATACAGACTCCTCGACCAAGGTTTAATCGAGCAAACCCCACTGAAGGATGAGTCACGAGGGAGGAAAGTGTACCGGCTAACCCACTCTGGATTAGAGGTCTTCGATGCGGAAATAGATCGGATGAAACACCTGCTGCTAGCGGTGAATAAGAAGGTTCAGACGATGGAGGAGCAAAGGGTATGACCTGGATCATGAGGTTGTTTTCGTTGACTCTAAAGCTATACCCTCGCTCATTCCAGGATCGATTTGGGTCGGAAATGGAAGAGGTATTCCAGGCTGGGTTGGTGGAAGCGCTCTCGCAGGGTGTATGGGTGGGTTTTATCTTGCGCGAGCTGCTGCGCTTGCCTGCCGATCTAGTCGGTGTTTATGTTTGGTCCATGCGTGCTGAAAAGGAGAAGCAGCTAGCTGCTGCAAGCGCAGGTGGTGGAGGTACGATCAACATGACCATGACAGGTGAAGGATGGGGAGAATCATTCCTGGCGGGACTACCGCACCTGTTGATAGGTTTTTCCGTCATTGCCTTTGAATTTATCAATGTTGGGAAAGGTGCCACCCAAACCGGGTTTCGTGATCTGCTGATCATCGCATTATCCCTTGTAATGTTAGCTGCGTTGTTCTATGGTATTTTCAGAGGTTGGAAACCCTGGTCTGCCAGCTGGATCATCTATATTTTCTTACTGACAATATCCCTCCTGATCCAGGCAGCAAATCAGCTAACTTCGGTGATCACAGGAAATAACCAATGGGTAGATGAAGTCCAGGTGTTCGTGATCCCATTGATCCTTGCTTATTTGTTGTATAAAATTGCTTGTAGAGATCGGTTGCGAGGATTGTTAGCAGCTGTTCCGCTAACGGTGATTATTTGGGCCTTTTTTTTAGAATTTGTCCCTGAGATGCAGAAATCATTAGCCTATAGCTGGATATTCCTCTTGGCATTCGTTGCAACGGTGATGATGTTACGCACTAGACGTTTCCTGGCTGCGCTTGAGCTGGCGTTGATCGTTCCAATATTGGGAGGTTTTCCATTCGTCTACCTGGGCGTTTATATGGGTGGTACACTGCCCTTCTCCGAACCAGGTCCCGGCTTGCAGGAAGTATTCCGGCAGTACCTGCCATTTTTAGCCATGGCCTTGGCCACTGTGTTGGGACCACAATTAGCGGTTAAATTGCGTATAGTCGGTTATAACCATGCTAAAGCAGGAGGAAAGATATTCTATCGGCTAACCCTGGGAGGGATACTGTTGGGTTTGGTTTTTACACTGACGCAATGGGCAATGGCGACCAGTGGTGTGAGGATATCGCAGGCCATCCAGCATGCGTTGCTATTTGCCGCCATAGGGCTTTACATCCTGGGTTTTGCTTTGCTTATCTGGGCTACGATCCAAAGTAAATCACCTTCGGGTGATTATAGCCGTTTGCTCGAACTGGCTGAATTATTCATTCCACTTATATTCGTGCCGCTTGCGATTATACTGACCATCCCGATCTCAACGGGTCACGAACTGGCCAATTGGCTGCTGCCATTGGCGGAGATCGCATGGGTGGCCATTGCGGTATGGGTGGTGAAAGATTAATATCTTAATGATAACGAATACTAAATTCTTGAGAATCGATGTCTGCAAATAACGGGGGAAAAATAACCTTGGAGATCTAGGCATACACCCGTATTAAACGTAAAAACCCGTTTACGGGTTTTTGATATGATCGGTATGACAACTTCATCTTATCTTTACTATGGCTCGGATCCGATCATCTGTAAATACTGCTCCGCGTAAGCGGCCAGGTCAGGCCGGTTAAGGCTGCGCCACCACCAGGGATAAACAGCGAGCTCCTGGTTGGATTCAGTGATGGGAGAGAGCAGTTGCATGGCCACTTCGATCTGCCCATCCCAGAGATAGCTGAAC
>JBAQFX010000268.1:0-23564 GCA_049287485.1 Anaerolineales bacterium
CTGTAAGCAGCTGGAAGCTGTGGTCGAGTTGGGATTATGAAGATTGCCATCCTGCATTATTCTGTTTCGCCGATCGTAGGCGGTGTTGAAGCGGTGATTGATGCGCATACGACATTACTGCTCAAAGCTGGTCACTCGGTGAGGATCATAGCCGGCAGTGGAGATCAATCAGCCTTGCCTGCTGGTGCTGAATTCATACATATCCCAGAGATGGATTCACGGCACCCACGGGTAGTTGAGATGAGCCGGCAGCTAGAAGAAGGAAAGTTACCTAATGATTTTGAGGCTCTCTCTTCTAACCTGGAAAAATCGCTGGCTTCTGTTTTGCAGTCGATTGACCGGGTGATCATTCACAATATATTCACCAAACATTTTAACCTCCCGCTCACAGCTGCTGCAATCCATTTACTTGACCAGGGGAAACTCAACCATTGTATTGCCTGGTGCCACGACTTCACCTGGACCAGTCCCCACTCGCGATCAAGTGTGCATCCGGGTTATCCATGGGACCTGTTGCGTACCTACCGGGAAGAAGTGACTTATGTAACGGTATCGCGATATCGCCAGAAAGAGCTGGCAACGTTGTTCGATTGTCCGACTGAGCGTATCCACGTCATCTACAATGGGGTGAGCCCAGCAGACCTCTATAGCTTATCCGGTGAAGGGAAATCTCTGATCGACCGCCTCGGGTTGATTGATTCAGACATTAATATATTAATGCCGGTACGTATCACCCAGGCAAAAAATATCGAGTTTGCCTTGCAGGTAATTGCCAGCCTTAAAAAACATGACCTCCAACCAAGGCTGGTTGTTACTGGCCCACCAGATCCACATGATCCGGATGACATGCATTATTATCAAAGCCTACTGGATTTACGAAAGAAATTACAGGTGGAAGGCGAAGCCCGCTTTGTTTATGAGACAGGTCCACAGCCGGGGTCAGGTTACAGCATTGGATCACCTTTGGTGAGTGAGATTTACCGGGCATGCGATGTGTTGTTTATGCCCAGCCATCGGGAAGGGTTTGGCATGCCGATTCTTGAAGCAGGTCTGATCGGTATGCCCATCTTTAGCACCCAGGTCCCGGCTACATTGGAAATTGGTCAGCAGGAAGTAACCATATTTTCCAAAGATGACTCTTCAGAAGAAGTGGCGGGTATGATCCTGGATTGGTCACAAAGGAGTGCTACCCAGCGCTTAAAGCGACGAATTCGCCAGAATTTCACCTGGCAAGCGATTTTTCAGGATGAAATCCTTCCTTTACTCGGGGAAGGAGGATCAGTTTGAGGTTCTCATCCGAAAATGAGCTCAACCAGTGGGTAAGAAAAGCTGATCGGTTATGGCTGTTAGTCGATTACGATGGAACATTGAAGGAATTCACTCGCACACCTGATATCCTCAAACCAGACCCAAAACTGATTGATCTAATTCAGCGCCTTGTGCAGAAAAGCAATATTCGCCTTGCGATTATTACAGGACGGCGCTTGAAGGATATCCAAACCTTACTGCCAATTGAAGGAATTTTCTTCGCGGCGACATATGGTGTTGAGGTGCAAACACCGCAAGGAGATCAGATCCAGCGCGTAGATTTTGCCAGTGTACGCCCATTTTTTGACCATTTGAAACCACAGTGGCAAGAAATCATGTACGGGCATAAGGGCTTCTACCTGGAAGATAAAGGCTGGGCACTCGCTGTACATGCCCGATTTGCTTCCAAGAAGGAAACCAATGGCGTATTTTCTGCCATCAAACAAACACTTAACGATGAATTGACCACTAACGATTATCAACTGAGCGAAGATAAGAAATTCCTGGAAATCAGCCCTGCCAAGGCTAATAAGGCAAAGACGGTATCATTCTTACTCAGCCGCTTCCCTTTCCCTGGAGCAAGCCTGTTATACATGGGCGATGATGTCAATGATGCCGAGGCATTCAAGATCATCCAAACCTCAGGGGGTGTGGCACTCGCGGTGGCGCAATATTTTGGTCGTGTGCGTGCCAGCGGGGGAGATTTTGTATTGAAATCACCTAAAATTGCCCGGATGTGGCTGGAAAACCTGGTGGAGTGGTGATTAATTACTGTTAGCAGGCTGTAATTATTCCAGTAGTATGCTGGTATTTACTTTACTTAATATCTCATAGCGCATTTTTCCCCCACAAAACTCGCTTACCAGGCTTATCACCTGGTTGGCAATGGCGTGGATTTCCTTGATCTCAACGGGAGGCAGGCGGTCGAGGTTGAATTCGATGCTTCGGGTTTCAGGCAGAGTGAGGGTGTGGTTCGCCTGACGCCAGGTCCAGCGCCGGGTGAGCACGGTATTACCTTCCGCGAAAATCACCTCTCCAGGAAGTGGATGCTCAATTTCTGCTGAACCAAATGGAGTGAACTCTTCTTTTCCGGTGGCGAAACACAGCTTGATATCCTGAGATAGATCATCCATGGAGTGCCCGCCTACCGGCACCAGACGCTGAAGAGAGACCAGGTTGCCGATATCCACCAGGGCATTGATGCTGGGAAGCTGGTCATGGCGTAGCGCCCTGCGAGCCATGGCTTCCACCGAAGATCTGAATTCGCTGGGTTTTGCCCCAAAAGCTTTATAGGCCTCCCGCCAGGGTTTGATGCGCGGGTGTTCAGCGATATTCTCAATAGTTAATTGGCGCCGGAGCGATTCTTCCGCTTCGCGCAACATTTTGGTGAGCTTCTCAGGGGAAGGCCTATTATGTACATCAATTGCCAGCACCACTCCCCGGCAATAGCCTGGGTATCTTTCAAATATTTTGGGTGAGATTGAATAAATAATTCCAGCCAAAGCTAGCCTCTAAACCCTACAATCCAATCAGGCTGGAACCGATAGGTACAGGGATTTCTTTCCAGCGTAGGAACTCCTCCATTGCAAATAGGAAATCAACCAGGTACTCTTGTGTGGCAGCTTTACCCAGGTGACCCACGCGGAACATCTTCCCTGAAAGTTCGCCCAGACCTCCCCCAATGGCGATACTTCGTTGTTCCACAAGCCAATCGATCATTTCTGAAAGCTCGAATTCCGGACGGCTGTACACGCCGGTAACAATGGGAGAAGCGAAGGCATCTTCCACGAACATTTCGAAGCCCAGGTTGCGTAAGCCATCCCGCACAGCCTGGCTGGCACGTCGGTACTTCTCAAAGTGGGCTACCAGACCTCCACTGACTATTTTCAACAGGCTGGTGCGCAATGCCAGGATGATATTGGTGGGTAAGGTCACAGGTGTGGGGTGCCAGGAGCCCCATTCGGTGGCATACTGGCGCCATGTACGCAGATCGAGATACCAACCATGGTTTGTTTGTATATGACTATCCACCAGGCTCCAGGCACGTGGCGAGACACTGATAAATCCCATCCCAGGTAAAGCTTCCAGACACTTATTGGGAGAGGTGACGCACACGTCAATACCCCATTCGTCCACGCGCACATCTGCTCCGCCCAGCGAAGAAACTGCATCCACAATGACAGCCCGCCCCGCTTCACTTGCTGTTAATGCTAACTGGCGTAAAGGATTCATCACGGTGGTGCCGGTTTCATGATGCACCAGTGCGACGACTTTTGCTTCTGGGTGTTCTTGAAGCAATTTGCTTAAGTCACCAGGGTCGAGCGGTTTTCCTAAAGGGGCGGTAAGTTTAATCGTTTCCAACCCGTATCCATTGGCAATGTGTGCCAGGCGCTCACCAAAGAAGCCGTTATCGCCGACAATGATCTTTTCACCGGTGGCCAGCAAGCTGCCGATGGCCATATCCATTAGGGATGAAGCCGGACCTGGGACAAAGAAGATATAGTTTTCGGTCTTGAATACCTGCTTGAGCAACCCCTGGGTTTCGTTATATATCTCCATCCATTCCGGTCCGTAGTGGCGGATGACTGGTGTCGCCAGTGTGGTTAGCACATCTTCGTCTACATCTCCCGGACCGGGGGTGTAAAGCTTGAGATGCCTGGTCATGTTATTCCTCCCCGTTGACGCGCACCAATTCCACATTTGCCAGACGGAGAAAGTCGAGCGTGTTCTCGTCGATGCGGTATTCCTGGTCATAAACAATCCGAACCACACCCGCGTTAATCAGCATCTTGGCACATTGGATGCACGGGAAGTGGGTCACATAGCAGGTGGAACCTTTCGTGCTCACCCCATGCAGAGCCGCTTGAATGATAGCATTAGCTTCAGCATGGATGGTGCGTACGCAGTGACCATCCACCATCAGATGACCAACTTCGTCGCAATGTGGCAAACCAGCGGGTGAGCCATTGAAGCCAGTGGTCAGGATACGTTTATCCAGCACCATCACCGTGCCCACAAGAGCCCGGTCACAGGTGCTACGCAATGCCACTACATGTGCAATTTTCATGAAGTAAATATCCCATTCAGGTCGCATACACTTCCCTCTCTATTTATAAATTGGATGATAAGTCAAGGGTAATTGTAAGATTGTCTGCCTTGAATTGCAAGAGAAGCAGGTAACCTTTATAATAAGTTCAACAATCCTTCCATGCCCATCCCATTCCGTCCCATTGCCCGCTTACTTACTCGCACACTGCATCCCGCGCCACGCGTGGATCTCTCAGCGGTCGGATCGTTCATCCCAGGCATGGGGCAAATGGATCAGGGTGTGTTGGTTACGGCTAACCACTACTCTGCTCGAAATTTTCAGGCCTGGTGGATTGCAATATTGATCAGTGCAATCTTGCCCATCAATATTCATTGGGTGGTCACTTCAGGCTGGGAAAATTCTGGCTGGCTGACAGGGTTCACACATTGGCTATTCTCACTTGGATCAAAAATCTTAGGTTTCACTCCCATGCCTGCTATGCCACCAAAAGGGGTTGAAGCTGAACAGCGAGCGGTGTCCGTGCGCAAGGTGCTACACTATGCCAGCCGTACAGTCAACCCAGTGATTGGCCTGGCACCCGAAGGTGGCGACACTCCAGGGGGTGTGTTAGGTGAGCTACCGCCTGGGGTGGGAAGGTTCATATATTTGCTCAGCGAATATTGTCCAACGTTGCTGCCTGTAGGGGTTTGGACGACTGGTAGACAGATCATCCTGAAATTTGGCGAACCTTATCATTTGGAAGTCCCGGTGGGACTTGCAGCCAAAGAACGTGACAGGTGGGTCGGGGATACAGTGATGCATCACATTTCCCTATACCTGCCTGAGCGCTTGCGTGGAGATTACTAATAAAGCATACTTGTTCTGGGATTATTAATTTTAATTCATCTGAAATAAAACCGAATACAAAAGCAAAACCCTGAGAGTTGTGTTTCGAATACTCAGGGTTTTATGGATTATATAGGAGTCTCTGGATTAATAAATTTCAGAAAAGTGCTCAATGTAGTGTTCATAAGTGTTGCTGGCGATTATCTGCCAGGGAATCCAATCGGCAGGCATCTCCTGGAAAAACCTGGCTTCATTCAACTCTTCATTGCGTACTGTCTCAAGCTGGTCTATAAGCTCAGCGTACACCTTTTGTTCCATGCGCCAGGCTTGGAGCAAGTTCATGGTTTGCCCTTCAGCCAGGATATTGGCATTACGCTCGTTGACTGGTAGTGACCACCAGGGTGAACCAACCAGGGAACGAAGCCGTAACAAATCAACCATCTCACGCTCATACCAGGCAATATGATACAGGATATCCCGCAGGCTCATTTGGCCAGGGACGCGGGGTCTTGAAGTGCCAAATAGATCGATCCCTTTCCACTTTTCAAACCATAATTGGCGACCATTCTTTAATGCATTTAAGAATTCGGTTTTCGTCATGGAATAGATTGTACTATAGGTACGAATAATTAAGCAATGACCTTGTGTGCCACAGTTATTCCCCTAAGTTGCTATTTTTCAATGGTTTTAAGTAATAATTTCTTGGTCGGAAAAGTTTTCTGCTTGAAGCGTAATTGTTAATGAAAAGACCTCAGGTACAAGAAGCTGGTGACCATCATCCACAAGAAAAGCGCCAAAAAGAAACCCATGCAGCTCAGAGCATACTCTTCCACGTTTGAGGTGGTGTAATACAGGATGATTGCTGCTATTGATGTGCCCAACCCCGTCACCAACAAGCGCTTACCTGCATAGGCATTGACCCTGTACCACAACTGCGGGTTGTCAAGTGTGGACCGGCTACGAAAACCATAGAGACCATTGGGAGGAATTTTATGCAGGATCAGAGGGACGGATAAACCGGCCAGGATTACCCCAGCAAAGGAATAGAGGGCCAACAGGATAATCATGTAGTTATATAATCTCGGTTTTTCTTTGTCAGCAGAATCTGAACGGGTAACCCCCACATACTCCTGGACTGGAGTTTTTCAAGGATAAATCCTGCCTCCTGGACCATTGATCCAGCGTCGATCGGTCGGCAGTCCACATAATTGGGGAGTTTCTCGTGGAACCATTCGTATAGGCGAAGCATCCAACCAGGGTGCTCGCTTTGCTGCATGGCGACCACTCCTAATCGGCCACCAGGTTTCAACACCCGCCAGCATTCCCCGAGCACCTGGGGTATTTCGGGCGTGTCGAATAGCTCCAGGGTGAAGCTCATGAAAACAGCCGTGAAGGAAGCGGAAGCATACGGCAACCAGGCACCATCACCACTCAAAAGGTGGATTCTATTGGCGAAACCAGCTTTCGCCAGGTTGTTGCGCGCCACTCGTAGCATACCCGTCGACAAATCCATGCCGTATACCAGACCTTTTTCTCCCACCTGCTGGCAGAGCTCTATCTGCGCCTTTCCGGTACCTGTGCCAATCTCTAATACCTTTTCACCTGGTTGCACGCCCAGCATTTCCAAACCCTTACACATCAAAGGTCCTTCGCTCGAACCAGCCAGCAGATCATAGATACCACTCATATGGTCGTACGATATTTTTGCGTCACTTTTCGATCGTTTCACCCGACTGATTTCCATTTTTTCGACCTTCCCTATGATTATTTTAATTCATCGCAGGTAATTTGAAGGGATGAATTAATGACAAATCCTGCTTAATAACGGAAAGCCATGGAGGATTTTATATCGACAAATAAAATTCTTTACTGGATGATTTCTTTCCATAAATGAAATAATCATTGACCCCTAAAAAACTGCAAAATAGGCTGATTAGATCGTATATTATTAAATTCCTGAGTGTGCTTTTGGACCTTCGTGGTATTTTTCTATTACTCGTCACGACTGGATGGTTACCCGGTTGCGACCGAGGTGCTTGGCCTGGTAGAGGGCTGCATCGGCACGCGCAATGAAACTTGTTGGGTTATCTCCATGCTGGTATTCGCTTGCCCCCAGGCTGATGGTGATTTGTTTGCAATGCGGGAAGAAATGGTTTTTCACCAGGAGACGCAATTTTTCCGCTAGGTTGGCTGCACCTGAGAGGTCGGTATCGGTGAGCAGCACCATGAGCTCATCCCCGCCCCACCTGCCAAGATAGTCGGTAGATCGCTTGTGACTGTCCAATAAGCGCGTCACCCTGAGCAGAACTTCATCCCCTGTATTGTGCCCAAAGGTATCATTGACCTGTTTGAAGTAATCAATATCGATCATTAAGAGTGCTAACGGAATATGAGAGCGTTTTGAGCGGTTAATCGCGTCCCCGACTAGCTGCTCCATGAATTTGTGATTGAACAGGCCAGTTAAGCCATCCCTGATGGCTAATTTTTGTAATTTTTCCTGCCTACGCTGTACCTGATGTTCGTGTTTCATGATCTGACTTTGCAGATAAAGCACGCAACCTGCCAGACTGACATATTGCAGCAGCGATAACAGTGAAAATAAGCCTTGACTCAAGCCCGTGATCAGCTCTTGCTGGAATATCCCTAAGTGGGGAATGCCAACATCAAAAACCAGGAAGACCAAAACACATCCTCCCAATAGGCCTACCACTTTTTGGCGATCCGCGAAACCAAAGAGAATGATGGGGAGCAAGAGGGCAAAGCATAAACCCTGGCGTACCAGGAGATAGTTCAGAGGTTGAGTCAACCCTCTCGAAGACAATTCAAGCAGGGAGTAGGTCAGAATAATGACCGCCGGGCTGAAAGCAAAGATCATCATGGACCATGCCACGCGTTTTACACCGTTCAAACCTAGCGTCAGGCAAGCAAGCAGCACTCCGGAAACCAGCAGGCTGAAGGGGTGACCAAAGTCCATCAGGATTAGCAGGAAAGTCCCCGGTAGAGCCAGCAGCAGGCTAATGAAGGTAACCCGGTTGATCAGTGCCAGGCTTATCTGCTGGAAGAATGGCATGTCGGAGGTGATGCCCAGCTCGAATATCCAGCCAGTGCAGAGGCGTAGTATTGACTGCGTGGAGGAAAACTGGCTGTAGATTTGCTCCATCCATAGCGGGGACGTTTGGTGTTCTAAGGAAATGTCGTGGTTAATAGTACTGCTCCATTCACACGTAATCAGCGAGATTCTCGGATGCTCTTGACCACAGGATGCTCCATGTTCCCCTGGCGCCATGGAGCACTCCCATGGTCCGATGGAAATGATGCAAGTTATATGCTAGGGGATACAGCAATTAGCTCTTAGCAGCTAGCCTTTAGCCATTATTTGGGTTGAGATTAACGAATAGCAGTTAGTTGTTTGCGATTTTGAGGCGTTCGTAGAGATAATTCATAAAAGAATGAGGTGGTTGGGGATTCCTGTATAATTTGCTTCAGGAATTGATTCTCCGATGTAAAAAACTAAAAGACATATATTATTTACCTTCAATCATCATCTGGCGCCGGCGGCGATATTCGATCACAGGGGCGTCACCAGGGATGAGCTTTTCGCCCATGCGCAGCTCGGAACGGTACGGGCGCTGGGTGACCACCACGCGGCGATCCTGTCGCTCAATATAGATATTGGCTAAGTTGCTGAACAAGTTAAAGATCTAGCGTACGATGGGCGTTTTTACGGAGTGATAGCTACGCAGGTAGAGTTTAGTGTGCTCATCGTCGATGGGGGCGAAGCCGAGGAACAGGTGGAAGGAATCTCCCAGCCAATTGTGCCAGATATTGGGGAAGCGGAACTGGATCTGGGGGTGATGGTTGGTGGGAGGCATATCATTGGGTTTGAGCGGAATCTGACCCTGCTCGGTTTCGTTGTCAAACCACACGCTGATCAGGTCGTGATGGCCGGGGAATTCATCCACCCTATAGCGTGGACCCTGAACAACTGTCTTAGCACCTCTACCGATGGAGTTGGCGTGTATGAAGGGCAGGTGGATCACATCCAGCTGGTTCTCGATGGCACGCGAGTAATGCGAATGCCACCAGTCAGTGGCGGTGGTGTAGACCAGGTTGGGATCACGCATGTAGTCAAAATCGGGCAGGGGAGGGTATTCCTCACGGGGCTCACCCCACCAGAGATAGACCAGTCCGTGCAGCTCACGCACAGGGTACACCTTGACCTTGAAAACCCTGGGTACATCGGCAGCCCTACCATTGGCTGGGATAAGCGTGCAGCGACCGGTGGCATCGTACTCGAAACCATGGAAGGGGCATTGGATGCAATCGCCCACCAGCTTACCGCCGCTTAAGGCTGCCCCGCGATGGGGACATTGGTCAATGGCACAAGCGAGCTTGCCATGAGTATCGCGCCAGAAGACCATTTTGTCGGCCATACGGGTGACGCCAGCCAATTTACCACGCCTGACTTCCCTGGATTCGAGAACCACGTACCACTGGTTTGGGATCATATGAGAGCTCCATTATTTGGGGGCAGGTCAGGGACATAAAATTTAGCTCTAAAGGACCTAATTAGTCCCTGCTACTGCTGTCCCGACGCTATTGTAATTGGTAGTTTGAAAATCATCCAGGCCATAGCCGCTCTCGATCAGCTCGACTAATTTGCGGTGAAAGCGAGCCGCAGGTGCCCCATCAATCACATCGTGATCGAAGATGATGGTGAGATTGAGTATCTGGCTTAGTTGGATGCTTCCGTCCACTTCAGCCAGTGGTGGTTGCAGCGAAGAAGGAGGTGTGGTGACATGTGATATCGGGACACTTGGTGTGGAAGAAACTGTCACCCTCGTCATTGTGGTCAATGCAGTAGATGTTGGCACTGCCAGCAACACCGTTGAGGTTGCCTCGAGTAGTACTGACCCCAACCCTGAAAACAACATGGATATGGTCGGTACCTTGATCAACCCGGCAATCAAAACCATCTACCTGCCATTCGTTCAAAAATGAACGAGCAGGATAAATAACTAAAATATGAGTGGGTGGGAAAGCCACCCACTCATATTATTTTTAATGGATTACACTAATATTTTCCCCTCTGCTATTCTATACCGAGCTAATAAATCCAATCCAATATCCGGTGCCATAACCCAATCAACGGCAGGAACCAGGGCTTGCCGGTATACAGCCCCAGAGGTGCCCTGGGGAAGGGGTATGTGCAATACGGTAATTCTGCCAGTGTGCCTTCCAGTATAGCATTCGCGATTTTCACACCCAAATGGGTGCCGAGCGCCACCCCATGACCGGCGAAACCCAGAGCGTAGTAAATGCTATCCAGCTGACCGGCGTGTGGCATTTGGTCGAAGGCAAAGTCCAGGCTGCCACCCCAGGCATACTCCACCTCCGTGTTTTTTAATTGTGGAAAGACATAGACCATTTCCTTGCGTAAAATCTCCGCACTGGTACGGATGCTCGCAGCTGTTTCAGGGAAGAATGCCGCCCGACCGCCAAAAACCATGCGGTTATCGGCTGAAAAGCGGAAATAATTGAGGAAATGACGGTAATCGAAGACCATGCGGTCATTTGGAATGAGCTGGCGCCTCAGCTCTTCAGGGACAGGTTTGGTGGCGATGATATAGGAACCGATGGGAATGATACGTCGATGTAAAAGGGGTGTCGCTGCGCTGGTATAACCTCCCGTGGTCACCAGGACCTGACCCGCCAGGGTTTCTCCGCGTGATGTCTTAAGCCTGTAACCACTGGCAGTTTTCTCCATGTGAATCAAGCGGGCGCGCGGGCAAAGCAAGGCGCCTGCCCTTTGAGTGGCTTTTGCCAGCCCGACCACGTATTGCGCCGGGTTGAGCCCCGCGCTGGTCTCATCTACCAGGCCACCATAATAGACTTCTGAGCCAATTTCGTTATGGAGATCACTTTTAGAGATGGTATGGGTGACATGATTGAAATGTTGGGCGTACCATTGCGCTTCTTGCTGGAGGGCGGTGTAGTGAGCAGGCTTGTTAGCCACCAACAGGTGACCGGTGCGTGAAAAACCGCATTCGATATGCTCCTGGCTGATGATTTGCTCCACGGTGGCTAATGAGGCAATGGAATCATCAAAGAGCTGGCGGGTCAGGTCAATACCGTACCTTTTTTCGACCACTGCGGCATCCAGCTTAAGGCCGGTGAGAGCCATACCCCCGTTGCGCGAGCTGGCACCCCAACCGATTGTCTCAGCTTCCAGGACTGCCACGCTTTCTCCTCTCCTGGCAAGCTGACGGGCTGCTGCCAGTCCAGGGATGCCTGCGCCTACCACGATCACGTCTGCCCTGGGTGGCAGCTCAGCCAGGTTCTCGTCGCCAGGCATTTGGGTGGTGTCGTGCCAGAAAACCTTTTCTTTAAGGGTCATGACTGTTTCTCCTCAGCATCACGGTTCATCATGCATTGATGATGCTGGAGATAATTATACAGATGTTTTTGAGCTGCGATTAATGGATAATCACGGGTAAGTTTATCTTCCAGGGCGGATCGAGATTAAATATATAAGCAGAGCCACTTGTTATATGGCCAGGTGCACCAGCTATGGCGAATTTGCCATATATAGCTGCCGCATATCCAAATTGATCACCCGGAGAGCTATCGTCGCCAGTTAGGCTGGTGACTTCTTCCCAGTGATTTGGACCACCCAGATTTCGCTTATAGAGGTAAATTGCACCGCTTGCTTCTGTATGTAAAGGCGCACCAATCCAGGCATCATCACCACAGAGATCCAATGCAAATCCAAAGTAATCTCCCATGGCAGTGTCACTGGCGGTCAAACGAGCCTGTTCTGTCCAGATTTCGGGTTGGGCTGGATCAGCGGTAAAAATATAGGCTGCACCAGCCAACCCATCCGCGCCATGGGCGCCAGCCAGGATCGTCCAATGATCCAGGGCGATGGAATAACCAAAATAATGGTAGGCATAGGTATCTGCGGCACGGAAGTTCACCAAACGTTGCCATTCACCAGTACCTGGCTCACGTTGGAAGATGTAGGCCGAGCCAGAATAATCCCCGCCGCCATAAGCGCCGACAATAAGCAGGTCACCTTGCATATCGAGCGCCTCTCCAAAGCAAGCCTGGAAACCCGGTGGGTCGGGGTTAAGCTGGGCAGTCTCTCCCCATTGATTAGGTCCCCCTGTGTCGCGCTCAAAGACATAAACCCGACCACCGTACATCTTAGTGTAAGCTCCAGCGGCAACAAAATTCCCATCGATGGTCAATGCCCAGCCGAACTGGTCATTGGTGTAGGCGTCACTGGCAGTCAGCTTGGCAACCTGCCCCCAGGCATTGGATCCACCCTGGTCGCGCTCAAAGATATATACCGACCCGGAGCGTTCTCCGAAGTCATTATCATACGGGGCGCCTGCCACCAGGAGGTCGTCGGAAATGGCGATATTCCTGCCAAAGTGAATGCCGGCTTCAGCATCTGAGGGAGTCACCCTTGCAACCTCGTTCCAGAGACCAGTATTGTCAGGTTGGAAAATGGTCACCGCACCTGTCTCAGTACCATATTGGCTATCATAAAGGTCGCCTACTGCCAGAGTATCGCTTGCGTAAGCCAGGCTATAGCCAAAAATGTGGTTATTTTCCCCGCCGGACAATTTGGCGACCTGGGGGGAGGAGCTAAGGCAACCCATTGGGTGGTACATTTTCGGAGTAGGCTGAAGCAAAGGAAGAAAATTATTCCAACGTAATAGCTCATCCTGCTTGACTAAAGACTAGAAAGATGTATAGTATGATTAATTTATCCCGTTGTTGACTATTAATTAAAATTATGAGGAGGTTCTAACATGTCTACATCCACAATTTCGGGTTATGCAGCTATGGAAGTGGGTCAACAACTTAGACCATTTATTTATGACCCACCAGAAATAGGGGTTAACGATGTAAGGGTAGCAGTCAGCAACTGTGGCGTCTGCCATACCGATATACAAGCTGTGGACGATTATTATGGCATCACTAAATATCCATTTGTGCCAGGTCACGAGATCGTTGGATATGTATCGCAGCTAGGCAATGCGGTTGTCAACCTGAAAGAAGGAGACCGGGTAGGAATTGGCTGGCAAGGTCGTTCTTGCGGGAAATGTGAGTGGTGCTTGAGGGGAAAGGAACAACTTTGCTTGGATATCGTCGATTCAGGAACATGGATCCCTTATGGTGGTTTTTCGACCTCTGTGGTGGTAGATCACCGTTTTGCATATCCACTACCTGAGGATATGCCATCGGAGGTTGCCGCGGTGCTGATGTGCGCAGGGATAACGGTTTACACTCCACTTCGAGCTTACGCAGTTCAGCCCTCCTTGAAAATTGGTATCATAGGTTTGGGTGGCCTGGGACATCTGGCAATCCAGTTTGCCCATGCACTTAATTATGAGGTTACCGCCATTTCTTCTTCCCCAGACAAAAAAGACGAAGCACTTGGCTTCGGAGCCGATCACTTTCTTATCTTGAGTGATCGTTCTGTACTCAGGCAACACGAATTTTACTTTGATCTCCTGTTATGCACCGCGACCGGGCAACTCCCATGGTACGCATTACTTGAAGTATTGAAGAAAGAAGCGAGACTTATATTGCTCGGCTTTCCAGATATATCTGTTAATACCACAGACCTGGTGGCGCGTAATTTATCGATCACAGGTTCTTTTATTGGGAACCATACTACCATGAAGGAAATGCTGGCCTTCGCGCATGCAAACAAGATCAGCCCCATGATTGAGACCATGCCTATGAATCGGGTTAATGAAGCCATGCAGAGGGTAAGAGAAAATAAGGCACGCTACCGGATCGTGTTGGAGAATGATGTGGAAGGCAGATAGACTGGATTAGCGAGTCAGGAAGATAAAGCAGGAAGTGGATATTGAAAAAAGCACTGATTTGTTAACGGGAGAAATGTAAAAATTTACATATTTCCCCTAAATGACCTGAGCAAGCTCCCACAGCTTATCTGCATAATTGATGATCGTATCTACCATCGCTAATTTTGCCCGCCACTCAACTGGGATGCCTTGATCTCCGTAATACGCACCTGCCAGCTGCCCGTAAATAGCTGCGGTGGTATCGGCATCATCCCCTAAATTGGCAGCCAGCAGGGCTCCCTCTTTGAATGAGCTGGATCGAAAGAAAGCCCATAATGCGGCTTCCATACCGCGGACCACATACCCACTACCCTGGATCCTGGGTGGTTTCTTGTGTTTGAAGGAGCCATTGGCTATCTCCAGAATGTGAGGTTCGAGATGTGCAAGGCTTTGAATCGTCTCATCATCTAAAAATTCCCATGATTTCGGTGGAGAAAGCAATGCCTCTTTCGATTGCTCATGTAAAGCACCTAACAGAAGTGCGCCGTAATAGCGGCAGGCATCCACCGCTTGCCGGTTGGCATGGGTTGTGCGGGATGAATCGGCACATCTTTTAAGGGCAAGGCGTGGGTCCCGGGCAAAGAGCATGGGCACCGGTGCCAGGCGCATCAGTGAACCACATCCAGCCGTATGAGGCGCATCTGGCCCGGGGAATGGTTCATGCGTGCGCTCGAAGCGGTGCAATGAATTGACGGTGGTGATACCTATATCGAAGCAACGCCCATTGGACGATAAATGCCCCGTGCGATACCAGCGGACATAACGCTCAAGCTGGTCGATTGGATCGAAGGCGGATTTTTCGATCAGGCTTTCTGCCAGGCACAGTGCCATGGACGTGTCATCGGTCCATTCACCTGGCGCAAGGTTAAACTTGCCGCCTCCGATCATGTCAGCCAGCGGTTCGAAGCTGCCCGGTGGCATGAACTCCACCGAGGCCCCCAAGGCATCTCCGGCTGCCAGCCCTAGCAGGCAACCGCGGTATCGCGAGTGTAATATGGGTGAAATCATCTCAGCGGACAATTTTGATGCAACCTTTCAAGCACGAAAGCGTTAATTAACATGGTGGTTTACCGATTGTAATATAAGGAGCAAAATGATGACACCCGAAACGAAAAAACTTTACCGTAGTCGAAATAACCGCATGATTGCCGGTGTATGCGCCGGGATTGCAGATTTCTTTGGGCTTGACCCGACCGTGGTTCGCTTAGTTTTTGCGGCCGGAGCCATCCTTGGCTTTGGCTCGTTCGTGTTGATCTACCTGGTGATGTTCGTAGTTGTACCAGAAGAGCCCATCTAACAGCTTTAGCTGTTCTTTCGTAACATCCGCATCCCATTCAACGTTACTAATAAAGACGCGCCCATATCGGCAAATATTGCCAACCAGAGCGTCGCCAGGCCAGGTAAGGTTAGCAGCAGGAAAGCGACCTTAAGAACCAGGCTAAAAGCGATGTTCTGTTTAATAATCGCCTGGGTCTCCCGGGCGGTACGCACCGTCTCCGGCAGGCGGGTCAGGTCATCCTGCATCAGCACCACATGGGCGGTTTCCATGGCCTGAGCTGAACCTGCTCCACCCATGGCAATGCCAACATCAGCGGCAGCAAGGGCTGGGGCATCATTAACCCCATCACCCACCATCACCACCTGCCCATGTTCAGCTTGCAAGGAGCGTATTGCATCCAGCTTATCTTCAGGCAATAGACCAGCACGCACTTCATCCAGGTTTCCCATTGCAGCGGCCATCTTTTCCGCCACGGGAAGGTTATCGCCGGTCAGCATGACCGTGCGGATGTGTGGGTCGATGGCTTTCAATTGCTTGAGTGCTTCGGCACTCATTGGGCGGGGAGTATCGGCAACCGTCACAAATCCGAGCAAGCTGTCATCTTTACCTACCAACATCACTGTTTGACCCTCTTCAACCGCAGATTGGATTTCACGATGTAATTGCATATCCAAGGCATCATAGCGGGCGTGGAACAGGTCATGGCTGCCCACCAGAATGTGCTTACCGTTGGAGACGCCCTGCACACCCTGCCCTGCCAGTGATTGGACTGATTCAGCAGCCGGATAGGAATGTGACAGCTGCCGGGCTTCAGCCTCAGCCAGGATGGCCTGTGCCAGCGGATGGGCAGACCGGCTTTCCACCGTCACCGCCAGGGCCAGCATATCATCACAGGCCGGGCAACGGGAAGCATTGGGGACACAATCCACAGACCTGGCCCGGGTGACGGTGGGTTGGCCGAGGGTGAGTGTGCCGGTTTTATCGAAGGCAAACAAGCGAGCACGTGCCAGCACATCCAGGTAAGCGCCACCTTTCACCAGCACACCACGTCCCGCCAGGGAGGTCAGCGAGCTGACCATGGTGACCGGGGTGCTGATGACCAGTGCGCAGGGGCAGGCGATGATGAGCAGTGCCAGTGAGCGGTATAGCCAGCCATGCACTCCGTTGGCATCCAGGAAAGGGGCATGGAAGACCAGGGGTGGGATGATGGCAATACAGGCGGCCAGCATGACCACCGCTGGTGTATACCAGGCGGCAAAGCGGTCAATGTAACGCTCCACCGGAGAGCGTTGGGCGTGGGCCTGCTCTACCAGGCGAACGATACGGCTGATGGTCGAGTTATTCGCCAGCTGAGACACGCTGATCTCGAGCACGGCATTTCCGTTCAGAGTGCCAGCATAGACTCTGTCGCCAGGGGCCTTATTGATCGGGATCGATTCGCCAGTGACCGGTGCCTGATTGACCAGCGAGATGCCGCTGGTGACGTGCCCATCAACCGGGATACGCTCTCCCGGGCGGACGATGACCCGTTCACCGAGGGAAATCTGCTCAACAGGTAAGGTGGTTTCCTGCTCGCCACAGAAGGGACAAGGACCACCGTTATAACCGTTCTGCCCCATATGCTCACTGCAATCGAGGCAGGGTCGCATCACGTGAGCTAGCTCGGGCTTGAGTGCCAGCAAACTTTTCAGGGAGTGGCGTGCTCGCTCGGCGGTGTACCCCTCCAGGGCTTCACCGATGGCGAACAGCATGATCACGGTGGAGGCTTCGCCCGTCTCACCGATCAGCAGGGCACCTATGGTAGCAATGATCATCAACAGATCGATGGTGACCTGCCGGCTAAAAATGACTGCCCTGATACCCCGGTTGGCGATCGGATAACCAGCTGAACCTGCGGCAAGCAACTGTAAAACAAGCCTGATCCAATGGATTGTGGTCGACCCTGGTAATAACGATAAAAGGGCGGAGAGCACGAGTAAGGTCGCACCGATGAGTGCCAGGCGGGTCGGCATGGAGGCATAAAGGTAGCCAAGGAAACCCGGTAACCCTAACCTGCTTCCTTTGGGGGATGATTCCGCTGATGCAGATGCGTTATCTACAGGCGCACCCGGGAGCTGGGCTTTATAGCCCAGGGATTCCACGCGCTGCACCAGCTTCTGCGGATCAAAGCTCCCATATGCTTCCAGTAAACCCGTGGTGAAATTGACGTTGACCTGCTCAACCCCCTGTATCTGAGCCAGGCTGCGTTCCAGGCTCAGGGCACAATCAGCACAATCCATCCCCTGAATGGAATATTTTACTTCTTTTCGATTCACTTGCATTAATAATAAACCTTCCAACCAGCCATCGCCAATAAAATCGCTCGCATCAACCAGGCGTCTTCATGTGCCCGGCGATAGGAGATGATCTCAATATCGATCCCCAGCAGACGTGCAGCTTCTTCAAGGGTGTAAGTCTTCAGGAGCTTACTGTGGGGGTCGCGTACATTCCAATACCGTGAAAACAAGTCCATCAGGTTAATAAAATTTTCGCTATCCAATACCCAGCGATTATGGTTGTTTTGATACGAATTTTGCAGTGCTAACAACTCACTATCTGGATCATAAACGCACACCTTCTTGCGTAAAAGCAACTCCTCAATTTCTGGCAAGATCTCAGCCCACTTGGGAGCATTATCCACCATTCCGTCAGTGATACCGTGTACCTGGGTGGCGTCTGGACGGATATGGCGTTTGGGCTTCACCAGCGCATCGATCAGTGGATTGCCAGCACTATCCAGGATAGCAATCTCCACCACTTCCGATAGTTCGGCGGCTCCCGTGGTCTTGCTGTGCAAGAACAAGGGATTCAATTGGAGTAAATTTCTTGCTTCAAGTTGTATCTCTAGTAGGCTCATATGTCAATCGTTAGCCATTCGCAGTTAGTATTTTGTCTTTCACCGTCATTCACTGAGGTCATCCACTTTCAGCCATATGGTGTAGTAAGGCCCTGGTTAACAGGCAATCATCCACCGCCCGATGCGCATTGGGCAAGCGGATGCCACATTGCCTTCCGGCGATCTCCAGGGATTGGTAGCGGAACGATTTATGGAAAGGGTCCCAATCGCCATGATAACGGGCGTAGAGCTTCATGATATCGAAAAAATTCGTCTCAGGGATGACCCAATTCATCCAGGAACGCTTGTGTGTCTGCTTCATCAAGCGTAGATCGAACTCAACATTATACACTCCAATCCTTCTGCCTACCAAAACTGCCTCTGCCTGGGGCCAAACCTGCTCCCAGGTAGGTGCATCCATGAGCATCTCCTGGGTGATGCCATGCACACGACCCGCCGCCGGATCGATTTTACCGTGTGGCTTGATTAACTGATCAAACAACACTTCACCCTGGTCATCAATGATACCAATCTCGATCACCTCGGAATTAAAATGCATGCCTGTGGTTTCGGTATCCAGATATAACGGGTCAAGCTCGAGCATAGCCTGAGCTTCCTGGATAGCATTACGGCGATAGCGGGTATCCATCATTTACTTGATGCAACTTTCCTACCCAAATACTCGTGGAGCCTGAGTCTCTTGCGAAGTATTTTCGGCCAACAGCTGCATAAGGCGTGGGTGATCAGCATAAATGCCCCGGTAGGATTCGGGTAGCTGAGCGGCAATACGGCACATGATTTCTTCGGTATAAGCCGCCAGCTGTTGGTCACGATTTTGGTTCTCCAGGGGCGGCAAGCTAAAGCTGGGACCTACCCTTACGGTCACCTGCAAGCGCTTGAAGTGCTTGAGCCGCTCTACGACTTCTTTATCTCTGGTGCCAGTAACGCCCACCGGTATGATCGGCAAGCCGGCCTTGGCAGTAATGTAGCTGGCTCCATCCCAACCCTGGATCATGGTGCCGGTCGGGCTGCGTGTGCCTTCAGGGGCCAGGGTAGCTACCCCGCCTTTCTCGATCCGACGCAACACCTCGCGCATGGCACCTAAGTCGGCGTTATAGCGGTCCACGAAGATGCCATCAACTGCCTGCGCCAGCAGGCGAGACCAGGTATGCTCCTTATATTTTTCAGCCACCAGCATGATGATATCTCGACGGTCGAGCAGGTAATAAACGAAAGCAGGGTCAAGCCGGCCGATGTGGTTGGAGACGGCCACATAGCTGGTGGGATAGGGGGGCAGGCGTTCCATCCCATACACGGTGACGCGAGCGATGATGCGCAGGATCGCTCGCAAAAGGAACATAACCAGAGAATACGCCATCAATAAATTTTACCGCAATCTATGCATTGGGGCGGGTCGCGACCCACCCCTACCTCAGGACCTGACAGGTTTGTGAGGTGTTTTTGACTGCGATTGGATATCACCAATGACGAATCATAAGAATCCTTTAGAGCTGGTTTGGCACAGATAGTCGGTGGTTTTAAACCACTGGCGTTTGCAGGGTAACTAAATCGCTAGTTGATTCGTTGTGATTTACAGGTAGAATATTTTTGATGTCGAACCTGATATCATTTTATGAATAGAAGGATTATATATTTAATGACTACAATCTCCTCACAAAATCACTGGTCTGAAGACATCTCACAGCGTTACCTCGATTATGGTCGTTACTTCGTGCCAGCCCGCGAGCAGCAGATGCACATCATAATCGACCTGCTCAAGCACCTAACCCAATCCGGCCTGGTCTTGGAGCTTTGTTGTGGAGAGGGGTTACTAGCCGAAATGCTGCTGGACGCCTACCCCGGCATCAGTTACTGTGGACTGGATGGCTCAGCGCTTATGCTGAAAAAAGCGGGTCAGAGGTTATCGCGCTTTGGCGGAAGAGTCAGGCTGGCTAGCTTCGAGCTGGCGCACAGGTCTTGGCGAAGACTGGATCAGCCTGTCCAGGCGGTGGTATCCATGCTCGCCATCCACCACTCATATGATTATTCAATTGAGCTTTAATCCCCATCAATTTCTTCGCTCGTTTTTATTTGAGCCTGTAAGTAATCTCTCTCCGCCCGCTTACGCTCCACCTTGTACTGCAGCTCAGCTGCCATCTCTCGTAGTAAGTTCCGTCCCTGGTGGCGGGCCAGCTTGACCTCCAGGCTGAGCTTTACGATGGGCAGGCTGCTCAGCCGGTTGATCTGCATACGCACTGCTTTCAGCTTCTGTTCCGCCTGCTCCAGTTCAGAGAGAGTCTCCTTGGGCTTGCTAGCTGCTGCCAACGGAGGTTCCGGCAGTTTCACCCCATAGGGTAACCAGACTCCAGCCATTCTCATCAGTGCTTTTAGATCACCTGCCTGATAGAGGCGGTTGATCTCGGCCATCTGCTCATGGGAAGCCAACCGGTCGCCGTCGTTACGTGCCAGATCCGGGTGATGGCGGCGGGCCAGCTTGCGGTACAGCACCTTGATATCAGGGATAACCTGTTCAGCTGAGCTGGGTGAAGTATTGGTGTGGATTGCCACCCGATCTGATAAAACTGAAGGAGGCAGGTCAGAAAGGTTGGATGGACGGTTGGGCTTGGGTGCACCATCCAGGTAGCGCATTAAATCGGCACCAAACAGGCGCTCCTCGCGGATGTGGCGGAGGGTCGCATCCAGAGTGGCAGTTTCAACATTCAGCTCGCTCAATTGGTCGAGCAGGTTACCCAATTGGGCATCCACCAGCGCTTCAAAGGCGTTTAAGGATCGATTCAGCTCGTTCAGCTCAGCTTCAGCGGTCTTGAGCTGCTCAAGAATATCCTGTAGCTCATGCAGGGGTCGATGTTGCATCAGCTAAATTATACTGCCTGCTTTTTTGCTGCAGAAGCTTGAAAAATCTAGATTTCTGACTATAATTCTTAGGTAATAAACCAGTCGCCAAACCATTACTACAAGGAGGAACAGCCATGCAGACCATTCGCAAAATCTTAATTGAAAAGGGGAGTGATATCTGGAGCACCGCACCCGGCGAAACTGTTTATGATGCGTTACAGCTCATGGCAGAAAAAGATGTGGGGGCATTACCTGTATTGGACAATGACAAGCTGGTGGGGATTTTCTCCGAACGTGACTATGCCCGTAAGGTCATCTTGCTCGGGAAAACTTCACGAAAGACCTATGTCAGGGAGATCATGACACCGCATGTGTTCTATGCCACTCTCGATATGACCAATGACCAGGGATTGGCGCTCATGTCAGCCAAGCACATCCGCCACCTGCCAGTGATGGAAAACAACGAAATGGTGGGCATGATCTCGATTGGTGACCTGGTGCGTTCAATCATCTCCGAGCAGAAAGAGATGATCACCCAGCTCGAGCAATATATCTTGCACTACACCAGCATCACGTAACCCCCCTCCACCAATTTCCGAGATTAGGAAATCAGGTGAGGAATCACCTATATCTCCTGTTTCTTGTTCATCAGATCAGGGACGAGGGGAGACTTGATGGATTCCAATATTGACAGGTAAAAAGAGCCGATCAAAGTAGCTCAGTAGTCACGCTCTGTAACCGAGCACCTTTTGAAAATACTTTTAAGTGGAAATTTACCACTCCACCAGCTTGGGCAGCTTCCTGGCATTCGCTATCGTGGAGCTCACTTCCTTGGGCAGAGGGGCGATGCCCTCAAACCCGGTCTTCTGCACGAAATCACTGGTCTCCGCGAGCAGGGCTTCCGGTTCCCAGGCTGCCAGTTTCTCCACTGTGTCCACCCCTGCAGCATAATATAGCCTGGCGCGAATGCCCTTTACCCCTGGCAGGCGCGAAAGGTCGGATAATTTCACCAGCTCCAGCAGCGCTTCAAGGGGAATGCCAACCTGTTTAGCCAGTGTTGTGCGGCTTTCGCGCGTCCGACCGGCGGTGAGCATCTGCTCGGCATTCTTAATCCCAACAGCTGCCAGTTTGGCAATAACCTCATGGTCTACCCCCCTAAAATCTCTCAATTTAAATGGATTTCGTCTCTTGGCTGGCATCTTTATGCATCCTTGAAATTGTCTAAGGAAATTATATACCAATCGCCTGAATCGGGCAGGTTTTCCAGGTCTATAGACTCAGCTTTCAATCATCTTGATAACCAAAACAATTTCCTAGGGTTATATAAAATAGGTTAGTTATCCATCCCAACAGAAGGTGATGGGGTATGGTTTCACACATCGAAGTAAGGCAGGTCACCACCCGCGGTGAACGGGTTGCATTCGTCAAATTACCCTGGCTGGTTTACAAAGGCGACCCCAATTGGGTGCCACCTCTGATATCCGACCAGCTTGAGTATCTGGATCCTCAAAAAAACCCGTATTTTTCCCAGGCGGAAATCGCCCTGTTCTATGCCCGGCGTGGTAAAGAGGTGGTGGGTAGCCTCGCAGTGTTTATCGATCCTCGGATCATCGAAGCCACCGGTGAAAAAGCGGGGGGATTCGGTTTTTTTGAGGTGATCCATGATTATGAGGTAGCCAAACAGCTGTTCGAGGCTGCCTGTGATTGGCAACGAATCCGTGGCATGCCCCTGATGCGAGGCCCGACCAACTTCACCGAGAATGAAAATCCGGGCGTGCTCATCGAGGGTGCCGAATGCCCCCCCGTAATGCTGGAAGCCCATACGCCTCCTTATTATAAGGATTTCTTGGAACGGTTTGGGTTCGAGAAAGACCATGACCTGTACGCCTGGCGGGCGTTCCGTGACCAGATCGGAGCTGAGCTGCAGAACATCCCACCTGACCTAGCCCGAGTGGCAGAGGTGGCGCGTAAGGCGGCCAAAGTTACCATCCGCAAGGTACGCATGGATCATTGGGATGAAGAGATTGATACTGCCCTGTCTCTATTTAACGCCACCTTGAAAAACTTGCCAGGGTTCAGCCCGATGACGAAAGCTGACTTTAACCGCCTGGCTGGCAAGATGAAAATGTTCATCGACCCCGATCTGGCTCTTTTCGCTGAAGCGGAAGGAAAGCCAATCGGTTTCTGCGTGGCTATTCCAGATGTCAACCAGGTGCTAATCCACCTGAATGGCAGGCTTTTCCCGTTAAACTGGCTGCGGGTGAAGCCCCTGATCCGCAAGATCAACGTCGCTTCTTTCAAGCTGATGGGTTTGTTGGAGGAATACCGCCACCGCGGCATCGATGCCATCCTGTACCTGGAAGTGGTCAAAGCCATTTTTAATAAAGGCTATACCTGGCTGGATGGCTCGATCACTTCTGAATATAACCCGGCGATCAACCTGCTGGCTAACCGCCTCGGAGCCCAGCGTTATAAACACTATCGGAT
>JBAQFX010000269.1:0-2869 GCA_049287485.1 Anaerolineales bacterium
AGATTGACAGTTAAGAGTACTGCTATGCAACTCATCATATGGTTTTTATGAATAATAATCTATGTTTAATAACTATGCAAAATAAATATCATGATGAAAAGAGAATTTAACCAACCAATAAGAATTGGAGGAGAAAATGGAAGCCACTAACTGCTTATCAGATTTTGAGAACCCGCTTGTCCAGAGTAAGGCAATGGAGCTTACCCAGGGTAAAGAGACACTGGTAGAGAAACTCGAGAGCATCTTCTACTATGTCAGGGATGGGATTAAATTCGGGTTCCCACCCAGGTGGGATATTGTCAAGGCGTCGGAGACGATGGGATACGGGATTGGTTATTGCAATACGAAAGCGACCCTATTCTCATCGCTGTGCAAGGCAGCCGGGATAAATGCCCGCGTGCATTGTGCTTTGATCGATATCAATATCATGCGGGGGATATTACCCGATATTGCTTTTCCTTTCATGCTTAAAACGGGTAGCCACTCGTGGGTGGATGTGATGATCGACGATCAATGGAAATCGATCGATTCGTATATCAATGACAAGATACTCTACGAAGGATCTCTTAAGAAGCTCAAAGAGAGCGGAAAACCCCTGGGTTACTCGGTCTCATTTCTCAACGGGCAATCGAGCTGCGAGTTTAATTTTGGGGAGAAAGGGTATGTCCACATGGGGGCGGTCAAGGTGGATCATGGAAGCTGGGATGATTTCTCAGAGTATTTCGCTACTGACAAGTATGTGAGGTTTAATGCGGTTCAGATGCTGGCGATCAAGATGTTCACTCCTCTGCTCAATAGCAATGTTGAAAGGATACGATCGACACCTAAGTGAAAGTTGCCTGCTCACTTAAATGCTAAAAAGTGAATTTAAAGGCGGAAGACTTCAGGAGGTTGTATAGCCTTTTTTCAGTAGCATCCGGGCAAGTATTAGGACTGGGGAACTGGCAAAGTGAAACCAGTTTCAGTTGAGTTTATCAGTGAAGGCGCCTGCTTACGCGGCAGAACGAATACCGAGTTGGCACAATGAAAAAGGGGTTTAGCCAACGTGTTTGGGTGGGCAATAACCGCTCAACAGTTCGTGCATCCGATGTTATTCCGCTGCTTCACGCCTCGCGATTGACGCAGGCTGTTATGTGGCATCAACCCCTCAAACTACGATTGAGAAGGAGGAATTAGGATGGCAGAGTTCAACTCGGGTTGATGTGGCAGCGCGTTGAACCGAGATTCGGCATTGGCTCTGGTCGCCATATCGATCATTAATTCGTTGTTCAGCGGCTATTTCAAAAATATAGGAGGCAATCTGATAAACATCCATATTCCGGCATCGCTTGAATACAATACAGCGAATGCGAGCCTATTTGCAACCGCAATAAAAAACTTGCGCAGTTTCGATGAAATTGACGAATGGGATAAAAAAGCGATGACTGAAGTTGAAGCCTTGCATTCAATTTTGAAAGCGATTGAAGGAAAACAACAAACGGCGATCCAGGTTATCTCACAGGATCAGCAAGAACATAAAGCGAAATCGTTCCTAACTAAATTATTCGATGGACGCAAAGAGCAGAAACGATGGCTTGCCGAACAATCCCGGTTTGCCAGGGAAAAAGCACAAATTAAAAACGTAATTGATCAGTTCAAATCTGCGATTGATTTTATGCCTGATTCGCCCGACGAATTAAAAGAATTATTGGAACAATGTAAAAAACAAAAGAAAGAATTACTAACCGAAGAGGAGGCTGTCAATGCTCAAATGACTTCCGTCCGTGAAGAGGCCAAGCAACAAACAGCCAACACCAATTATGGTAAATATGGGAAAGGGGATGGGCGTCGAATCAGGCTGAACAAAGATGCCGCCCTAAGACCACAGGATAATCAAAAAACAGCTATCGAGAGACAGATTACCGACCTTAACCAAATAATTGTATGGTTAGAGAGATTTACGTAAGAAAACAGAGGGAACATAGAAGCTTGAATCATCAATAATTAGACCTCCGTTGTTTTGTAACCCAGCCCAACATCGGCTCGCGAACGCATTCGCTTCGCTCAGCGCAAGCAGCGGCTCCACCGATCGCGACCAGAGCGCGTTTTACCAGAAATAGCGTGATAATGAGAAGGAGTCTCGTACATAGCGAAGCTACCGCTGAGCCAATACCGTTACGCTGCGTTTCGCGGCACAGGTGATGCTGGCTATTGGGCGGCATGAACAAGAGCGAATATTAAGGAGCGTGAATTACAATGGCAAGACTGAGAATCGGTTTACTGAACAAGAAGAGGGGAAATTTTGCAATTCAAGAAAAGTTCATTGGCACTGATAATGTCGTTGACGAAACGGACGCCGAGGCAGAACATCACAAACGAGCGTTGACCGAAGCTGGTTATAGCATCCGACAGATTCACTGGGGCTCTAATTTCATCAACGATTTACAGGCTTCCCAAGTTGATCTTGTCTTCAACGTTTCCAGCCTGGTAGAAGCTGCGATCCTTGAAGAATTGGATATACCCTATGTGGGATCCGATACGTTCACGATAACCATCGCCACTGATAAATCGCTAGCGAAAAGGCTCTGGCAGCAGTCGTGCCTGCCTACATCGCCTTTCTATGTAGCCAGGTCAGAGAAGGACTGTGAGGTGTTTCGGGGCTTCCCGCCGTTCGAGTATCCACTTTTCGTCAAGCCAGTAGCCGGCCGAGGCAGCGCAGGGATCAACGACACATCCATCGTTCACAGCTACGACCAACTCGTCAGCGGAGTTGTGGAAAGGCTTGAGACTATCGGTCAACCAGTCCTCATTGAGAAGTTACTGCGAGGGAGAGAAATCACCCTGGGTGTCCTGGGAAATAAGAACGCAAGAGCCCTTCCTCCATTAGAGA
>JBAQFX010000270.1:0-34425 GCA_049287485.1 Anaerolineales bacterium
GATACCTATGCGGCGTTGGCATCTGTCATCGATACGGCTGAATTGGCTGGTGTTCGGGCCTTTGATGCGATCCAGTCTCTTTTTGGTCCGCCTTCACTCCCAATTCCTGTATGCAGTGAGTAATTACCTACAAGTGATTAATTGCAAATTAGGAAAAATTTAAGATTTCTCATTTATCTGGTCACATACTTTTCCTATAACGTATATGATTAAGATATCGATTGCCGAATATAGCTTGATGAATGAGATGATCCTGACGAATAAGGATTTTGGTAGTAGCTGTACCATGTGGACTGATTGGGTATAATCAAGACCTATGATACGCAGAATATTCGGCCTGATTTTGGGATTAGGATTATTTTTAAGTAGTTGCAACAATGCAACCGTACAGAGTACACAGACTGTGATACCAACGGGGATCCTGACACCTTTCCACACGGTCACACCAAAACCAGTCAACCCGACCGCTACAATTTTAGTCGTTATTCCTGAGACACCAGCACCATCTCCAACTCCGTATCTTTACACCGTAAAGAATGAAGACACCATGCTTGGGATTGCCTATCAATTTGGGATTTCCTTACAGGACCTTCAAGCAGCCAACCCAACCGTGGATCCACATTTTATGGGACCTGGCTTGCAACTGGTTATCCCGATTGGGGGAGAGATCCCGGACATCATACCGACACCGACGGCTTACCCAGTGAAGACCAAGCAACCCATTTGCTATGCTGCTGGAGATGGTGGGGCATGGTGCATTGTGACGATTCAGAATGACCAAGGAACAAGCCTGGAAAACCTGTCCGCATGGATTGGACTGTACAGCTCAGAGGGGGAGAATTTCACCAGCCAGATAGCCTACGCGCCATTGAACATATTGCATCCTGGTGACGCAATACCGCTGATGGCTTATTTTGCACCACCTCTACCAAGCAAGTTCACAGCTCGCAGTGAGGTGCTGAGCGCTTTGGAAGTGGAGGTGGATGATATACGCTATGTGGATGCTGATGTAAGAATGAACGGTGTGGAAATTAATTCTACCGGTAGCCAAGCGGTGGTAAATGGAGAAGTGCTATTGCCCGATGATACGCCCAGCCCATCTCAGGTGTGGGTACTGGCAGTGGCGTATGATAGCAATGGGGACATTGTGGGGGCAAGAAAGTGGAAGTCGGCAAGGGCGACAAAATATGAGCTCACAGTTTATAGCCTGGGTGAAATGATCGACCATATGGAAGTGCTGACCGAGGTCAGACCGTAAAGAGAAAAATAACGCTATGGACAGGGTGGACACGATATTTGTATAATAAATCCAGTTGATTTCATAAAGAACACGAAGCATATATAGAGATAAAAGTAAATAAAATGCTCACGGAGGAGGAATAAACCACTGTGAGCTGGTGCTGGTTGAGATATTTTTGAGATGTTTTATCAGGCCAATGGCACGGGCATAAAGACCAGGATGAATACAATCACGCCCAGGACAGCCAGAGCCTGCCGTTTGGGGTCGAGTGGGGTGATCTGATCCAGCGGCTCGGCATGTGAACGACCGAGGAAAAAAATCAATAAAGCCCATAGCCACCAGCCACTCCACACCAACCCCAACATGATCAGGGCAACCAGGATGATGGGTAATAGACGTGAAGCGCGCTTTCCCAGCAACACATATAATATATGTCCGCCATCCAGCTGACCAGCTGGGATCAAATTAAGGGCGGTAACCAACAAACCTGCCCAACCTGCCCAGGCAATGGGATTCAGGCTGACATCCAACCCACCAGCAGGGAGAGGTGAGCCAGTGAAGAAATAGCGTATCCAATAAAGGATCGGGTTTAAACCTGCATATGTAGAGGGTTGGGGAAGGAGCTGCCCTTTGACGATGAACTTTAGTAACAAGTACAGGATGGAGTTACCTTCAAAGATCTGACCAACAGGCAACTGAAATGGAAGTTTATCTACTGGTGAAAGAGACAACCCAAGCAATAGTACGGGAATCGCAACAATCAGACCCGCAAGGGGTCCGGCAATCCCAATATCCAGCAGAATCCTTCGGTTCTTTGGAGGTTCTTTAAGCTGGATAAAGGCTCCCATGGTGCCAAAGTAACTAAAAGGGAAAGGAATGAAAAATGGCAGGGTAACGGCTGTTTTATGGTAGCGACCAGCAAGATAGTGACCAAACTCATGACAAACCAGGATAGCCATCAGGGAAATAGCAAAGGGTAAACCAGCAAGCAAGAAGTTGAACCAACCGGAGATACCGCTAGGTAAATCACCGGTGGTGAATAAAGCCCCAGTGAACGCCACGCTGATGACAGTCAGGATAAAGAACAGGATGTTCCCCCATATTTTCGTGGGCTTTGGCTGAATGACCCCATTCATCAAGATGATGGCATGCTGGTTTTCTTCCATGCGAAATAAAGGTGTTACGTGGAGAGGTTTCAATGCCTGGGCTAGCTGATCATAGACAGCAGCAGAATCCTGGGAATAGAGCTCGCCACGGTAACGGACCAGGTAACCTTTTTTATCATCTCCCCAGGTTTTATCGTTTATCCGCAGGTACCGGTTGATGATAGGCGTGAATTGATCGGTTTCAGTAGGTAACATAATATACACAATCCTTTTTATTATTAATAACAATAACAGGCGGGAGTGGATGGGGGTCGAACCCACCGCGGCCCGCAACGCGACCCGCCACCGGTTTTGAAGACCGGGGAGCCCACCGGAACTCAACCACTCCCAACGGCTAAGGATACCGCAGGGGGAGTGATTTGGCAAGTATGATGTTTGGGTAGGGGAGATCAACCGGGGATGATCCCTGGGGGTACCCAGAAACCACCAATATGAATGAAATTATGCAAGACAATTGAGGCAATCAGCATGAAAATACCAAAGGCGATGATGGCGTAATCGTACCAATGGTAGGTAGTCTCCTGGATCCAGGTACGTGGACGTAAACCAAAGCAGCGAAGATCCATGGCGTTAACCATATCCTCGCCATTGAGGATAGAGCCAATGGTCACCGGAATGATTAAAGGGGCGATACGACGTACCTGTGTGATGAGTCCACCTTCAACACGTTCTATCTCATAACCACGGGCTTTTTGCGCATCCAGGGTGATGGCAAAATCACGCGCCAGGGTGGGTACATAACGGAAAGCCAGGTCCATAGAAAAGGCGAATCGGTCAGGAAACCCTAAACGCCGGAATGTAACACCATATAAACGAGGGTCCATTGAAAAAGGTATGATGATGAAGATGGCAGAGATTGCCCAAACCCGGATGAGTTGACAAAGGCCAAACCAGAGGCGCTCAATGGTGAGGGTGAAATTTACAGCCCAACCGACCAGGGGAAGTGTAAAGTGAAGCGAGAATACAGAGTGTCCGGGTCCTTTAACCACACCAGCGGCACCGCCGCCTGACAAGATTGTGTTTACGACAATCATGGAGAATAGGAGGATGCTGACGAGAAGCCAGGCACGTTTGGTTTCTGAAAAGCCCACCCGGGCAAGAGAATACCAGATCCAGGCGAGTAAAAAGAAAAATAGTAGGAAGCGTAAATCCCAAAATGTGGAAATGGTAAACAGGAAGAGGAGGGAGAAGATCCAACGAGCGCGTGGATCAATCTTCTCCATCAGGCTGTTACGAAAACGATAGGCCCAGGTAACTAGCATTAGAGGATTGTAAAGAAAGTATATTACCGGTCAGGGCGCAGCGGATATTACTTTTTTAGATTTGTACATGATATTTCGCTGCGCCCCAACAGGTTATGGTTTTACATCCTATTAAAAAATATACAGGACTCCATTTCATCCACATTTACGAATTCAGCGGCCAGAACGCGATTGAACGGCTGAATAGGCCACCATCAGAATGGGTACCAAAATAAGCCCCCAGATGATATTGCTGATGAAGGATGGAAGGAAATTGATCGCAACCGTAGTGGGAAAATCAGTTCCAGAAACCCACATCTCAGATAGAGATGCCAGCCCCATGCCGACAACAATGCCCACAACTACCATAATCTCAGCCCGGATGATGCCCCCTATCTCTTTGTAATTTGTAATGGTGAGCCAGATCAAACCTGGGATGAGGGCCTGGATGCCATTCCCAATGTCCCACCAAAACCAAAAACCGTATCCTGAGAGCAGGTCGCTGATGATATTACCGAGAAAACCAGCGATGAATCCTACGATGGGTCCAAAGACCACCCCAAAAAACATGGGAATAGCTACCGCAGGGCGGACGGACACATTACCTGCTCCAGGGATCTGTAAAATATTAGTGGCCCAGGCGAGGACGCCGTATAGGGCAGCCCCGATGGCAGCAAAAACAACTTCACGAGTACCAAATTGCCAAAGTTTCTTGTTCATTTGCTTTTCTCCTTTTTTTTATTTTGTTATGATATATGCGCAAGCTGTTCTGCGCGTAAAAAATGACCAGTTTTCGGAAAATACTTCTGGTTGAGCTTCAACAGCGATGTTGGCAGGACACGGCAACGCGATAAATGCTCTTGGTCTGAGAGTGCTTCATTTGGGGGTCCATCAGTGACAATTGATCCATCGTAAATGAGGATTATGCGATTGGCATAGATTACAGCCAGGTCAACATCATGGGTGATGAAAAGAATGGCATCAAAGCCAGGCATTTGCAGGATCGAGTCCATAAAAGCCAGATAATTCCAGTAGTCCTGCCCGGCAGTGGGCTCATCCATCATCAAGATACGTGAACGCATGGCGAGGATAGCAGCGATGCTGACACGCTTTTGTTGACCAAAGGATAAAGCCAATGGAGGCATGTTCAGCTCAGATTCCAGGTGAACAGTATTAATTGCCCATTCTACGTTCTGTTTTATGGTTTCAGGGTCAAAACGAAGATTACGAGGACCAAATTCCAGTTCTTCGGCGACAGTCGGGGCAAAAAGCATCTGAGTAGGACTCTGAAAAACATACCCTACCGTCCGGGCTGCTTGGGCAACGGTTATCTTTTTTGTATCCTTGCCATCCAGAAGAACCCTACCCTGAGTGGGTTTTAAAAGTCCAAGAGCATGCTTCACCAAAGTTGTTTTACCGGCACCGTTGTGACCCAAAATGGCGATAATATCGCCTGGATAAACCTTGAAATTGATATCGTGGAGTACTTCAGGCATCAATGGAGAATATTGGAAATGGACATCCTCAAAGGATAGTAATGGTGGCTGGTTTTGAGAGCCCTGGAGCAGGGGTTTGAATACCGGTGGCGGTTCATTTTTAGCGCGCTCAAGGATGGTTGGAGCGGGCAGCTTGAGACGGTGATAATCAACGACCTGGAGTAAACCGTCCACAGCACCATAATATCGTTGTTCCCCATTATCCAAATAAAGAACATTCTCTGGATGGATGGCAAGGACATCTTCTACACGATGCTCAACGATCATGATGGTGATGCCTTGATCTGCTAACCAACGGAAAAACTGGAGTGCCTCGTGAGACGACATGGGATCTAAACTCGCCAAGGGTTCATCGAGTAGTAGGAGGCGTGGACGCATGGATAACACTCCTGCAAGGGCAACTTTTTGCTTTTCACCACCTGAAGTGGAGAAGGTTTCTCGATCGCGCAAGTGAGTGATACCCAGGAATTTCAGGGTTTCATCTGCTCGTTGTAGGATTTCGGAACGTGGCAAGCCTAAATTTTCAAGTCCGAAGACTACTTCGCTTAATACGTAGCTGCCAACTATCTGACGTTCAGGGTCTTGAAGGATCGTACCTACTTGCTGTGAAAGCTCAGGCATGTTCATATCAGCCACAGATTTCCCAAATATACGGATTTCACCTTGCAAGTCACCGTGGTAGGTGCGAGGGATTAACCCATTGATACAGCGCATCAGTGTAGTTTTTCCACAACCGGAGGCACCGGCAATTAATAATATCTCCCCTGGCTGCACCAGAAAGGAAAGTTTTCGCAAGGCAAATTCATCCCGGCGCTGGTAGCGAAAGCTGAGGTTCTCGATTTCTAAGGCAGGCGAGTTGGGAGAATCTTCAAAATTATTCATTTTTTTTATTAATCAGTTCCAGATTATCACCAACACTGGCATGAAGATATTGGGCTGCATTGCCATTGACCACCGAAATCGCCAATGAGCCCGCACTATCTATTAAAGCAACCAGGGTACCCACAGGACGTTCGCTAAAAGTAGAGACCAGGCCAACTATCTTGCGCTCCTTGATGCTGATGATCACCTCCTTTGATGGATTTAGATGATTGGAATTTAGATTGGTGGATAAATTACCGAAATGATCAACATGGATCACCTGACCAATCCAACCAATCGGGGTGGACTTTGGCTCCGGGATTTCGATGATCATGGGATCTTTGATCGGCGTACCCAATGAGATCAAGGGTATTCCAGATGCCAGGTGGGCAGCAACAGGGGCAAAAATGTCACGTCCATGAAACACATTGGAGATTTCTGGTAACCAATATTGGGGCTGATCCAGGTGTACAAAATCGATGGGCTGGTTATTTTCATCGAGGCGTGATAATAGTAGTGAAACTATGCCATTGTCCGGACCGACAAAGTATTGCGAACCCAAGCGGGCAGCAATGGATCGCCGGGAAGTGCCGACACCAGGGTCGATTACAGCGACATGGACGGTCCCATCTGGAAAATAAGGAACTGCACGCCATAGCAGCAAAGCGGCTTGCATGACATCGTGAGGGGTGATGTCATGACTTAAGTCAGCTATTTTTACCTGGGGGGCAATCTTCCAAATGACTCCTTTCAGCACACCAGCATCATAATCGCCGCTTCCAAAATCTGTGGTCAGAGTAATGACGGTCATAGGGTTGAATCTTTATTCATTGGAACTACATCAACGACATCACCTTCGGATACAGCCAAAGTTTGGGCGGCATTTCCATTAACGATGGAAACCATCAAGTCTTGGGAAGTGCCGTACAAAGCTATTAATGTACCACTGGGACGGTCAGCAAATGTGTCTACAAGTCGATCAATCTGATGCCCGGCGACTCGAACGGCAATCTCTCCCATATCCATTAAATGCGCTCTTTCGATGTTTGTTGAAAGGTTGCCGAAGTTATCGACCTCAATGATCTGCCCGCGCAGACCGCCTCCTGGAAGGGATTCTGGACGAGCGATCGATAAACGAATTGGGTCATGAATATGTATTCCCATGCTCTCCAAGGGAACTCCGATAGCCAGGTGCGCAGCAGAAGGGGCGAAAATATCACGCCCATGGAAGACACGACTGATCTCAGGTAACCAGTATTGTTTCTGGTTGAGGTGAACTACCTGAACCTGGGCTTGATTTGTTTCAGCCTGCTCAAGAACTAATGTGAATAAACCATTATCCGGACCGATGAAGTAATGGTCACCTAAATGGAGGCCAATAGGTCGGCGATGGGTCCCAACCCCAGGATCAATGACGGCTACATGAACCGTACCGGGAGGAAAGAATGGAACTGTTCGTGCTAAGGCAATGGCTCCGTCCATAATGTTCTGAGGTTTAATCAAATGGCTGAGGTCGGCAATTTGAACCTCGGGGGCGATGTTCCAAATCACACCCTTCATTACACCAACATAACCATCCCGTGTTCCGAAATCGGTAAGTAAGGTAATAACTGTCATGTGTTTATTTTAATACGAAAACTGTGCCAACCATCCCAGCCCCAGAATGAACCGATAAGCCTGGGGTTACTTCAACGAAAAGGATTTCAGGAGGACAATGCATGCGGTTGGCGATTTCAGATTTAAATTGTTCAGCCATGTCGCGGGCATTTACGTGCAAGATAGACATTTTCTCGATTTGTCCGTCGCCGGTTTTCAGGGCAGATAATTCGATCACGCGTTCCCAGGCTTTCTTTTGGGTGCGGACCTTTTCAAGCAGGTCCAGTTTGCCATCGCGCATGGTGAGAATGGGTTTTATATTCAGCATGGATGCCATAGTCGCTGAAATATTGCTCACACGACCTCCCATGGCAAGATATTTGAGTGTAGATAAGGCGGCGAATAAATGTGTCCGCTGGCGAATATCATCGATAATGGAGATAATTTCCCCAGTAGAAGCACCTTGAGCTGCAGCTTCAGCAGCAGCCAACGCCATATAACCCAAGCCCATGGATAAACTGCGGGAATCGATTACATGAATCTCGCGCTGCGGGAAGGATTCAGAAGCAGTTATGGCGGCATTATATGTTCCACTGACTTCACTGCTGACACACAGACAGATGATTTGTTCAGATCCAGCGTCGAAAGCATGATTAAATGCTGAAATAAATTTTCCTGGAGAAGGTGCAGCTGTAGTGGGTAATTTACCCTCTTGATCAATCCAGCGGAACGTATCGGCATCATTTATCGCATATACGGCTTCAAAGCTTTTCTCCCCAAAGTGGATCACCATGGGAACCTGAACAATGTGATGGTGTGCGGCGAGATCGAAGGGAATACTTGAATCGGTATCGGTTATAACGGCAATTTTTTGCATCGCAACTCCGTAATAAAATTAAACTCTTCCATATTCCATTAACCCCTGCTTGTTGATAAGGGTGTGATAAAATTGCCTGCAATTGAAACAGGGCATCCTGCGAGCCCTGTTTATTTATAAGCAAACCATGGAGGAAGAATGGACGACAAGCAATTATTAGCTCAGGTGAAGGAAGATGATGTAAAGTATATCTCTCTTCAATTTACAGACGTTATCGGAACGGTAAAAAGTGTGGACATACCGGTGACACGCCTGGAGGGTGCTTTGGAGGATGGGATCTGGTTCGATGGCTCTTCAGTAGAGGGTTTTGCACGCATCCAAGAGAGCGATATGCACCTGGTGCCAGATATGGATACGTATGCCGTTCTGCCGTGGACTTTACCAGAATTACGTAGAGCACGTATCTTCTGCGAAATCTTCCAACCAGATGGGAAGCCATTCCCAGGAGATCCGCGGGGAACATTGAAGCGTATGCTGGAAAAATTGGCTCAACGGGGCTGGAAGTATAATGTCGGTCCGGAACCTGAATTCTTCCTTTTCAGAGGTGTGAATGGTCATGAGAATATCCACCCGGTACCCCATGATGTGGGGGGATACTTTGACTTTTCAGCCAACGATGAGGCGGTGAGGGTGCGCACGGAACTTATGGATGCTCTGGAGGGGATGGGCTTGGAAGTAGAAACAGGTCACCATGAGGTTGCATTGGGCCAACATGAGATCGACTTCCGCTTCGATGATGCCTTACGCACCGCAGATAACGTGCTGACACTAAAATATACGGTTAAAGCGATTGCTGCGCAGCATGGCTTGATAGCGTCGTTCATGCCAAAGCCAATTTTTGGGATTAACGGCTCGGGAATGCACGTGCACCAATCACTATTTGATCTGGAAGGGCATAACCTGTTCTCAGACCCGGAGGATGATTTCCATCTGTCAACCATTGCATATGAATTTATCGCTGGGCAGCTGGCGCACGCACGGGCATTGGCAGCTGTTGTAGCACCCACGGTAAACTCGTATAAACGGTTAGTTCCAGGTTACGAAGCGCCAGTGTATATCGGCTGGGCACAAATCAACCGCTCAGCATTGATCCGAATCCCGAAATGGTCTGAAGGAAGAGATAATTCTACCCGTGCCGAGTTACGTTTCCCTGATCCCTCTTCGAATCCATATCTGGCCTTTGCCACAATGCTGGCAGCAGCGATGGACGGGATTGAGAATCACCTGAAATGCCCGAAACCCCTTAATCTTGTTAATGTTTATGAACTCAATATGGAAGAACGCAAGGTGTTGGGAGTGAATGAATTGCCGGGTTCATTGGGGGAAGCCTTGCAAGAATTAGAATCTGATGCAGTGATTAAAGATGCACTGGGTGCAGTCATTTATGAAGCGTTCACCAGGGCGAAATTAGAAGAGATTGAAGAATATCATATAAAGGTAACCGATTGGGAAGTGGAACGGTATTTAGAGCTGGCTTAAGTAACCATTGATCAAGGCAATCATACTACACGGGTTTGTACTCAATTAAGGAAAATAAGTAAGCTGCCATCATCGATGGCAGCTTAGCTTAATAAAAGGGTGAACATTAATAAACTAAAATGGAGATAAATTTATATCTGAAAGGGCGTAAAATTCGTGCCACGATCGAAATAGTCTTCGCTTTCTCGAACTTTTAAGCCATTGACCACCCAATAAGTCACGGGAGTCATCAAAGCTTCCACTGAGCATTTAAAAATATAATTCGTCAGTACCAGGGTGATAAACAAACTCCATGGAAATACATGGAAGAGGGAAGCAACCAGGATAAAGATAAATGTATCCACTAACTCACCGACCAGGGTGCTGCCGATGGTGCGCGACCACAACCAGCGACCACCGGTGAGGATTTTCATCTTAGCGAGAGTGAAGGAATTGGAGAATTCGCCGGTCCAATATCCTAGCATGCTGGCGAGCACAATACCACCTGTACTCATTCCACCCAGGATGGCATCATAGGCGTTTTGTCCAGCGTATTGCTGCCAGGTGGTCTCGCCAGGCAGGATACGCACGATACCTAAAACTAATGCACTCAACCCAAGACAGAAGAAACCTGTCCAGATGACACGACGAGAACGTTTGTACCCATAAACTTCGGTAAGCACATCCCCAAAAATGTAGCTGACTGGGAAAAGTAATGTTCCCGCATCAAAAGCCATACGTACACCGAAGATGCTAAAGCCCCAATCCACAATTTTAGCAGAAGAGGCAATGTTACTCACCACCAGGACAGTGACAAAAATCGCGGTGATCAGATCCAGATAGCGGTAATTGCGTTGAAAGTTATTCGTTTGTTTTGATAAAGTAGTCATTCTTTATCCAATCGGAGTGATGGATGGTTGCCATCAGATTTCACAAACATCCTGCAAAAAGCACATAACCCTGGAGCGGAGGTTGGTTGACCGCACTGCGGACAAGCATGAACCAGCTCGGCGCGTTCGTCCACGGAGGTGGAAAAAAGACCAGCTCGCCTGGCTTGAAGGAAGGACAGATAAAAATTAAGCTTGGCACCTGGGCGGTCGGTTTCGAGCTTATTTAGTATTTCCTTATAGTATATGGACGTGGAGCCTTCAGCATAGGGGCATTCGTCTTGAATATAGGCAATGCCTCTTAGTAAAGCATATGCAGCCATCTCACGTTCATACATACGACAAAGAGGTTTTACCTTTCGGACCAGACCTGGACGGTTGGCTTCCAGCACTGGACCCTGACGGATCAGGTAGGACCCCAGCCAATTAAGGGTATTGCCAAACAAGATCGCGGCTTCATCGTCCAGATTGTGCCCAGTTAGCAAAGCTGCATAACTGTGAGTCACGGCCAGGTGATTCATCACGTGTCTTTTGGTGAGGCCACAGACTGAACAAGGCTTGTATCGCCCGCGGAGAGTGCGGTTGGTTAATTCTGGGATGGTTTCTCCATATTCATTCCTAACATCTATTACATGTAAATGGAGATGGCGTTCCTGGGCAAAAGCACGAGTAAATTCCAGGGACCTTTCTGAATAATTCAGTCCAGCATCGATCCCCAATCCAATATACAGACCATCTGCAGAATATCCTAGCCGGAAGATGATATCCCATAATGACAGTGAATCTTTTCCACCAGAGACGGCAATAAGCAGGTGATCATCATGAGTGAACAAATGGTAACGCTTAATGGCGCGGTCCACCTGTTCCGGAACCCAATCTAAAAAATGGGCCTGACACAATGCCAGTTTATGGTGGCGCATATTAATGACCGCTTTTTCACCACACTTTGCACAACGCATGGTCAATCACCCAATAGTATACATTACTACAGACCAGCAATCGAAAATTGGAGAGGTTTAACTCATAGGTGGAAGTTGCAATAGCTCCAATCAGGTTCGATCCACCAGGGAATCATCAACGCTGATTTTTACCAGAAACGTTCCATGGTAGATCAAGTGCATTTTTAATGACAGAATTAACTTGATTCCCCTTATATGGGGAAGAGATACTGCTATAATTTCGTCAGGTTTCAGCTTTATTTCTGGTATAGGGAAAAGGAGGAGATCAATGGTCAAGTCTGGATTAATTTTTGGGGTTGTTTCATTTTTACTGACACTGGTGGGTACGACGCTTATTACGCCATTATGTGCACCTTGCCTGGGTTTGGTTTTAGGGCTCGCAGCGGGATACGTGGCTGGAAATTATGATAAACCCGGCAGCTCATCGGAGAGCATCAGGAAAGGAGCGATTGCTGGAGCTATTGCAGGTAGCCTGGGATTCCTAGGAGGGATGATTGGGGGGGTGATTAATGGAGTTGTTGTAAATCCTACCGATCTGCAGGGAATCTATAACTTCTTTGGATTACCTGATGTGAATATCACAAAAGAAACCATTTGGTTGGTGCAGATAGTGGGAGCCATGTGTATTGGATTATTTAATATTGGTTGGATGGCAATCCTTGGGGTAGCGGGCGGTGCATTGTGGTACCAGATGATAGGAAAGAATCAGACCGGGATCATGATGCCACCCCAGGAACCGACGCCACCTAGCTTATAAACCTTGTTTTTATCTTTACATTTCAAATATATTTCTAGCCAGTGCCAAACTGACGGTCACCAGCATCTCCGAGGCCAGGCAGAATGTAACCGCGTTGGTTGAGGGTTTCATCAATTCCGGCTATGTGGATATTGACATCGGGATGATGTTTTTGTAAATTCTCAATACCCTGGGGAGCAGCAAGTATGCCAACGAACTTAATCTTACGGACCCCCCATTGCTTAAGTATATCCACAGTGGCAACTGCAGAACCTCCAGTGGCAAGCATTGGATCAAGGATCAAGCTGACAGAAACTGTCGGTTCAACAGGCAGTTTTTTATAATACTCGACCGGTTTTAAAGTATTTTCATCTCGATATAAACCGATATGCCAGACTTCAGCAGATGGCATCAAATTCCAGACCCCCTCAACCATCCCCAATCCGGCGCGTAAGATGGGTACGAGGCATATTTTTTCTGATAACATACTTCCGGTTGTGGTGGTGAGGGGTGTATCGATGTTCACCTGATAAAGTATCAGGTCATTGGTTGCTTCATAAGCAAGGAGGGTGGCAATTTCCCTGATAAGCTCTCGGAATTTCTTCGGCTCAGTGTTTTTATCACGCAGCAAGGATAGTTTATGGGCGACCAGGGGGTGGAGGGAAGGATAAACATTGGACATGAAGCTTTGCTCCAGGATCAGGATGATGGAATTATAGTACGTATTGTGGATAGGTTATAATCGCATTTATGGATGATAAACCAACTCGCCTGGTAAACCCTGAGCCACAACAGGATGATCGCCTTGACATCGCACTGCGACCACGCACACTGGCTGATTTAATAGGTCAGGAGCGGGTAAAGGAAAACATAGCCATTTTGATAGCAGCCGCCCGTCAACGTGGGGATCCTCTCGATCATGTTTTATTCTATGGACCACCGGGACTGGGAAAAACCACCCTGGCTCATGTGCTGGCTAATGAGATGAGTGTGAATATCAAGGTGACTTCGGGACCAGCAATCGAGAGACCAGGGGACCTAGCAGCCATCCTTACCAATTTACGAGCAGGAGATATATTATTCATTGACGAAGTCCATCGGCTAGGAAGAGCGGTTGAAGAAGTGTTATACCCTGCGATGGAAGATTATGCCCTGGATATCGTGATTGGAAAAGGACCTTCGGCGCGATCAATCCGGTTGAAATTGCCACGTTTCACAGTGGTCGGGGCTACCACACGGCTGGCCTTACTCACTGCACCCCTTCGCTCACGCTTTGGGGCGCTATATCACCTGGACTTTTATGAAATAGAGGCGATGCGAAAAATCGTACAACGGGCGTGCAAGACATTGAATGTCCATGCAGATGATGATGGGGTGGACGAGATAGCCCAACGAGGTCGGGGGACACCCAGGGTAGCCTTACGTTTGCTCAGAAGGGTGCGTGATTTCGCCCAGGTTCGGGCAGATGGAACCATTAATAGAAGTACTGCAAAAGATGCTTTGAACTTGCTCAACGTGGATTTGATGGGATTGGATGAACTGGATCGCAGGGTGCTGGCTACCGTGATCGAAAAATACCGCGGCGGACCGGTTGGTTTGAGCACAATTGCAGCTTCGATCAGCGAAGAACCAGATACAATCATGGATGTAGTGGAACCGTACCTGCTACAGCTGGGTTACCTGGAACGTACGTCGCATGGCAGGGTGGCAACGGCACTGGCCTATGAGCACCTGGGAATCGATGTTCCTGCGGATGGCCAACAGAAATTATTCTAAAGAAATTTCCATATTTTTATTGAAAACCTTATGTTTCCATCTCTCGCTAAGATATTTCTAATCATCGGGGTCATCTTTTTACTGATCGGAGGATTGCTTTATCTGGCGGGGAGAATCAACTTTCCCCTGGGCAGGTTGCCGGGGGACTTCCAAATCCAGGGAAAAGGATTTACCTGCTTTGTACCTCTGGCTACATCCATCCTGCTTTCAATATTATTAAGCATCATCCTGACGCTTTTTTCACGGTTTATTGGGCGGAAATAGGGAACATTTTCATTTGCGCACTTCAGATTTTGATTACGTTTTACCAGTTAGATATATCGCTCAAGCACCACTGGAAAAGAGAGATCAATCACGTTTATTGGTCCTGGACCGACTCACGGGGGATATTGAACATGCGATCTTCAAAGATATAGGGAAGTACTTGCATGCAGGAGATATCCTGGTCATTAACGAAACACGCGTGATCCCTGGACGATTGTTGGCGAGAAAAGTCCCTGGTGGAGGCAGAGTAGAGATTTTGCTACTGAGAAAAAAGGATGAGCAAACCTGGGACACCATCGTGGGTGGGAAAGGGTTGACCAAGGGAAAACACTTACAGGTGGAATCTCACACGAAAGAAAATGAAGCGCCACGAGCAATCATCGAAGCAGTACTGGAAGGAGCGGAAAGGCTCATCCGTTTCAGTGAACCAGTGGAGAGGCTTTTTCCTCAGATTGGTCACGTGCCACTACCACCGTATATTCATACCCGATTGGGTGACCCGGAACGATACCAGACGGTATACGCCAGGACCTCAGGTTCCGCAGCTGCACCCACGGCTGGACTGCATTTCACACCAGAATTGATTGAGCAGCTCCAATTATTGGGAATACAATTTGCCAGTGTCACTTTGCACGTGGGGCTAGACACATTTGCACCTGTGAAAGAGGCAGATCCTAAAGAACATAAAATCCATACCGAATGGTGCCAGATCACACAAGAAACCGCGGATACGATCAACCGAGCGAGGGAAAGGGGTGGCAGAGTCATTGCAGTCGGGACAACCAGCGTGAGGACACTTGAAAGCGCGGTAATAGATGGCAAGTTGCAGGCATATGAGGGACCAACCAGATTGTTCATCCTTCCGGGATTCCAATTCAAAGTGGTTGAGGCAATGATCACGAATTTCCACCTGCCACGGTCGACATTGATCATGCTGGTGAGTGCATTTGCAGGCCGCGAACTTATCCTGAACACGTATGAAGTGGCAAAGGAGAATGATTACCGCTTTTATTCATTCGGTGATGCAATGCTGATCATCTAGTCACTAAGGCAGGTGAAAGGAAAATCATTGTTGAACATCGATAGTTTGAACCAGACCATTATTTATTGCCGCAAGTGCCCCCGGTTGGTGGAATATCGGGAGAGTGTGGCCAAAAAGAAGAAAAAAGCATTCCTGGATTGGAACTACTGGGGAAGACCAGTACCCGCTTTTGGAGATATTAGCGGACGAATCCTGGTGGTAGGGCTGGCACCTGGGGTGCATGGCTCAAACCGGACGGGGAGGATGTTCACGGGGGATGCATCCGGGGTGTTCCTGTTCGCAGCCCTTCATAAAGCCGGGTTCGCCAACCAGGCTGAATCAACGAACAGGGATGACGGCTTGAGGTTAAATGACCTTTTGATCTCTGCGGTGTGCAGGTGTGCGCCACCAGATAATAAGCCGAACCGCTCAGAAATCTCGAATTGCCTGCCCTATCTCGTCCAAGAAATTAATTTTATGAAGAACTTACAGGGTCTTGTGGCATTGGGACGGCTGGCCTTTGAGAATATCCTGGGAATTTATCGAGCGAAGGGGGTGACGGTTGCCCGATTTGATTTCAAGCATGGAGGGATGTACTCGTTGGGCGATGACCTTCCCTGGCTGGTGGCATCGTACCACCCAAGCCAGCAAAACACACAAACCGGCCGACTGACGGTGGAGATGTTCGACCAGATGTGGCATAAGGCTAAATCCCGCTTGGTTTGACGCTGGTTAAGGCAAGGTTGACTTAAAGTACCCCCCGATTAAAGCCTGGATTATAATGGGTGGGGTAAATGGGAGAAAAATCACAATGCGCATGGTGGATATCATCATTAAGAAGCGGGATAAACACGAACTTTCTAAAGAAGAAATAGAGTTCTTTATTCAGGGGTATACCGAAGGCGAGATCCCAGATTACCAGGCTTCTGCGTTGGCAATGGCCATCCTGTTGAATGGGATGACTTCGCAGGAAACCATAGACCTGACCCTGGCGATGGCCCATTCGGGGGAGGTGCTTGATCTATCTCATGTGGTGCCGATCACGGTGGATAAGCACTCGACGGGTGGAGTGGGCGATAAAACCAGCCTGGTGGTGGCTCCAACGGTAGCAGCCTGTGGATTGCCAGTCGGGAAAATGTCTGGCAGAGGGTTGGGGTTTAGCGGTGGCACCCTGGATAAGCTGGAGACGATCCCAGGATTCAGGGTGAACCTGACAACCGATGAATTTATCCAGCAGCTGAAATCGATCGGGATCGTACTGACTGGGCAAAGCGCGGACCTGGCCCCTGCGGATGGAAAGCTATATGGGTTAAGGGATGTCACGGGTACGGTGCAATCCATCCCTTTGATCGCTTCATCGATCATGAGCAAGAAAATTGCCGCGGGGGCCAATGCGATCTTATTGGATGTAAAGGTGGGATTAGGAGCTTTCATGACGGACCTGGAAGATGCCAGGAAATTAGCTGAGCTGATGGTGGAAATTGGAAAACTGGCCTGTGGGAATACTGTGGCGATCCTCTCGGATATGAACCAACCGTTAGGTGAAGCGGTGGGGAATTCCCTGGAACTCCTGGAAGCCCTGGATACCCTGCACGGCAAAGGGCCGGAAGATTTTCAGGAACACTGTTTGCTGGCATCGGGATATTTGCTGGTGATGGGTGGCGTGGCTCAGAATATACATGAAGGTAAGACAATGGCAGAAGAGGCATTGGCAACGGGTAAATCGCTGGAGAAATTCCGCCAGCTGATCATCGCCCAAGGAGGGGATGTTCGATATGTGGATGAACCGGGCAAGCTCACCAGAGCCAGATTTGTGGTGGAGGTTGAATCTCCCCTGAGCGGGTACCTCAAAGAGATCAATGCACGACTTGTAGGTGAGACTACTGTTCTACTTGGAGGAGGCAGGGAACACAAGGGAGACGCAGTCGATCATGCAGTGGGGGTGGTAGTGAGGCATAAGGTTGGAGATCAGGTGCATTCAGGTGAGGTGTTATTTACTATACATGCTAACGATGAGGACAAGCTAACTTTGGCCAAAGAGAGGATGCTCAAAGCCCACCAGTGGAGCGCTGAACCGGTCGAACCGCTTCCGTTATATTACGGGATGATCAGCTGAACCATCGCTTAGAGTATCACCACTGAATTTGTGTAGCTCGTGTAAATATTTTTCGGATTGATGCGCATATGTTTCCGTTGGCAGACTGCCTTGAGTTAAGCTAAGCAGTGTCTGATTCAACCAGCAGTTCACGGGGGTGGAGATGCCCAGGCGATCACCAAACCTGACCACGGCACCATTTAGATAATCCACTTCGCTTTTCTGGCGTCCGGAATACAAATCGATATGAAATGAGGGCATTTTTTGACCGCGACCTTTACCAACAATGCGGGCTAGCAATGGCTGGGATAAGGCAGGAGGCAAATGGCCGACGATCCAGGTAAACAACCGTACCGGTGTGCCGGGTAAATCCACTGGCTGAAGGTGCAGAGCCCGCATGATAGAAAGAGCCTCGCGTAACTGGGCAATCTCTGCCCGGTATAACCCTGGGTGATTTAAAATTTCTGCCGGGGTCAGATCCAGGATGGCAGAAGAGGCATTCGCAAGCAGGTTGGTGAGCATTTTAGACCATTTCATGTCTGATGGAGCATTGTAGAGGCGGGCATTCAGCCCAGCATCAAGAAATGCCTGCTGGATTGGCCTGGACAATGGATGATTACTGCCAATGCCGACACCACGTTGCCGTTCGAGGATGATATCTCCTGCAGCTTGACGGCCTACTGCACTGGTGATGGTGCCGGCAATGACTTTGTTTTCACCGAGGACTTGCCTGATTAATCTTTCATTCTCCACCCCATTTTGTAAACACAGTACAGGGGGGAAGCTTGCAGCGTAAAGGCTCAAGCTATCGAGGGCAGCCTGGGTGTCGTAAGATTTCAGAGCAAAGACGGCAAGATCAAAGGTGCCGAGAGCCAATACCTCAGGAATGGAGGAATAGATATCAGGATGAAGGATACGCTGCTCCTGTCCGTGGATATTAAGCTTGAGGCCTTGCTGGCGTAGCAAGGAAACAACCTGGGGTCGCTCCAGGAAAACGACATTTTGACCATGGGTGATGAGACTGGAGCCGATATAAGTACCAATGGCGCCAGCCCCAAAGATGAGCCAGTTCAATCCTGCCTCCAGGATATCGATTGATCAACCCGACTATCGGATGATTGGCGATTAAGGCAAATCACTGCCCACTGGCGAGTGTCCGAATTATAGCGGAATTGCGCATAGCCAGAATTAGCGAAGTGAAAGATAGGGCTGTTATAGTGACCCTGGAGCACGCCAGCAGAATTCCCTTCGGATTCTCCATGCCTCAGGAGGGTGATGAAATACACGGTCAGGCCTTGTCGGATTGCCAGTGCATATGGTCGTTAACTCCCAGGACATACCAGTGATGGGAGGTGGGATTATACGTCAACGTGGCAAAGGCGGAATTAGCGAAACGAAAACGCGGACCGTGAAAATTGGGTTGAGGGGAAATGCCCAGAATGGCATAAAAAAACATATTCAATAAACCGCCATGAGAGACAATCAGATACTTGCCTGGTGGGTGTTTGAACAGGCTCTGGACTGCCCTGCCTGCCCGCAAGTATAGCTCCCACTGGCTTTCACCCGTCTGTCCGACAGGCTGGTAAGGGTGGACAAAGGAAGGTTGTAGATCCGTATCACGCACTTCTTCCTCACTTAAACCAGCGATCAATCCATTATCTCGTTCCATCCACAGTGAGTCCATTTGCAGGGGAATATCCAAAGCAGAAGCGATGATCTGTGCGGACTCACGAGCACGCAGGAGTGGGCTGGAGGTGATCAGGTCAAATTCCTTTTTCTCAGCGATCCAACGTTCGGTCAATGCTTTGATCTGCTCCCGCCCACGCTCAGTAAGGGGAAAATCTGCCTGACCCTGGTGCCGGCCTTCGAAGTTACCAAGAGATTCACCATGCCTGAGCAAGGTGATCTGGTATTGGGTGGGATGTAGGTTCTGGTCGGACATAAATGTAATGAAAACTTATTCTGCCCAGTTTCGGGCACCTTGTAGAAACACTTTACCGGTTTGAACCGTTCTTCCAGCCAGCTGGAGCTCATCCAGCAGTAATAACCCCATGCCGGTAGCGATGGCTGGTAATCCCTGGTAAACAACTTTCTTACCAGGCGATGCGGAGGGATGATCAGCAACATGAGTGCGATGGACCTTCAGCATCTGATTCTTCCAATAGGTGAATGCCCCCGGCCAGGGATTAAAAGCCCTGACCATACGTTCGAGCTGGACGGCAGGCTGGCTGAAATCCAACAAACCATCTTCTTTTTTAATCATGGGTGCATAGGTAGCGGAGGCATCATCCTGGGGCTGTGGAATTAGCTCGCCAGATAAATATAAGGGGAGGATATCAATCAGTAGATCAGCACCAAGCTCTGATAAGCTCTTGGAAAGCATTCCAGCGGTGGTCTCGGTAGAGATTTGAATGGATTTTTGACGAAGGGTCGGGCCGGTATCAATTCCCGGATCCATGCGCATGATGGTGATACCCGTCTGGTTGTCGCCATTCAGGATAGCAGCCTGGATGGGTGCGGCACCGCGCCAGCGTGGCAGGAGGGAAGCATGCACATTGATACAACCATATTTCGGTAGGTCTAAAACCACCTGACGGAGGATCTGACCGAAAGCAGCTATCACGATCAGCTCAGGTGCCCAAATCTGTAATTGCTGCAGCACAGTGGGTTCGCTTAACTTGCCAGGCTGGATGACCGGTAGATGCAACTGATCTGCCAGGATCTTTATGGGAGGTGGGGTGAGCACCCGCCCACGCCCGGCTGGGCGATCGGGTTGGGTGACCACCCCGACTACAGGATACTGAGCGGCTAGCTTGCGTAAAACCGGTAAGGAAAACTCGGGCGAGCCCATGAAAACAAGAGGCGGCATCATGGGTGAGATTGTAGCATAATTTTTTCGATTACCGATGCGTAGAGGGAAAACCTTTAGATCCCGTTTTTCTTTTTCAACCAGGTTTCATCATCGACCAGGGTTACCACCCTGAAACCCTCGGCGTACTGCATTTCTTTGCCTTTGGCGGTATCGGAAGCCCATTCCTTGATCATCGGTTCTGGGTCCCAGTCCTTGAGCTGACTTTTATGGGCGCGTAAGGCAGCGATCTTAATATCGATGGTATCGTCGATGCTGATAAATACATCTGCTTTTTCCCACACCGAGGCATACACCTTGCGTACTTTATGTGCGGTGAGACCTTCCTGCGCCAAATCCTCGAACAGGTTAGGCTGCCCGGCAGCAGGGAAGGTGGCATCCAGGGCTGCCATGGCAGCGGCACGATGGTCGGGATGGTTGATGTAGTCACTACCAGACCAGACCATGGTTGGGTCGCCGGTCATGATGACCTCTGGGCGGTACTTGCGGATCTCACGGACCAGTTTTTTTCGCAGCTCCAGGGTAGGTTGCAAAAGACCATCGGGTTCGCGCAGGAAGACGACCTCCTTTACACCAGCAATCCTTGCAGCTTCAAGAGATTCGGCTTCACGGATGTGGGTGGCTTTTTCACGGGTCATGCCGGGTTCATCGATACCCACATCACCACTGGTACAGAGTACGTAAATCACGCGCGTGCCTAGACGTGCCCAGCGGGCCAGGGTGCCGGCACAGGTAAATTCAATGTCATCTGGATGAGCCTGGATGGACATGGCAGATTCGGGGATGTAAATATTAGCAGACATAATCACCCACCATTCTTCTTCGAAATAAGCATCAACCTAAATTGTAATACCAAAAAGAAAACCTTGCACCTGGCGCATGGTTTACTTTTTGGGCAGATGTGACTTGAGCCTAGCAGAACAGAAATAAAAAAGCATTGCTGGAAATTACCCTCACGATGGGTGGGGCTAAAGAGTGCTTCCAGCAATGCTTATTTCACTTTTACATGATCCCGCTATTTACTTACCACATCCGATTTCAAGAGGCTGGCTCCAAGATCTATGATCGACTCAGGAGCAGGGTTTTCAGCACGTGGGGTCGATTGAAATGCAACCTGATCAATAAATAGATTACTATTATATGAAAAATCACACTCTGCTCTTATCTGTAAAGCTACCGATTGGCCTGAATAAGCACTCAAATTGACCACACGCTGGACCCAACCACTTGTATTATTGGCATCGCAAAGATCGTAGGACTCTACGACACTTCCGTTGATTAAAACCTTACCAAAATCATATCCGCAGAAATCTACTGAAGCGATCCAATGCCAGTAAGACAGGTATAGGTCGGTTGTTGGAACGAGCACCTGTTGTTCTATATAGCTTATATCATCATATTCACCCCCTAACCACACAGCCCATGTGCCATCATAGGGGGTAACTTCGCCAGGAAAATCTTGAACGATCAGTGGCCAATCATGGGTCGAATATTCGGTCCAAGCTACATGACCCTGTTCGAAATCACCATTGAGAATGGGATTTTCAATAACAGGTGTGATGGTGATGGTAAAGATTTTATCAAAGTACAGGCCACCTTGATCGGTGGTGCGAACGCGGATGGAGTAGCTGTGCTGGCTCTGATAATCAAAGACTTTTGAGGAACGAAGCTTATTCCCTGAAATATTGAATGATGCATTACCCGAGTCACCTTGTCCGCTGACAAGGCTGTAGGAAAAAGTATCGCCAGCATCTGGATCAGTCGTGGAGAGAGTGCCAATTACCGTGTTAATGGGCTGGTTTTCTTCAATAACGCTGTTAGAGAGAAGGATGTTCGTCGGATTCCGATTTAGGATGGGATTCATCACTAATGGCATGTATGAGCGCTTGGTAAGTTGGGGTGAGATAACATGCACAACACTGACGGATAAAAGTTCCCTGCCATCATAACTTCCACCCCAAGACATGGTATAGGTATGGCTTGGGTCATTATCCCAGGTATCGCGGATATAGATCGTGGATCCAACATATCCATATCCAACGATGGAATGACCATAAAGATTTAGCAGCACGGGATTACCTGCATCAATTTCCGCCTGGAAATTAGCCAGAGTAAACCCGCCGGCATTATTATCCGTCTTCTGGTTATAACAATCACTTACCGAATAACCTCGGGCTTCATAAAAAAGTTTCCTGCCATAGGTTCCATCTAAATCATCAAGGAAATTAGTCTCCATGTCGCTGCAGGTTAATTTTCCGGGATTAGAAGTCCAATTATAAAACGACGTGCTACCATCTACATTGTTGTAAGCAGACTGACTGGTTTTCATGAAGTCACCGATGGCGGTTCCCCAGGCGTGTTGTTGCCACCCGTTGGTAATGTATGGATCGTCTGCGATACTCCCATAGCTTACCCAGTAATCATCGATCGAGCCACGAATTGATCTACCGTCCACCCCATTGTGAGAAGCGATCAATGGATTGTTCGGATAGGTCTCGTAACCATCGGACCAGACCGGCCAGTAGGTGTCGGTTAGAGGCATGACACCAGCATTGGTGGGACCGGTATACATGTTCGGATACGATCCGCGATCATAATACGCAGCGACCATGGCCCCGGAAACCGCCGAGCAGCCGAAAACCCAGCTGTACGAGGGAAAATTGGGTAAAACTCCTTCAGTGGTTATTGGCTTGATAGAAGCAATGCGTTCAGCCTTATACTCTGGTGATGGTTTAGATGGTCCATTGATCATATAGCCTGAAACGAGGGTTCCATCGGCAAGGGTTATATGCTCAATGGAGAAATTTGGATCGATCACTTCAATGAGAGGCGTCTCGTTCGCAACGGATCCTGAAGTTGGTGTATCAGCAGGAATATCCTGGGCGGAAACACTGCTCCATGAATTACCAATAATGGTGAATATAAATACCGTCACCAGCAATATCGTAAACAGACTCCTATACTTATCCGTAGCATTTATGTTCATTTTTTTCTCCTCACTGTGAAAAACTGGCACGAAACACTAAACCCCTTTATACTTGGACTATGAAAAAAAACTGATTGTTGCCAGTAAGATATTATTTTTAGATTATACAATTGAAACTATAAATAATAACAATCAGTTTTGTATAGTCTTGGGAACATTCCACAATGAAATACGTTTTTATAATAGAAAGCCTATTTAAGGAGGGAAGGAAATGTTTAAAATCACTCAATTCTTAACCGTACTGACAGGAGTTTGCCTTTTGCTTACAGCCTGCGGAGGAGCCATTCCGGGTGCTGAGGGGAATACCGTGGTCATCACTCCAGCCATCAAAGGTAATTCAGCCAGCCTAAACGTGGGAGACACATTAGAAATCCAAATACCGACCATCCCAACTGCCGGGTATGAATGGGAAGCACAAGACCTCGATACATCGATCCTGATTCAGGAAGGCAGTGCATTATACATGGAGGATTCCAGCCCAAACTCAGCGGGAGGGATTGTGACACTTCGATTTAATGCGGTTGGTGCAGGTAACACGACGCTTAATCTATTGTATGTCAACTCATCGGTGAGCGGGGACCTTTCTTTGTCTAAGAATTCATTCAGTGTCACCGTCGAAGTGAAATAAGAGAAAGACCGTAAAAAAACCTTAATTGTTATTACAAATAGAAAACCGCGCGCCTTGCGCACGGTTGCCTGGTAGGGCGGGTGGGACTTGAACCCACAAGGTGTCGCCACCGGCAGATTTTAAGTCTGCTGCGTCTGCCAATTCCGCCACCGCCCCGTGGAATGATTTTACTCGATTTATAAAAATAGGCAAAGAGAAAACGGTGTTAACTAGGATTATAAAAGGCATATCTATGTAATTTTATGTCCTGTGCGTCTACCTATTCCGCCACCCCTCCATAGAAATATTTTTACCCATTTATGTGCGATTATTTCGGTGTGATAAACGATAAGCCAACCCGCCTACAATCGCCAACAAGAATGCAAAGCCAGCAGCTGCCTGGATGACGGTTTTCGGCTCCATACCCGGCATGACAACCTGACCATCGCCATAAGATTGGAATAACTTACCCCACCTGGTATCAAGGGCGGCCATGACGCGCTTACGTCCGATAAAAGGATACCAGTAGACATTATGATAGAAATTGCTGGCAAAATAAGCCCACAGCACCAAAGGACTGCGCAAGAGTGGCTTTTCAAAGGTATGCAGCCAGCCATGATAGATCAATTTCTGACCGCGGCTGGCGAAGGTATCCTCCTGGATGAAACCCCAGCTGGTTTCGGCAATTTCAGGCTCACCAAGGATCTCGATCTGTTGAGGGTCACCGATACCCATATCTTTTTCGTGAGCAATGCGAATAAAGGGCAGACTTAACGGGTCAAAGCCTTGCAATTTGGCACTAACGGCATCGATGGCTACCTGATCGGCGGAGGCCAGCAAGACGTCGGTTTCGTGCCAGCGCATAGCCCGTGGACCGGGGCCATCGCCAGAGAAAGTGCCATCCATGACGGCGAAAATCCCCGGGTGAATATCCTGCTGGATCTGCAGCAAATCGACCAGGGTTTGGTGGATCAAACCATGGGTCCAATGGCGGTTGCGACCCAACAAACCTCCGAAAGCGTTCTTCATGGCACCAGTGATGGTGGTGAAGACATGGGTCTTGACGGTGGGTAGGTGGATGATGTTCATGCCAATCATAGGCTCGGGGATAAACAGACCTTCGGGGAAGATCTGATCCAGCACCAGGAAGGGTGTTTTGGGGTGATACTCAACCCACTTCACCGCAGGATCGTAAGTATAAATACATGGCACGTGGTATTGATCGGTGATCAGCTTGTGCTTGTTATTTTGTTCAGCATCGGAGGTATCCACCACCACGGTATCATTATGCACAGCGACCAAATCGTGATATCCGGCATTGTTTAGTGCTCGAATGACTCCCTCAATCTGCCAGGGAGTGGATGAACAGGCGGGATACCATGTCTGCCAGGAGATATTTATTTTTAAACCAGTACGCTTATCCATCGGTAAGGCCTGTTCAAAGGCGGCTAATTTCATCAATCGCTCGATATCCTCGAGGACTGTGTCGGGTTTTGTCTTGATCAGGGCAACCTTACCTTTACCTGGAAAATCATTCATCAGCTTCCTCCGAGATTGTCATGCATCAATTTTATCAATGAAATTTGATCGTGGGTATCCATTACCTTAGGTTCGGACGAGAGTTCGGACATAAATCAAAGATGGTCATTTTATGAGGTTAATCCATTGAATATTCAATGAAACTTGGAGATTGCCACGCCGCAAGAAGACCACTTGCGGCTCGCAATGACACTGATTTTGTAATATTGTCCGATGTTTTGTCCGAAGGTCAGATTACTGGTTCGTTGTAGCTGATGGAAGCTCCCTGTTTACTTAAGCCTGGATAGAATGTCCTGTCCTAAAAAACCAACAAGCATGAGTTTCAACTATCGAATCATTCTATATGCGGAATGCTGAAATATCCGGTAAAATATCCGTGCTCATCAAACCTGGACAATGAGAATGTTTACTGACACACCTATCACCTCGGAATTACCAGTGCTCGTGATTGGCGCAGCGGGTATGGATATGGTTGGCAGGGTTAAATCTGAACTGAGACCATTTACCTCCAACCCAGCCCAAATCCGTCTTTCATTTGGTGGTGCAGCGCGTAACGTGGCAGAGAATTTATTACGGTTAGGTACGCCGGTCATATTCATCTCGGTGGTGGGAAGCGACGCAACGGGCAGCCGACTGGAAGAAGCTCTCGTTGAAGCCGGGGCAAATGTAGAGGCAGTGTTACACTCTCCCCAATACCCAACCGGCACTTACCTGGCGGTGCTAAACCGAGAGGGAAAACTGGAATACGGCCTGGATGATATGCGCGTGCTGGGGGAGTTATCCCCCAGATATATGCGTACGCAAGAAGAATTATTTAAACAGGCCTCGATTCTGTTCATCGATGCTAACCTGTCCAAGGAAACACTGCGAACGGTTATTTCCATGGCGCACAAAGTAAAACTCCCCATTTGCGCCGATCCTACCTCTGAAACATTAGCTTCAAAGTTGATCCCATATCTACCACGATTAAAGCTGGTGGTTCCGAATAGCGGGGAAGCATCGATCTTGTGCAACCGAAAAACCGGTCCAACCAACCGCAAGGAAGCAATCGATGCAGCGAAATGCCTGGTGAGCGAGGGGGTTGAGATTGCGATCATCACAATGGCGGAACTGGGGGTGTGTTATGCCACTTCAGAGACCAGTGGGTATGTTCCACCGGTTCGAACCAATATCATCGATCCGACCGGTGCCGGGGATGCACTCACCGCGGCAGTGCTGTTTGGTCTGCTGAACCAGATGCCGATCGATGATGCAGTGCGGTTAGGCGTAGCAGCAGCGTCACTGACGTTGACCTACCGAGGCGCAGTGGTGCCTGATTTATCTTTGGAAAAAATCTATGACCAGCTGGCATAAAGAATATATAAAGATTCATCCAGAAGTTGAGCATGCTCTCAAAGAAGGCAAGCCAGTGGTAGCCTTGGAATCAACGGTGATCACGCATGGATTGCCTTTTCCGGAGAATGAGAAACTGGCAAAAGATTTAGAAGCAGAAATCCAGAGTAGGGGATGTACACCAGCAACCATTGCCATCCTGGATGGGATGATCCATATCGGATTGGACGAGGGACAATTAGCACGTCTAGCACAGGCTCAAGAAATGCTGAAAATCTCTGTGAGGGACATCACATCTGCTATAACCAAGCGGATGAGTGGTGGCACCACTGTAGCAGGCACCCTGGCGATTGCTGAGCAAGCAGGCATCAAGGTCTTTGCTACCGGAGGGATTGGAGGGGTTCATAGAGAGGCTCCTTTCGATATCTCAGCGGACCTGGGTGAACTGGCGAAAGCGAGACTGGTGGTAGTGTGCGCAGGGGCAAAAGCAATCTTAGATATCCCGGCGACCTTGGAAATTCTGGAAACATATGGGGTGCCGGTGATTGGTTATCAGACCAGTGAGTTTCCAGCTTTCTACTCGATTAGCAGCGGCCTGGGGGTCTCTGCACGAGCCGATTCAGCAGAGGAAGTGGCAATGATAGCCCAAACCCATTGGGATTTGGGACAAAAGGGCTCAATTCTGGTGGCGGTTCCACCACCACTCGATGTTGCTGTAGACACGGCATTGATCGAAGCGGTAATCTGTACTGCATTAGAGGAAGCCCGGAAGATGAATATACATGGGCAGGGGGTGACACCTTTCTTGCTACGCAGGGTGAGTGAGCTGACGGGGGGAGTAAGCTTGAAAGCTAACCTTGGCTTGTTGCGAAATAATGCGCAGGTTGCGGCAGAAATTGCGTATTTTATGTATAAAATTCTACAGTAATCGAATCTACTTTATCCATCCGCATTTTAATCCCCTACCGTATCATGGAAGAAGAGCAGAGGTTAAAAAAACGTTCGTAAAGTCTAAAGTCCCTTTCGGACGCTCTTTTTTGATCATTAACAGCTCCAATGCGTATAGATAGGGCAGGGTAGGGGTATGAGCAGATTTAGAAATTATTCAATAAAAGAATCCAGGAAGGTGAATTTATTTTATAGTGCAAGAATACCTGTGATACAGTTTAGTGCCCAATATTATGGAAATGGGGTAGCAGTAGGCGTGGGTGGTACGGAAGTGAATGTAGGCGCGTGGGTTGGAGAAGGGGTAACAGGAGTAATGGTAGGGGTTGGGGCGTGGGTATTCTCAGGTGTATTGGTGGGTGTGAAATAGGTGGGGCGAGGGGTGGTTGTTTGAGAAGGCAGGCGCGTGTCTGATGGGTGTGGAGTAAGGGTGGGTTCAAGGGTGTAGGTTGAAGTGCGGGTAGGGGTAGGCGTCAGACTGGGGACAGCGGTGGGTGGCTGACCTTCCACGGTAAAGCGACCGGAGGTTTTCCAGTTTAAACCGACGAAAATCTGGACCTCGTATTCGCCTGCCAGCCATAGATAGGGTTCAGGGTTCCAATCTGTATAGCCAATTCCACCAGTGCCACCATCCCAGGGCTCGGTCTCATAATAGACCAGCTCATCGCCAAAGTACCAAATGGCGGTCCATTGTGAACCGGGTGTCATCTGATCATAGGTGAATTGTGCATATAGATGACCAACCGGGTTTTGAAAAACCGTTCCGGGGTTGACAGGTAAGAAATCCTTATCGAGTGATGTGGCAAATTGTATCGGGCTAAAGACTGCAGCGGGGTTGGGCGTGGTGGTGCTGATGAATTGATCTTCAATCAGCAAGGGGACATGTGGCGTGGGGGTAATGGTTGGGGTATCGGAAATTGAAGGGGTGAGCGTGATGGTAGGGGTGAGGGTAATGGTGGGAGTCAGGCTGGTTGTGGGGGTAAATGTGATGGTGGGTGTGAACGTGGGGGTGATGGTAGGAGGAAAGAACTGATAGGCAACTGGTTCAGCAAAACGATTGGTGAGCAGGGCAATGATGATAAGTGCTACCGATAGTAATAGCATCCTCCAACCGGTGACCATGCGATCGCGACGCATGCGAAAGAATTTTAATGTCCTTGCTTTGCGGATTGATCGGATGCCTGCCCATAAACCATAGGCTGCAATAAGTGAACACAAGGCAACGATGGTGATAACACCAGTATGAATGTCAAGATTCATAAATTCGCAGAAAGGCTAATGACTTTCAATTTCGACGGGATTCTGTAATTTACCAATTCCTTCAATAGCAACTTCAACGATATCACCTTGCTGCAACGGGCTAATCCCGGCTGGCGTGCCAGTCATTATGATATCACCGGGCTCTAAGGTCATAATAGATGATATGAAGGCGATCAGCTGATCGATGTGGAAGATCATATCATGCGTAGAAGCCATCTGGCGGAGCTCACCATTTACGTGGCAGGTGATCATGGCATCAACGGGGTTAAATTCAGTCTCAATCCATGGACCAAGCGGACAAAAGGTATCAAAACCCTTGCTACGGGTCCATTGACCATCCTTGCGCTGTAAATCACGTGCAGTTACATCATTACCGACCGTGTAACCAAAGATATAATTTGAAGATTCATCTGGCGCAATCCAGCGACCTCGTTTGCCAATCACTACCGCCAATTCTGCTTCATGGTCAATCTGTTGAGACTGGGGTGGCAGGAAAATGGTTTGTTGTGGTCCGATAACAGATGAGGGGGGTTTGAAGAACAATAAAGGTGTGGTAGGAATCTCAGAAATCATTTCCTTTGCATGTTCAGCATAGTTCTTACCTACACAGATGATCTTCCCAGGGATGATGGGAGCTAAAAGCTGCACGGTATCCAACGGCAAGGTAGCCTCGGCACGTTGGAATTCAGAAAATGGGGACCCGTCAATCCTACCCACAAGGTTATTGTTGATCCAGCCAAATTGGGCTGGTTCTTTTGCCGTTTGGAAACGAATGAGGCGCATGGTGATTTCTTTCAGTCTTCTGCTTCCTGGATGCGACTGGCCAGCTCAGCAATGGCTTGTTCGGCACCAGAGAATCGTTGGGAGAAAGACCAATGAAGTGCTTCAACTAGAATGTAAATAATAGCGCTGATGACAATCGTACCACTGGTAGGCGAGGGATGCTCTGCAGCGGCTAAAACCACACTGGCAGAACGAGCGGTTGGTAGCGAAGCCGCACCCACGATGGCAGCCGTGGGGATATTGCGGGCTTTTGCTTCAGCCAGGGAGCGAGCAATAAAAGGCGCTTGCCCGGTCACATCAATCGCAATCAGTAAGTCTTGTTGAGAGGCGGTATGAACGGTGCGGGCGAAATCGATGATGCCTGGCCGAGCAATGTAAATGGGAAAACCGCCCTGCTCAAGAAAGTAAACCAGGTTATACGCGGCAGGTTGGGCGGGGGATTCAACCAACAAGATAATCCGTCGGGCTTTATCGATGGCATTGACCAATTTTTCAACGGCCTCAATATCCAGCATCAGACGCATTTGATTAAGGTCCTGACTGAGGTTCTCCAGGGAGGAAGTGACCACACTATGGAGTGAATCGGGTTCTTCGGAATCCTGGGGCTGGTAGAGCAGGTTGCGCCGGACCTTATCACGGATCTCACGTAATAGCTCCGGGTATCCCTTGTAACCCAGATGCTGAGAAAAACGGACAACGGTAGCAGCATCCAGGTTTAGCGAATGAGCGAGCTCGCTGGCAGTCATAAAGGAGGCTTTAATATATGAATCGAGCAGAAAATCGGCCAGCTTAGCGAAACTCTTCGACATATTTGGCCGTTCTTGACGAATGCGTTCTTCGTAAGTCATAATCTCCTCCAATTTGATCTAATCATTTTTGAAAGTGTATCACAAAGATGGCAAAAAATGCAAACGAATTTGCGGATATCGATTGATTATGAAATCTATGAATGCATGAAAACTAAGGTATAATCAGCCCGTTGGGCGGGTAGTTCAGTTGGTTAGAACGCCTCTCTTACACAGAGGAGGTCGTAGGTTCGAGTCCTATTCCGCCCACAGATAAATCCCCAGCGATGGGGAGTTTTGGTTTAAAGGGCATATGGTAGTGACAAGGAAAGTTTATTAAACAACACCAGGCGTGAAAATAAGCGGACTATTCGTTTGTTAAAAAAAACGAAGAGGATCGAATCATTTTTGCACGGGATTTGTTTCGCGAAAAAAATAAATCGATACAAATCATGTTTTTAATAATGGGTGAGGTGAAAGAAATGTTGCTGAAAGAAAGGAGGGGTTTTTGCATGGGTACAATATAGCACAAATGTTCTAATTTGTCAAGGGTGAAATTTCAGGTTGATCAAACCTGGAGGATAGTTTTAAAAGAGGTAGTGATAGCCTGGCAAGTGGTTTTTAATAGAAGAGCCAACTCCTCCCATGAAATGGATATGCTTCTTCCATCCCTGCTGGGCGCTTGCCTTTTCTACCCATTCCACCTTTCTCCTTTCAAGATGTTTTTGGCAAGCCCGGTCACTTTCAGGTATTTCGCTTTCTCATCGGGGTCGCTGGGTCTCAATGTACTTGACTAACACGCCGCCAGTTTTCAAATCAATTTGACCGGAAACCACGGTGCACCGCGGGACTGCGACCAAGCGCGACTCCACTGCTTAGTACGGCTTGTATGCCCGCCGCTTCTGAGTATACTTTTATCAAGACCATAAGCTTTGCCAGACTCGGCGCGGCGGTTTCTCTCGCCTAAAATGATGGCCCGCCATTTTCTTGGGTGCACTGGACGACGGGGGTGCGTCGCCATTTTCAGGCAGATTTCTGGTTGCGAGTTTTCCCTGCTCCCAAACATTGTCCAAGCCCACTCCGCTGCCAGTAACGCCAGCCGTTGGGCAGCTGTAACCACTAATTGCGAAAAGAGTACAGAATCCAACAGAAGATAACTACAGTGGTCGCATGGTGTTTACTGTAATGAGCGCGGGGTATGTTTGATTGTCTTTTTTTCATTAATGCGTTCGAATACCTGAAAGGAGGCTTGCGATGAAATTCCAGACGTTGATGATCATTAAAGCTATTGTATGCTTGTGTCTGGGGGTACCTATTTTGCTCGCGACGGTCTTCACTTATTCCCTGTTTGGAACTTCCCTGAATTCGGGAGGCGTTTTCGCAGCCAGGGAATATGGCGCCTCGCTAATCGGCAATCTGTTGCTCACATGGTTCGCCAGAAATGCCGTCGAATCGGAAGCACGAAGAGCAATTACCCTTGCTCTGTGCGTTTACGATGCGATCGGATTTGTGGTCACACTGATTGCCCAACTTACTGGGGTGCTGGGTGTATTGGGATGGTTTGCCGTGGTGATCTACTTGTTCTTCGCATTAGGATTTGGATATTTCTTACTGCCACAGAAGAAAGTAGCATAAGGGATTCCCCGCGCTCATTTCTGAAATCATTTCGACGATTATATAAACCTGTTGGAAAAAGAGTGTGCCGTGACTGGCAAGATTGCAGCTATTTGTATAACGTGACGCCTGATTGAGGTGTCAGATCAGCTGCGTTAGCAGCCATCCAGCATTGTGTGCAGCGGACAGGGTTTCACTCCGAGAGTCAGCAGAGCGTTTCCTGAGTTTCGGGCCTTAATGATTGTGTTAGCTCGCCAATCCGCCCCGCAGGTGAGCCAAACCGCTGTTATACTTGGTACAATGCCCTTATGAAAGTCAGCGCTAATTCCATCATTCAATACTGCTGTACAAGTCATCCAGCACATCAGCGATAACTAAACAAATATCGGCTGCATAGTAACCTACCCTCACTCCCTAGGTGCCCAGGCGATGCCCTATGGGGTCATCGACACGAGGGGAATATATTCAATTGTAGTTATACCCCCCATGTTCACTTATTGTTTTCTTACCTCCTCTATATAACCAGCTTTCAAACGAGCAGGGGATAGGAGTTGTAATGAATTGAAAACCTATTCACGTGTTGTTTGCTCATGGAAGATGGACAGTCTATCATCTCCCAGGTTCGCATTATGGAAACGATACCCCCTATCTTGTCACATGACTCTCTCACTGGAGATGACTAAGGCGTTCATAGTCAATTATGTTGCATTGTAAGGTATTCTTCTGTATACTGGAGATAAATACTGGTGATAATCGTGATTGGACAATGTATAGGTAAGAAGAAAAGTCTTCTTGGATATGCAGAGAAAACGCAGTGTGTCCTTCCTGTAGAATAATGATGTACAGCGAATATGCAGTATAGCGAGAGTCCGTATAATTAATATTAGGCGGCAATAGCTTTGCAAAGGATATTTTCACGATGAGCGCGATTAATAAAAAGCCGGGACGGTTTTTCTATCTGGAATGGATTTTTCTGAACACAATCACTGTGGTCATGGCATGGTACGTCGCCTGGATACTTATTTCTCTGGTTGTAAACGTGTTTGGGGATACGATTCAGGTTGGTGGGCAATCGCGAATCACAGAGGATTCTCTTTTCATGTATGTATTATTCCCGATCATCGGTTTATTGACAGGAACCATCCAATTTATACTGCTGGGTCGCTATTTACCGCGCATGGCAGGGTGGATTGCCGCGACATTTCTGGGTTGGATGATGCCTTTTGTCATTGGTTTTATCATCACCAGGCTGTTTGTACCTGGCAATAGTACGGTCTGGATCGTGCTCGGAATGTTGGTTCTCGGCACGACAATAGCATTACCGCAATGGTGGATGTTGCGTAAACGGGTACTGCACGCGTGGTGGTGGGTTCTCGTCTTTGGCCTCGGCTGGGGAATGGTTGGATTGTTGAATCTTGTAACATCTGAACCTTTTCCTGTTTTATTGGGTATTGCAGTTGTTCCCGCCATTGCCACAAGCATTGCCTGCTGGCTGCTTCTAGATCGGCTTCCGAATCATGAATTATCGAGCCGCACATCAAGCCGATGAGGTTGCAATAATATCCTGGCAACCGGAGCCTTGCATTTATTGTCGCCTAACATCAGCTCCAGTGGACTGGACTTCACCCTGAGGGCACTCAGCTCGTTTCTGGCAATCGCTCTGGCCTACGTATAAGTCTCACCTGTCCCACCGCAACTAACGCAAATCTTTAGGAAGCAGATGTCCAAATGCCGTTGAGTCGCTAAACTGCCGCAAATGCTAAGCTGGGCAGTGGAAAGCAGGTAACTATGACCGACAAAAATAAAGCAGTATTTATTCGTCATAAAATGAGCACAACCCCTGAAATATTGGAAGATTTGTGGTGTAGAAGGGAAATAGCCATACATTTTGAGAATAATCGCAGTACGAATCCAGATGATTACGAAAAAAAAGCAGCTAAAAATGCTCTGAAAAGATTACACAAATACTGTAATATAGGCGTTGTTGTTGGTGCTGTTTATAGAAAAATAAGACCTGTGGATATATTGGTAG
>JBAQFX010000271.1:0-13356 GCA_049287485.1 Anaerolineales bacterium
CTGTAGGAGCTGATCGCATCGTAGATGCAGTAGCAGTCATACATCTTTATGGTACCCCAGCGTGTGTGGTTGACTTTGGAACTGCTACGACCTTCGATGCTATCTCGAAAAGTGGAGATTACCTGGGTGGGGCGATTGCACCGGGAATTGGTATAGCCGCAGAAGCATTATTCCAACGCACAGCCAAGTTACCCAGGGTAGACCTACAAAAACCTCCGTCAGTCATTGGGCGGAACACAGTTCACTCAATGCAATCGGGATTATTGTATGGGTATGTGGGTCTGGTAGAGGGGATGGTAAGACGTTTTCGGGAAGAATTAGGCGCAGAAATGAAGGTGATTGCTACGGGCGGATTAGCAGATGTCATAGCTCAAGAGACCAAAGTGATCCAGATCATCGCACCATGGCTGACCCTGGATGGACTGCAAATTGTGTGGGAATTAAACAAGTCTGGCGAATAAATTATGCTGGGAAGGGATGCAGAATATTTTTTAGAGTTACAAACAAATGCCATTTGCACGTCAATGTTTCGACTTGATAACGGTGGTAAATTTATTATTCCTCTTAGCGACGCCGGTACAAACTTTAGTTGACATGAAGCACTTTCTCAAGCCTGGAGGAAAGCTAGCCATGCTCAACCCATCTGAGCTAATGGACGAGCAGGCAGCCAGTCTGTTTGCTGACGAAAGGGGATTAGAGGGGATGGCGCGTGAAACTTTAGTAAACTGGGTCAAAAGAGCTACTCACAACCAGCGGTGGACAGAGAAAGAAACCCACGCATTGTATTATGAAGCGGGGATGCAATGCATGGAGACAAGGGTAAGGATGGGTCCAGGGTTCGCAAGGTTCTCGTGGGGGATGGTGTAATCGCGCTCGTATAGCTTGGTGTATAATCCGAGCTAACAGATTATGAAAACAGAGATCCTTAAAGCAGCTTACCCCAACGCGTTAAATCACGCAGTTGATGTACTAAAGAATGGTGGTCTGGTTGCTTTTCCGACCGATACCGTCTATGGATTAGCTGCTTTACCAACCACAGAAGAGTATGTTGAGCGATTATTTGCGGCAAAGGGACGAAATAATAGCCGGGCAATTGCAATATTGATTGGGAATTACTCAGATCTTAATAAAGTGGTGAACCATCTTGATGAAATGCCTGAGCGGCTGGCACATCGATTCTGGCCTGGCCCGCTCACGATCGTTGTTCCAAAGATAGCAGGATTACCCGAGACTTTGTCTCAGGATGGGACAATTGGTGTGCGAATGCCTGACCACCCGGTGGCACTGGCACTGTTGCGGCAGATCGGGCCCCTAGCCGTCACCTCTGCCAATATCTCAGGCAAGGACAACACCAACTCAGCCGAAGAAGTGTACCGGCAGCTCAATGGGAGGGTGCATCTGATCCTGGATGGAGGGCGCTCAGCGGGAGGTGTACCTTCCACAGTGGTCAGTTGTATCTCGGCGGATATGAAAATTCTGCGCGAAGGGCCAATCAGCCTGGAAGAGATCGAGGCTGCATTGGCATGAACCCAATTTTCTTCTCACGAAGTTATTAATCTTTTTTCATACTGGTTTTATCTGATTATATATAATGATAGTTGCATTCTCCTCACTCAAACTCGCCCAATGAGATTGGAGCCATCTCAGAGGGCGATTTGAGTTTTAAAAGCAGATTATTCAATCCCCTGGAAAAATGTAATCGATATCAGGCTGAAATTGGGGCTGGCACCTCAGATAAAGGCCAATTGGGGAGGACATCCATATCAAGCAGATCACGCTGACCACTAGTATAGCGGTAATATGCCGCGCCTGCAATCATAGCCGCGTTATCGGTGCAGAGCCAGATGGGTGGGATGTGTAAGGGGCAGGTGGCGCGAGACTGAATAGAATGGCGTAAAGCCCGGTTGGCAGAAACACCGCCAGCTATCACCAGACTTTTCGCCTCAAACTGGTTGGCGGCGTTGATGGTCTTGGTGACCAATACATCCACGACTGCAGCTTGAAAGCTAGCAGCGAGATCAGCAACGGGCAGGCTTTTCTGTTGAGCCAATAGATGCACCTCACGCAAAACAGCGGTTTTTAATCCACTGAAGGAAAAATCCCAACCATCCTCAAGCCAGGCACGGGGGAAATTGTATGCCGTGGGATTTCCTTTCGTGGAAGCATTCTGGATCGAAGGACCACCGGGATATTCCAGGCCAAGTAAACGGGCGACTTTATCGAAAGCTTCTCCTGCCGCGTCATCGAGGGTGGCACCTAAATGCTGATACTGCAGATGATCTTTCATTAACACCAGCTCAGTATGCCCTCCTGAAACGATCAGGGCCACGAGGGGGAAAGTGGGTTCTTTTGCAGGAGTTGTATCTACTTGATGCAACCAGGCTGAATAGATATGACCTTCGAGATGGCTGACACCGATGAGAGGCAACCCGGTTCCCAGTACTAATCCTTTGGCGGCATTCATACCCACCACCAATGACCCGGGCAACCCGGGACCACGCGTGACAGCGATGGCATCCAGATTTTTTAATGTGAGATGTGCTTGGTGCAATGCCTGATCGATGACAGGGTAGATAGTTTTGATGTGCTGCCGGGAAGCAACTTCAGGAAATACCCCACCAAATTGAGCATGCAAGTCAATTTGAGAAGCTACTACGTTGGATAGAATCTGACGTCCGTCTTCCACCACTGCTGCAGCGGTTTCGTCGCAAGAAGTTTCAATGCCGAGTATGCGGATGGGAGGTGTATCTACAGGACTGGTATTGTTAGAAGGGGTTTTAGGCATAATAAATTAATCCAAGTATGAATAAATTTCTTGAAATTGGTCAGCCATTTTTTACTGGTAAAACTAAATCCATTGGAAAGTCTGCCAACACTTCCATTTTTCCATCAGGACGGACCCACAAGCTGTTTTCGAGACGCACTCCCATGCCTTTATCAGGATAATACAGACCGGGTTCGAGGGTAAATACAGTACCAGGCACGAGACAATCCTTTTCGTCACTGCTGATACCGCTCCATGGGCGTTCATGGACGTTTAAACCGATCCCATGACCCAACGAATGGACATAACCGGCTTGAGTTTTGGGATCCTCTTTGACGGTTGGGTGATCTTTAGATGAAAAAAAGTCACAGAGCACATCCTGATAATGGTTGAAGGGTTTTCCTGGTTCAATTTGAGCAGTTATCATATTATAAGCAGATAATACTGTTTCATAGAGTGCCATAACATCATCGGGTGCATGACCCAGGCACCAGGTACGGGTGAAATCGTAAAAATAACCACCACCAGCTTCACATGGAAAGATATCAAACACAATGGTCTGACCCAAAGTGAGGGGATCATCAGGATTGCCGGAAGAGTGAGGCACACCAGCATCACGCCCTATGGCAAAGATGGTACCTTCCGGATTCTCTGCGCCAAGCTCAGCTAACCAAAGATTTATATGTCCCTTAACATCGCCAACGGTCAAAGGTTCTCCATTGGGTTTGTGCAGCATACCACCCTTTACCGGAAACGATGTTATATAATCCGCGGTCAAACCAACGACCTGGGTGGTTATCTTCCCCATCTTGCGGATACGCTGGATTTCATCCTCATCCTTTGTCATGCGTGAGAGCATCATGGATGAATTGTTTATCTCACCGACCAGGATTAATCCCGGCTGCTCGCGTTGCAGGCTGGAAAAAACCTCGAAATTAGTCCCAATATCTGACCTGCCATACAATGCAAGCTTACCGGAGGTGATGCCAAGTTCTGTCAACATCAGCTGGTAACGCCTGACGATGGCTTTCAGGTAATCCCCGCCAACCTGGTTGAGGAGCGCGTTGAAGTCATAATCCGCAAGGTTTTTGGTTTTTAAACCTGATTTACCAGCCTCATCTCTTTCCATGGGATAATGAAACAAAACCGGTGGCTCACCTCGTTTCTTGATGAGATCCGCATTGGTGAGCTGACAACCACCAGTCATATAGACCATAGCGGGATTATGCTGGCCTGGTCCGGTTACCAGGATGGCATCGAGATCTTTTTCTAGCATGAGGCTGTCGAGATCGGTTTTCATGAGGTTGAATTTCCTTTTGGATGTTTTTTCATACTATTAAGAATGGCAGCCAGTAATTCTTGATCCTGTTCTGGGAGAACAGTTCGGGGGTCAAATATGACCTGATCGGCTTCCAGGCGAGCAATTACTGGAGGCTGGCATTGACGTAAGCGATCTAAGAAGCGGTTGGGCGAGTGGACTGACAAGGCGAGGACGGGACCTGGCAAAGTTTCGTCTGGGAGGGAGCCTCCACCGATGGTAGATTGACTGGAGATCAGCTCACCCAATTCCAGGGATTGCTGCCAACCTTTGGCTCGTTGGTATAACTCTTGAACGGAGGCGGCAATCATCCTCCAGATGGGAATCTCCTGGATTGCTTCATCTTTTAGGTAAAGTAGTAAAGTGGCGGAAAGCGCAGCCAGGCAAAGCTTGTCAGCACGGATGGCACGCGCCAGTGGGTGTTTTTTGAGTTTAGTGATCAGATTAGCTTTACCAATAATAATACCAGCTTGAGGGCCTCCCAAGAGCTTATCCCCAGAGAAACAAACCAAATCAGCTCCGGCAACCAAAGACTCCTGGACAGTAGGTTCGTGATCGAGTCCGTAAAGAGTGGTATCCAGGAGGGCGCCTGATCCTAGGTCGTCCACCAGGGGAATGCCCGCCTGATGCGAAATTCCGGCGAGTTCTGCAAGAGATGGCTCACTGGTAAATCCGGAAATGCGAAAATTCGAGCGATGTGCATGCATGATCAAAATAGGTGACACTTCTTCGATGGCTATCTGGTAATCTGCTATATGAACTCGATTGGTGGTTCCGACTTCGTAAAGATGCGCCCCAGATTGCTGCATTACATCAGGAATACGGAAACCACCGCCAATCTCCACGAGCTGAGTGCGGGAAATGACCACCTTGCGTCGCCTGGCTAAGGCAGACAGGACTAATAGTACCGCAGCGGCATTATTATTAACTACTAAAGCAGCTTCAGCACCAGTAAGACGTTTGAGGAATGATTCGGCATGCACCAGGCGTGAACCGCGTTGTCCACGTGAGAGATCAAACTCCAGATTTGAGTAAGCGTGGGAAACATCCTGGATTGCACGTAAAGCAGACTGGCTTAGAGGTGCCCGGCCGAGATTGGTATGCAGGATGACACCGGTAGCATTGATCACCGGTTGCAAGGAAGGTTGCAGCCAATCCTGTAATTCGTGATGAGCATGGATCAATAGTTCATCAAGGCTGGGAACCTGATTTGTTTGGGTATATGCCTGGCGAGCACTTGCCAAAGCCTGACGCAACGCTTCGAGTGTTTGGGGTCGACCGTATTGTGAGATCCAGGTTGATACAAGAGGTTTTTGAAGTAATTGATCTACCGAAGGTAGTTCGCGCAAACCGCTCATAGGTGGTATATCACCAAGAATTCGGTAGCTAAATTATCAGCTTTCAGGCTTTCCACTGACTCTTCTCGCTGAGCCGTAATAAAAATTCAATCAAGCCTAAACCAATCGCTAATAAAACAGCCAGGGCTGGATTTAATACCCGACCCATCTGGAGCCAGGTTAATGTAGAAGCATAGATTGCAAACCAGAGGGCTTGCCTGACAACGACCCAATAGGTGGGTGGAGGGGTGCTGGGGAACCGGCGATTTAGGAAAGCGGTAATTGGCAAGGTAGTGCCGGTGATCGCTAGAACACACAGAAAAAAGAATAACCATCTCGGTCCTACGGTTGGTAGCGTGGTGAGGATAAGTGCAATCAAGCCTCCCCAACCAACAATAAACAGGAAAATCGAGGCAGGTATAAAATTAGCAACACGAGGCGATGTGTTTGATTTCATGTTTATATAATTCTATCACAGGCAATAAAAATAGAAACAGGCGAATGGATCATCCACTCGCCTGTTTAACCAATGGTGCTGGTTACATTTCTCGAAATTCGCCTTCCAGGACTTCACCTTCATCATCCAGGTTGCCAGGTTTTCGACCGTTATTGCCAGCGGAAGGACCTGCGGACTGGTTATTACCAGGCTGAGCAGAACCTTGCGAGGCATACAGCTGCTGGCTCAGGGCATAAAATGCATTCTGAACTTCGTTGGTCAGATTGGTGATGCGATTGGTGTCATTGCCTTTCATGGCTTCACGCAACTGGTTCAGTTTAGTCTCGATATTCTCACGATCATTGGCGGGAATTTTGTCCTTAAGCTCACGCATAGTTTTTTCAGTCTGATATACCAGGCTATCAGCTGTGTTACGCGCTTGAATCAGGTCGCGCTGGCGTTTATCCTCAGCTTCATGCTCCCGAGATTCCCGCACTTTTCGATCAATCTCATCCTTGCTCAGGTTGGTTGAAGCGGTAACGGTAACTTTCTGCTCCTTTCCCGTTGCCTTATCATGGGCGGTTACATTCAAGATACCATTGGCATCAATATCGAAGGTGACCTCAATCTGAGGTGTACCGCGTTGAGCGGGGGGAATTCCTTCCAGGCGGAATCGACCCAGGCTCATATTGTCGATTGCCATCGGGCGCTCCCCCTGAAGAATATGAACGTCAACAGCGGTCTGGCCATCTTCGGCGGTCGAGAATACCTCAGTTTTTTTGACTGGAATGGTTGTGTTGCGCTCAATCAGAGTGGTCATCACACCACCGAGGGTTTCCAAACCTAATGAAAGGGGTGTCACATCCAGTAACAGGACATCTTTTACCTCCCCACCCAAGACACCACCCTGTATGGCTGCACCTACTGCGACCACCTCATCAGGGTTAACCCCCTTATGGGGTTCTTTATTGGTGAGGGAGCGGACAAGGTCCTGGACCATAGGCATTCGGGTTGCACCACCCACTAAAACGACCTCGTTAATTTCCGGAGCACTTAAGTTGGCATCTTTTAGAGCCGCGTGGAATGGCTGGCGTAGTCGTTCCACCAGGCCTTCAGTTAATTGTTCAAAGCGAGAGCGGGACAACTTCACCTGGAGATGTTTTGGTCCATTTGCATCTGCAGTGATGTAGGGAAGATTGATCTCTGTCTCAATAACACTTGAGAGCTCAATCTTGGCTTTTTCGGATGCCTCGCGCAAACGTTGCAAGGCTTGCCGGTCTTTGCGTAAATCAATGCCATTTTCGGATTGGAATTGATCGGCTACCCAGTTAACAATGCGCTCGTCCCAGTCATCACCACCGAGGTGAGTATCGCCATTGGTCGAGCGAACTTCAATGACACCACCACCCACTTCCAGGATAGAGACATCGAAAGTACCACCACCTAAATCGAACACCAGGATGGTTTCATTATCTTTCTTATCCAAACCGTACGCCAGAGCAGCTGCGGTTGGCTCGTTAATTATTCGAAGCACGTCCAAACCAGCAATCTTCCCAGCGTCTTTCGTGGCTTGCCGCTGGCTGTCGTTAAAATATGCGGGAACGGTAATTACCGCCTGTTTTACAGGCTCACCGAGATAAGCTTCGGCATCTTGTTTTAACTTACCAAGGATCATGGCAGAAATATCCTGGGGTGTATAATCAGTTTTCTTGATGGGAATCCGGACCTGCGCATCATTGGATGGCCCTTGAATAACCTGATATGAAACCATTTTACGCTCGGTTTCCACTTCGTCGAAACGCCTTCCCATGAAACGCTTGATCGAATAGACTGTATTCTCAGGATTGATAACAGCCTGTCGCTTGGCAGTTTGACCTACCAACCGCTCGCCATTTTTATTGAAACCAACCACGGAGGGTAACAAGCGAGAACCTTCAGCTGTTGTAATAACAGTTGGGTCACCGCCTTCCATGATGGCTACTACACTGTTCGTTGTTCCAAGATCAATACCTATAATTTTTGACATATCATTCTCTCCTCTGTATGTTCACTAGATTTATTACGAATTATTTCATACAGATATTATTTACATTGTTGTTAGATAAAGGGTACTCTCCTTATGCAAGAATCATATTAACGAGATGTAGGAAAGATATATAAATGTAAGAAACAGGAAAAGGTGGTGAGTTCCATTTTGATAAATTATCGGGACGATATAAAGAACCTTTTATTCATAAAATAGATGTGCAAGAAATGTATGGTTCTAATAGACATTTCGAAAAGAAGCATAAAAGATCTACCAAATTTGGCTAAAAATCTTTGGCAGGATGATTATTATTCATCCCAGTGCAAAGGAATTATCACTGCCATATATAGGCGGTTTAAGCATTTTATTGAAAAATATGCCATATATAGGGGTAAGAACGTATGTTCCCCAATCTTCGGGCAGTATTTATATCGCTGGTTTTTTTACTTTACAATAATGGTTAATAACAAAATTATGTGGTTTTTTAACATTACGAATCTTAAATATTTGGTTATTTTAAAGTTCTCGTAGGTTAAAGGTCTTGCCATATACCCCGAATCTCTGCTAGAATGTTACGGAAATCATAGCATTATAGAAGTACGTTGGTATGGTTAGCCAGCCTGAATATTGAAAACCCCGGCTGGCTTTTCCGTAAAAAAATATAGAAGGTGAATACAGGGTAAAACCTCCCATTGAATATGTGGTGATGGTTTTATTGCCTATGTTTTCGTACCCTGACACGAGGAGGAAGGGTAAGCATGAAAGCTGAGCAAGCATGGCAGGCTGCATTAGGCCAGTTACAATTGGATATGCCCAAAGCTTCTTTTGATACCTGGGTGCGGAACGCAGAAATTGTCAGTTATGAAGATAATGTGTTTATTATTGGAGTACAAAATGCCTATGCACGTGATTGGTTGGAAAGCCGCTTAACCAGTAAATTGAAACGCCTGCTTTGCGGGATAATGAACAAAACTGTCAGCCTACGATTTATTGTTTGGCAGGCTGGGACGGAGGAACCTGCCTCAGAAATGGCGTTCGAACAAGCGGAACCGGAAGATACTCCCACACAGCTACAATCAACAGCCCACTTTAGCCGACATACATTCGAGAATTTTGTGATTGGCTCATCCAACCGGTTGGCTCATGCAGCCTCATTAGCCGTGGCAGAACGACCGGCACAGGCGTACAATCCCCTTTTCCTTTATGGTGGCGTTGGTTTGGGAAAGACCCATCTCTTACATGCGATAGGCAACCATTGTGCGAATCACAAGCAGAATGTTCTATATGTTACTTCCGAAGAATTTACAAATGACCTGATCAATGCAATCCGCAGCCATACAACCCAAGCATTCAGAGAAAAATATCGGCTCATCGATGTTTTGCTGATCGATGATATTCAGTTCATCGCCGGAAAGGAATCGACGCAGGAGGAATTTTTTCACACTTTCAACTCCTTGCATGGTCAGGAGAAGCAAATTGTAATTACGTCCGACCGTCCCCCAAAAGCTTTAGTGACATTAGAAGAACGCCTACGCTCACGTTTCGAGTGTGGATTAGCTGCAGATATCCAGCCACCTGATTTCGAGACAAGAGTGGCAATCTTAAGGTCGAAATCAGAGCGAATGGGACGTCACATCCCAGAGGATATTGTGGAAACCATTGCGCGGCGGGTTCAATCGAATATACGCGAACTGGAGGGAAGCCTGACACGAGTATTAGCGTTTAGTGATTTAAGCAACCTTCCGTTAAATGTAAAACTGGTGGATATTGCATTGGCTGACTTGCTGCCTAAACCAAGCACCATCGAACCGGCAGAAGTGATGAGTCAGGTGGCAGGAGCTTTTGGTGTAACCGTGCAAAACCTGATGGGGACTGATCGCAGGCAGGAAGTGGTGCTGCCCAGGCAGATTGCTATGTATCTGTTACGGGAGGAAGCAAATTTCTCGCTACCAAAGATTGGGGAGGCAATGGGAGGTCGCGATCATACAACGGTGATGTATGCATGCCAGAAAGTAACCGATATGCTCGAGCGTGATGACAAGCTACGTCGCCAGGTCATTAAAATTCGAGAACAAATCTATGGGCAATCAAAAATGTCTATTTGAACCCTGGATGAATTACCTTTTTCTACAGCGTGGATAGATTGCCTTCCCTACCCACGCTGTTTCTATTTATTTAGCTGGCTACTTTTTCTTGAGTTCCACCAATCGACGATCTTGGTGAAAATTTTACCCAACCAGGAAAAACCTATCGGTTCAGGCGTTTCCTTAAAATCGGCCCAAGGATCCCGGTCAAGAATTTTACGGATGGTGTAACGTCCGATGAGCATAAAACTTGCCAAGACGGGTGCGGCTAATACCAGACCAATGATACCGATCAGATTGAAGGCAATGATGGCTACCACTAATACTGCAGCCGGATGGACGCCTAAACTCTTACCCATAATGCGGGGTGATACCAGGTTATCGTATATCTGATCCATAAGAATTGACAAGATGATGGCGAGCAAAGTGTAGTAAAGCGGTTGTAAATTAAAGTAGTTCCCACCTTGAAATAGCGTCACCAAACCCATAACGATATAGACAACTGCCGGTCCGACATAAGGGACAAACCTGGCTAAACCAGCCAGGATGGCGATTGCAAAAGCGTAACGAACACCCAGGATCGACAACAGAATGGTATAGCTTAAGATGACCATGATGACAATGGTGAGCTGACCGCGTAAAAAAGCATTCCAAATATGACCAAGTGCAGTACTGATACGCTGGATATCATATGAGTACCCAGGTATATTTATATAATCATGGGCCTTGGGCACTTTTCCAAGGTCAGCCAAGACGAAGTAGGAGATGATCATGACGAAGGATCCCCAGGCGATAGTGCTAGCTGTTGCAGTTGCAAAGGTGCTGGCAATCGTCCCGGCCTGACCGATAATTAATTGCAAGGCATTAATCAGCTGATTACTAAGCTGACTCAGGTCGGTGTATTTGCCAAGATCGATACTATAAGGGCCGATGTAATAGATTTGAGACGTTAGCTTGTCAATCAGACTGGGCAAGTCATTTACAAAACGCTCAATGACCCTGATCAGGCTTTGAATCTGTTGTAAAGCTGCCAGACCAGTCAGGGTGGAGGAACCGATCACGAGGATGAGAAGGATTACATAAATGAGGTTAACTGAAGCACGCCACGATAACCGTGTACGACTATCTAAGAAAGCAGCTAACGGGTGGAGTAAATAAATCAGGATAAAGGCAAGAATTAATGGCCCAATGATGGATCGAAAGTAAATCAGCAATGCCATGAGCAGGCCGGCAATGGTTAACCCAACGACTGTCTTAAAAGTCGAACTCCATTTTGGGGAACTCAAATTAGGCTTCTCCGTACTCATGGTTATTTCTCTTTCCTGTGAGTTCGTTGCCACCAATAGGTCTTTGGAGGTGGCAGCGGTTGGATGATACTGACTGGAGTCCAATCCATATCGAATAGATTATCAAATATATAACGCCCAATGACGCGTAAAGATGCGATGGTGGGGGCGGCTAGTGGTATACCCAGCACACCTGCCAGGATAGCACCAGTGACAATCCCCAGGATGACTACCAAGGGTGGAAGGTGAATCCTGCGACCAACGATGCGAGGGATCAAATAATTTAAATCAAATTGCTCATAAACCAAGTGAAACCCGATCACAATCAACATGAACGCCCAATTGGGGAGGGGAATCCAGGATGAACCCAGGAAGAGAGCCAGTAATGATGCAGTTACCAACCAAATCCCGTGCCCAACGCTGGGGAGAAATTCCAGGATCCCTGCCAGAATTCCCATCGCTATGGCATAGGGCAATCCCAAGATAAGGCCTACAATAATAAACAAGATCGCCACGACTAAACTTAAAAGCAGCTGACCACGAAAGAAGGCAGCCCAAATTAGATTAATCTCATCCCGTATCCACTTATAGTCTGGCAATAAAGTGGGTGGAAGGTGTGATGTAAACCAGATTTCCAGCTTGGAACTATCCTTAATCAGATAAAATGATACCAGTAGAATTAAAATGACCCAAATGATGGAAGTAATGATGGTCTTAACTAAATTTACGGTTTGTCCGACTACAGGTTGTAATAACCCCTGTAAAGCGCTAATCACCTGATTGGCAAATGTGCTGGGATGGATGGTTATGCCGCCGATAACATATTGTTGTGCAATTGCGCTCTCAATTGAAGAGATTATTTGCTGGGGGTTAAGCTGCAATTGAACGAGGTTCACTCCCAATCTAGGGATAATTACAATGGGAACGAGGATAATTATCGCCAACACGAAAAGATAGGTTAAAAAGGTTGCTAATACTCTCGGAATACGAAACCGTTTTTCCAAGAAATTTACAAATGGATTGAGAATATAAGCAACAATGATGGCAATGATGATGGGGAGAATGATCTCGCGGAAACGGGTTAAGAGGTAGATGAAAAAAGCCAGCAAAAGCAGGCTAATGGTCAATTTTGTTGCATATGGCCAGCGTGGTCGTTCCATTTTCCCACCTTTTGAGCGTAATTTACGGTTTTAGCTAAACTATTTAATCCGTCAATGCAAGAAAAAGGATAATGTCACTAAAACAACAATAAAGAAACCTGCCAGCAATCCCACCCGGCGAATATCGCGGATGACAAAATAATAATCGGGATTAAACCCGGTTGGGCGATTGCCACTTATTGTATCTGGTATCGATCTATCTGTTACAGGATTCGATTCCCGACGGACCTGACGTTTTGATTTTTTTGCCATAAAACTGCTCCATTAATTTCCCAGGATGAAGGCGAGATAACACCATCCATCCTTGTGTGTCTTGTGACCCTTATTATATATCTTATTTTTCGCTACCCTGTAAATTAGCCTGGACAATAATGCGCTTATTATCCACCATATACGGGTAACATGAAATCAGGGTCACGGTTGGGTCGGGAGTAGAAGCCATGACCTCAACATCTGTGGGCTTTACGATTTGGATATTGGCGATGGTGTACGTAAATGAATGCTGGGGGGTGTAGATGATAATTTTGTCACCTTGCTTCAACTCATCCAGACGGCGAAATATCTCTCCGTATACATCATTATGGGCTGAAAGGACCATATTTCCCGGTTGACCTGGATCTGCAGAGCCGATATACTGCCCCACACCTTTTTTGAGCTGTTCCCATCCATCCCCCTGAACGACAGGTGCATCAACATTAATGCTAGGGATTTGAATTTGAGTGGCTTGTTCGGGACCAGGCGTGGGGATGGGGATATCCGCCATGGATAGGTAAAGAGGGCGCAAGTGAGCGGGAATTTCCGCTTCATTCGGTTGAGAACCACCAGGTGAGTTTGGGGGTGTATGGCCAGAAGGCAAAATCACTGGCACGATAAGCGGAGTGGGGGTAAGGGTGGGAGGAGTTAATGATTGAGCAAATTGAATATTCAAATCACGGAGTATCTGGA
>JBAQFX010000272.1:0-3217 GCA_049287485.1 Anaerolineales bacterium
TGTCAATACAAAATGACAAGGTTAAAGGAAATTTCGGGAGACGAAATTTTATTAAGTTAGCAATTGTTTCGGGATCTGCAATAGCAGCTGGAGCTATACTAAAACTTATTAATGAAAAATCACTAGATACTGTATTAGCAGATCTTGGTGAAGGTCCATACTTTTATGGTACAGACACAAGCTGGGCTGTAGACACCATAGGTGATAATGCTTCAAATTTTCCTCAAAATTTTTATATAGGTAGAACTGGCGTGGGAGAATTTTTTTATTATGAACCCGGTTTTTTCCCCGTTGCTGCAAATAAAGCGGGAATCGATTATACACATACATATTGGTGTGTAAAAGGACCTTACTATAAATATAGGGCAGGTCGGCAACCTTATGATTATGGCCACGATCAAGGAATAAAGGCAGGATCTGCATGGCTTGATTATGATTATTATTATTTATTTGCGGGGAAGACATTTTTCGCAGACATTGAGCCAGGAACAGTAGATGATGATCCAAATTCAGATTTCTTTGGCGGATGGCATTATTATGATTATGTTAATATCGACTGGAATCGCCAAGTACTAGAGGGTTTTTTAGACGGAATTATAGAAAAAGGGAATGAATATGGAGAAACATTTAATCTTGGCATATATACCACGCCTGGACTATGGCAAGAATGGTTTGATGGGCAATACTATGATCCCCAACGACCGTATGTAGTTTGGCTCGCAGATAATGGTGTTTGCGAATTCAGTTGCTCTCCATGTGACCCCTGCACTACAGCAAAATCTGAGGCAGATTTCAAGTTCAATACTGTAAAAGAAGTTGCGCTTGGAAAATACAAAACGATAATCTGGCAATTTTATATAGATGATTCTCCTCCGGACTATCAATGTGCCAATTGCGCTGATTATGACATCGCAAGACAAAATGGTAATGTGAGATTTACTCCAATCAAATCGACTTTATATCTTCCCGCAATTCATAAATACATGCAACAAGTAGAAGGAACACCAAGTCCTTATCCACCGCCACAACAAAATCCACCTGAAAATCCACCTGAATTACCTACACAGAATCCTTATCCATAAAGAGGTAAATAATCGGTATCATGTTTTTTTCTTTTTTTCATCAATTTATCAATTTACAGAGAATTAGTATGTTAATTGAGATTTGAACAAATAATCATACTAATACACAATAAGGGAGAATATTATGCCTACACTAGTACCAAAATGGAATCAGATGAATATCGCATACATGCCTCCACCTCACTTTGGTAGTGCATTGGCTTATAAAAGAAGTAGTGGAACAGCTTTCATATTTGGAGGGACAAATTCAACCTCGGGCTATCTTAATGATACTTGGTCATTTAATGGATCTCAATGGCAACAAGTTCAAACTACACATCGTCCTTCCCCTCGATATGGAATGGTTATGGCCTGGAATAATGTTCTGCAAAAAGCAACGCTTTTCGGTGGAATTCAGAATGGAATCTTATTGGGAGAAACTTGGTCTTTTAACGGTGTCGATTGGTCTCAACTTAACCCAATCCAGCATCCTTCGCCGCGTACAGGCGCATGTATAGCATATGATACAGATCATAATCAAATTATACTGTTCGGTGGTTTAGCGGATACTGGTGGGAGGTTCTTAGAACCATTAAATGATATGTGGGTTTGGAATGGTACAAATTGGCAGCAGCAATTACCCGCCAATTTACCAACAGCCAGAGTTGGGGCAAATATGGTTTATGATAATTATCGGCATGTGATGCTCTTATTTGGCGGAGGTGTCGGAGGCGGTTTGTTGGATGATACCTGGACATGGAATGGAACTAATTGGACTAAACAGCAACCAGTACATATTCCATCTTTAAGAGCTGACTTCGGTATGACTTATGACGAGGATAAACAACGCGTTGTTATATTTGGCGGCCAGTCAATCGCTAATAATCCTCCCACTGATACTTGGGTGTGGTTGGGTAATGATTGGGGTCAATTACAAACTATCGTACAACCACCTAATCAATTAGCTTACCGAGCAAGAATATTTTATATTTCCTTACTCAAAACAGTAATCTTGTTTAATGATTTTCGACAAAAAAATAGTGATCCTAATGAAAATGTCACAATGACTGAGCAATCCGAAGTTTGGAAGCTCGATTATGTAAGAAATTAAATAAAAAATCGTTCGAATGTAAACTTATGAATGGAATTTTCTATGGCGAAAAAAACTAAAAACAATATATTAATTTATATTATTATTTTCCTCATCATTTTTATGCCAATAGGTTCCGGAACTGGTAAAAACAACAATATTGATTCACCATCGTCAGATAAAAAAACAGAGATCAATAATCAAACTGTTTGGGGTACTCAAGATTTAACCATTAGAACTGAATTGTTTACCTTACACACTACATGGAAATATATTAACTTTAATTCCCTTCCACTACCACGAATTGGATTTTCATTAACATTAAATCCTATAAACAATGTTGCGATATTATTTGGAGGTCTTAACTCAACAATTGGAGAGATGAATGACTTATGGATGACCGATGGTTTTGAATGGATACAATTACAAACACCAAATTCACCATCTACACGTGTAAATTCTAGCATGGCGTTCGACGAGGCTCGAAAAGGAGTGGTTTTATTTGGAGGTAATGATAACGGAATATTACTCGGGGATACATGGTTCTTCACTGGGATTGATTGGATATTAAAAAATCCAGTATTATCTCCATCACCCCGTACCGAGGCAAGTATTGCTTATGATCCGGATCAGAATCTCGTGATTCTGTTTGGTGGTCAAGGCGATACAGGTGGAGGTCAATGGGAGGCATTAGGAGATATGTGGACATGGGATGGTGTTAATTGGGAGCAGAAATTACCGACGCACCTTCCACCACCCAGGTTAGGGGCAAATATGGCTTACGATAAAGTGAATCATGTAATGCTTTTGTTTGGTGGAGGTGTAGGTGGAGGCTTGTTAAATGACACATGGACTTGGGATGGTAGCGATTGGATTGAACAACAACCACAGCATCGACCACCGGTGCGAGCCGATTTTGGTATGGCCTACGATGAGAATAAACAAGTCATTATTATCTATGGCGGACAGGGAGCTCCGAATAATGCCATAGATACATGGGAGTGGATAGGTAATGACTGGGAACAGATACAGACTATCCAGAGCCCTCCCGAACAATTATCATATG
>JBAQFX010000273.1:0-4050 GCA_049287485.1 Anaerolineales bacterium
CAATAGAGGCAAATCCTTTTTTTCAAAATGGAGACTCTCGATGAAAACACAGCTTTACCTTGGGACCGGATTGTTCGCTATCCTCTTGATCATCACCGTGTACGCTTTAGGCAGAAATAAAGAGGAGCCTATCTTGGATCAACCTACCGAGGCTATTTCACAGTCTAATCTGCTTATTACTAACACCCAAACCCCTGCTAGGGCCACTCCGATACCTTCTCCCACGCTTACTGCGCGGGAACAAATTGTCGCCAAAATAGTCAAACTGGCAGCAGATTATGACCAGGCGGTTAACACAGAAATGCAGAATGGAGAAGTATCAACAAGCACAGATCCCAAAACGGGCCAGCAGATTATTCGATTTGAGGGTAAATCCATGGAGACAATTTCTAAGCTCCACGAAGAATTTACACGAGAGCTGCGTGATTTGAATGATCAGTACAAGCTGCTATACATTGCTGATATGCAGCCTACCCCGTTCCCAACAAAACAGACTCCAGATGAGAATGACCAATATTATCAGCAGCTACTTGATGAGTACCCGGCGTTTTTCGACCAGGTGCTAAAAGAAGGTCCCACCGTCAGGGTATATGATCCATCAGAAGGGAAGTATTTTAATATATTAATTGGTGATGGATATGCAAAAAGCGAAATCATGTCAAGTTCCATGGACACTCTCCGCCTGGCTCCTGTGATGGCGGCTGTAAACCAAAACGCAGATATTAACCTGATACGACAAGTTATGGATAAGCCTGATTTAGAGTTAACATTTGTTGGAATACTGAACCTTGCCAATGCTCCCTGGATCGATGCGGCCGTGTATGACGATGATATCGGAACGAAATATTGGGTTTCGATAGAAGGTGATCGCTTAGCCCAAATCGAACCTCCCTATGCTCCTGAGGTTCCTGCCATGGAGGTAAAAAGCATAGACGAAGTACGACCGATAGCCGAACAATTCGCCCAGAATAATTCGCCTCAATATGCACAATTTAAATCTGAATTAACCTATGAGGAGGGCAATAAGGGTGATATTTACTTCTTCACATGGTCTTACCGGAACAAGGATTGGACGGGCACAGATTGGATGATGATGCCACCCTTCCTCCAAATTGGTATGTCGGCAGATGGGAAGATCTCCACGTACATCAATACTCTTGACTTATTTCAATAAAAACCGATATAGAACTGTTCGGCGCCTTGGCTTCTCTATCGGATGCCACCGAACCAGTAAATGGACAGTTGTTTGTATTACCTAATTCTCCGGTTCTGGCAGATTGAATGCCAGCGCCGGAACATGTTAAGTGTAAATGCTTAATTTATGCTCGAATGATCATTACAAACACATTTAGCAACCCTGTCCCTTTTTGAATAATTATCCGTTTTACATATAGAGCTCTAAACTAATCTACCCGGGAAAAAGGAACTTTATGGTTGATAGTACAATGTCTATATCACTGAAACGGATGCATCGACCAGAAGAGAAGCAGGTTTCACAAATTATTGCAGCAGCCAGGCGCGATCCACAGAAGTTCGGGGAGTTGTATTCGCTTTACGCCCAGCCCGTCTATCGGTATTTATATAGCCGTATTGGGAGCATCGCCGAAGCTGAAGATGTAACCGCGCAAACCTTTTTGGTGGCATTAGAGTACTTCCCGAAATATCGGCATGATGGGTATTTTGCCAGCTGGCTGTTTTCCATCGCTCGCAGCAAGGTGATGGATTATTTCCGCCGGCGGCGAAATAATGCGTCGCTGGATGAAATAGAGAGAGTCGCTGTGGATCCCAATTTGCTGCAGCAAGTCATTGACACGGAACGGGTAACTGCCTTATCAAAGCTCATCCACACATTGTCCTTTGATGAGCAGGAATTGATTCGGCTGCGTTATGTGGCCGATCTACGCTTTGCAGAAATCGGGCAATTGCTCAATCAAAAAGAAGATACGGTCAAAAAAACACTCTACCGTTTGCTGGCCCGGATAAAAGACCAGTTGGAGATTTCCAATGTCTGATATAGCTCCTACGCCTGAATTTGAAGAAGAAATCCGTGCTGCAGTTGCAGCTCCGCTGGCACGTGAAGAATTTCTAAAAGAGTTACACACACGTATCTTGCACCAGGCAGAAACCAAGCCAAGGGCTAAGCGTCCAGTTTATTTACGGCCTGCCTGGGTGGCGGTTTTTGTCATCACCGTACTCTTGATTGGCTTCCTGGCGGTTGGACCGCAGCGTGTGATCGCCGCGGTGCGCGGGTTGCTCGGTTATATCCCTGGAGTTGGCATCGTGGAACAGGGGGCGCCCATCCGGGTGCTGGCAGAGCCGGTTACCGTCACTCGTAATGAGATATCCATCACGGTTACCTCTGCGACCCTGAGTGCAGATAAGACCCATATCGAATACCGGATCTTCGGAGTGCCGGGCTCCGCATACCCAGATAGAGAAGACATGATGGGATGCACCACGCCAGAATACCTGCGGCTCCCAGATGGAACACAGCTCTCCCGTAAAGGCAATGACTTCGAGCCTGTGCCAGCGAGAATCGATGCAGCCACTTTCGTTATGCCGTGTATCTTCAACACATTACCGGGTAAAACGCCAGAAAACTGGGAGCTCTCCTTGCGCTTTGTAACTGCCCCTCCTGACTTAACCGTGATGCCGGTGATCGATCTCTCACCTACGTCCCAGCCCAGTTTGATCCCAGCAACCACTGCCCCGACAGAAGAGTTGGGCGCAACACCCACATCTATGGTGAACAACCGTATTACGATAATTAAAGAGATCGAAACGAGCGATGGGTATATTCTGATTGGACAGTTCCCATTCGTGGGTTCGCCTGGAGAACAGGTAGTTAACGGCGAGGCGGATATTCGAGACGCCAATGGAAAGAAAGTGGATTTCAATTATCCCCAGGATGTCGGCCCGAATGAACTTGGGCTTGACCCGAACGGACCTTTCTGGTTTATGCAGTTCAAGGCGGCTGGTTTAGCATACCCCCTGACGATCAGCTATTCCGGTTTCACAGCCCGGCAGCCGGACCCAGGCTCCACGGCAGAGTTCACTTTCGATGCGGGTTCCAACCCCCAGCCCGGCCAGGAATGGACCCCCGACCAGGATATCCAGCTCGCCGGTCACACCCTAAAATTGCTTTCGATTACAACCTATTCACGCAATGGCTACAACTTCCGCTTGCAAGGAGATCCTGATTTGGTCAGCGTTGACATAGAAATTCTAGGCCGTACAACTTTGGGTTGGGGTGGAAGTGGCAGCTTTGTTAATGGCATTTTTACCAGGCATGTGAGCTATGCCCAGGTTCCATCCGGTGTACTCACGGTGAGGCTATACAACCTAGCCGTGAATGGCGACCCGATCCGCTGGGAAAGCCAATGGTCCCCGGCTGTGCCCCGTACTGACCTGCCGGCTAACCCAATTCCCCAACCCGGCGTGTGCCTGACCGCCGACACAATGGATCAGCTCCATCCAATCCCAGCAGAATTGACGGGTGGGAAGGTACTCGTCTACGAACCGTTGGAAGATGGTAATTCATGGGGCCTCGTTCTACACAACCTGGATGGCAGCGAGAAACGAGTGGTTACATCGACAGGTAATTGGGGGGCACTGTCGCCGGATGGGAAAAAGGTGGCTTACTCTGGTTTAGATAACTCAATCCACATCGTTGATCTCGATTTGCAGACCGATCAAATCCTCCCCAATGCGTATGGGTTCGACCTTCATTGGTCGCCGGATGGAACTCAGATTGCTTTTGTATATTTGAATGGTAGCATCATCGACAGCGTATTCATAATGGATACTGACGGGACAGCCCTGCGCCAGCTTTCCAATCTGAGCTATGAGTCAGTGGTGGGTTGGTCTCCAGATGGTAGCCTGGTGTATTTCGTCGCCCCATTCACCGGAGGATCTGCGTGGAAAGTCTATTCCTTCGAGCTTGCCAGTGGGGTTTCACACGAACTATTCACGATTGAAAACGGTACAGCTAAGTTCCTCGACCCCAAACTCTCACCGGATGGGCAGTGGATCGCCTACCGTGGACGTGAT
>JBAQFX010000274.1:0-2473 GCA_049287485.1 Anaerolineales bacterium
AGATAAGATACTAGGGACAAATGTCCCGTCCACAGCTAGGCATACGTCCCATCTACTGCTAGACAGATGTCCCGTTTATTTAGTCAGATAGCAGTAATCCGAGTTCCCGGGCTTTATTAATTGCAGCGACTCTCACATTTATTGTTTCAGCTTCACGGATATCAAATTTCGAATAAACACCTGAAAGCAGATTACGCACACGTCTTTCAGAGATATTCATTGATTGAGCGATGCTTGTATTCGAGTGTCCTTTAGCAGCCAACCTGAGTACGATCAGTTCCTGTTCACTTAATACGACCTCTTCAGGTTTTTGATTGGCAAATAATTTGTCAACAACTGCAGTTGAGTAAAACCTCTTTCCATCGAATACTCGCCTTACACCGTTAGGCAACTCCAACGAAAGATCATCACTCTTTAGCACATAGCCATATGCAACAGCATCCACAAGTTGCCTGACATAAATCTCATCATCATAACCAGTAAGGATTAATATCCGTACCTCGGGATGTTCATGAAGCAAAGACTGTACTGCTGATATCGGTTCGAAATTTTCACCAGTCATGCCTAAGTCGAGAATAACCACATCGGGCGATGTCTCTCGAACAAGCTTGGGCAACTCAAAGCCATGATTAGAAGTACCAACGACTGTGATATCGGGTTGATTGGAGAGCACATCAACAATGGCTTTCACCATGAGCGGATGATCTTCGACTATAGCGACACGGATTGCCATGTTGCCTTCCTTTGGATTTGATGTCTGTTACCTAATTATAACCATAATATATTGTCTGTAAACATAAGGAACATTACTATGAAGAGGACCTAAGTCCCGTTGTTAATAAGACATAGGTCCCGTCACCCCCTTAATTGGTTGACAAATTTTATTTGATTGGTATTATCAGAAGAAAAGAATAATGCCGTGCGAGCATTATCGCCGGATTGTACGTCAATTGATCAAACCACACGAGAGTAGCATTTTTATGTTCAACACGTGTGGTTTTTGTTTAATCTCTTATTTTATGTGAGATGAAACGTTCGGAAAATACACAACTTCGGAGGTATAAAATCCATGGATCAAATTCAAAACCAATTACATGAAATCACTCAAATCGAGAAATTGCTTAAAGGCAATGATGTCGCCCGCTTGCTCAACGTCAGCCGCAGCTTTGCCTACCTGCTGATGCAAACCGGTCACATCCCCACTGTCAGGCTGGGGCGCTCGATCCGTGTTCGCCCTCAAGACCTGGTTGAATACATCGAAGAGAATATCCACCGGGAAACGGATCACCCTTAAACTTCTAATGATTGGATACTCATATTTCTTGCCAGTCTATCCTGTCCACAGATTCAAGTGAGTGTTAAAATGTGCATGTATTTTCGCACCTTAACAACCGATCGGACAGGGCTGTCGGGCTACATTTCCTTGATACTCAAGAAAGGAACAAGGAAATGACACGACATAAGCGTGGCAGTGGAGAGGGGACAGTTTACAGGCGAGGTGTTCGTTATAGAGCTCAGACGCCTCGTGTAAAGGGCAAGAGTATTGGCCGGAGCTTCAAAACCAAGGCAGAAGCCCAGGAATGGCTGCACAGCATGCAGTCAAAACTGGAAAGGGGCTATGATTTTCAGGGAGCGAAGGTTAGCCTTGGCGATTACCTGACCGAATGGCTGGAGACGAGCAAGGTATATCTGCGCGACATGACCGCCGTACATTACCAACAGGTCATCCGGAGTCACATTCTCCCGTGGATCGGTCAAATCCCATTAGCTGAACTGAACCTGGCAAGAATTGAAAAGTATTATTCTGAGCTGGTCCAGTCTGGAGTCGGCATCCGAACCGTCAGAATCGTGCATGCGATTCTTCACCGGTCTTTGGGCAAGGCGATCCGCTATGGCTTGCTGATGGTCAATCCTACGCAAGGCGCTGCTCTTCCAAAGTATCAGCATGCAGAGATGAAGGTACTGGACGAAAGCCAGGTGGTCCAATTCCTGGTTGCAGCGAGCGGTAGCAACTATGAATCACTGTATTACCTTGCGATCAACACCGGGCTCCGTGAAGGAGAGCTATTTGGACTAAAGTGGACTGACCTGCATTGGGATACTGGCGTGCTCTACGTCCAGCGCCAGGTACAATCTGTGCCGGGTAAGGGGAAGGTCTTCGTCGAACCCAAGACCAGAGCGGGCAGGAGGGCGATCAAGCTGGGAGAAGGCGTATTACAGAAGCTCCGCGTCCACAAAGAACAACAGGTATTTCACAAAGCCTTTGCAGGCGATCAGTGGAAGGAAAACGATCTGATCTTTCCTACCAGTGTGGGTACACCTGGAGACCCCGGCAACCTGCGCAAGGATTTTCTAAGGGTTTTGGGGAAAGCAGGCTTACCGCATATCAGGATCCACGATCTCAGGCACTCTGCCGCCTCCATCATGCTGAACCGCGGTGTGCCTCCAATCGTGGTCTCGAGACGCTTGGGAC
>JBAQFX010000275.1:0-2421 GCA_049287485.1 Anaerolineales bacterium
GCGGTAGATAGGTTATATCGCGTGAGCCAATGCTGATTCTGCCTTCATCTGCCATGCCTAACCCGGCTACAGCACGTAGCAAGGTAGTCTTTCCGCAACCACTCGGACCTAGCAGCACGACAAATTCCTGATCTTCCACCGTTAGGCTGGCGTTACTCACTGCGGTAAAATCACCAAAACGCTTGGTGACATTCTCAATTTTTATTTCAGCCATGATTATCTAGCCTCACAATTCAAATTTTCAGCCATAGGTCATTTCGTGATCTGTCCCCACATATTGAACAGGTAGCGGCGGATCAAAAAGATAAATATCATCGATGGTACCAGCATAAAGAAGCCACCCGCAAACTGGTAAGGCTCTGAAGACTGACTCAGAGCGTAGAGCACTTGGGCTGGCAGGGTACGGTTCTGAATGGTCAATACGCTGGCAGCAAATACCTCATTCCAGGACATCACGAAGGTAAAAATCGCTGCCGCAGCGATTCCCGGCAGTACCAGCGGTAAAACGACATGCCGAAAGGCTTTAATTGGCGTACATCCGAAAACCATGGCAGCTTCTTCTAGCTCGTATGGAATACTGGCAAATACACTACCAATAACCAGAACCGTAGTAGGTAAAGTCAGAGCCGTATGCATTAGCGCCAGACTGTACACACTATCGTAGATCCCCAGATTGAGAAAGACGACCGCCAGCGGGATAGCCAGGATCACAATCGGGAAGGCGCGTACAGCCAGGATCGATAGCCGGAAAAAGTTGCGCCCGGGAAAAATGTAACGTGAGAGGGCGTAACCGGCTGGCGCCGCGATGAGCGTAGACAGCAGCAGGGTAATCACGGCAACCACAACACTGTTGATCACCCCAGGGATGATACCTTGCGAAGCGAGAAAAAAGCGCATGGTATCAAGGGAAAACGGGATAAATGGAATGACACTTTTGGGGAAAGAGCGTACTTCCGCTGGCGTAGTAAAAGCCATCGATCCGATAAACCATATTGGCACCAAGATCCACAGTGCGATCAGGATCCCTACTGCATATGTTAGCAGGCGACTGCGACGCTGTCGAGCGAGCATCTTGTGGTGCAGCGCCTTGACTTCTGCTGAGGCTTGTATTTTTTGTTGAGTTTCAGCTACTGTTGTCATGTGGCTGCCTCCTCCTGGGTCCGCACGAGTCGCAGGTATATAATTGCACTGATCATGGATAAGAGCAGGATTAATCCGGCATATGAAGCGGCCACATTTGGATTACGAAAATCATAATACTGACGATAGGTTTCATTTGCCAGGACTGTGACTACATCACCTCCGCTCAGGGCGATCACCACGGCAAAGACCTGTAGCGCCAGGATGGTACGCAATATCAGGGCAACCTGCAGGCTGGGCTTGAGCAAGGGTAAGATGACATGGCGTATGCGCTGCCATAAATTGGCTCCAAATATTTCCGCAGCTTCCAACACTTCCTGAGAAATTGCCTGCAATCCTGATACCACAATAATCATCACGATCGAGGTAGCCCGCCACACTTCAGCCAGGATAATGGCTACAATGATCCATTGGCGTGTTTCAGCCGATAAAAACGTAAGCGGTGCTTTGATCAGGCCCATATTGATCAGAATTGAGTTTAGGAAACCCGATTGGGTAAAAATTGCAAACCAGACGATACCCACTGCCAGGTCTGAGACGCCTAAGGGGATGGCAAAGATATACAATAACAGAGAATTACCGCGCAGGCGAGCCTGGATCACCAAAGCCATGATGATTGCCAGGACGAATTGTAAGGGGATGATAATGACCATCAACAACAAGGTGGTACGCAGGGCGGGGATAAAGAAACGATCATTGACCATTTTGCTGATAAATTCGGTGGTGAACAGACCGGCATTGCCGCGATCGACGCGACCGCGTGGTTCTTCACCGAATACCTGAATGAAGCGCGAAGGCGCCCAACCTGTCACAGTTTGTCCATCCTGTGTGCTCTCTAGCTGGTACCACACTTCTAAGGTAGCGGTCTCATTAATAGAAACGGTGGTATCAGCCTCCAAGCGCCCGACAACGGCACTCTTTACGTTTGGTTCAGCGTAAATATCCGTCAGCGGATCGACGTTGCTTGCCAGTTTTCGACGAACCGTTCCGCTAAGGGGGGTACCTTCGGGGCTCTCCTGGCGAACCCGGATGCGGCTATCGGATGTCCATCCCTGGACCTGCGATCCATCTACCTCGGTTCCGCTGACGTTGAACCAGCGTTCTGTGATGGCATTGGTCAGATCGAGCTCACCCTGGGGTATCAAGTTGCCCTGCTGGCTGAGCAGCTCAACCTGAGCGCCCTGAGGAAGTCGTCCGACTACCTGGCTTTCCTGGCTGGCGTCAGCTCGCAAGATGAGGACGCCGTCACTGTCCCAGATCGCTAATCTCAATGCCTGGACC
>JBAQFX010000276.1:0-12061 GCA_049287485.1 Anaerolineales bacterium
GCAAAATGCAGGCATACATACAGGAAAGCGTAATCCCCTAAAGCACGACGAAGCCTGAGAGCTGGCTTAAACCAAAAGATGTTATTTAAGGGAGTGCAGGCCAGGCTCAAGATTAACAACTCCAGGGCGATCTTCCCGGTACGCAAGATTGAACCGCGGATAGGGTCTGCAGATAAATTCCCACTCAAGCCGTCAAAAACCAGAATTGGAATGGGTAACAGACAGGTAATATGAACCAGGAGGGGGAACCAGCGAGTGAAGAACGCGTTGTTGTAATTCAAAAATTTATATTCAGATCCATCCCATTATACAGTGAAGCAACCTGATCGCCATAGCCATTAAACATCAGGGTTTTGATTCTTCCCACTTCTCCAATGCGACGTTCAGTTGCTTGCGACCAACGTGGATGATTCACGTTGGGGTTAACGTTGGCATAGAAGCCATATTCATTGGGTCCAGCCAACTCCCAGGTGGTTTTTGGTTGATAGTTCACCGCCTCGATTTTAACAATCGCCTTTATCCCCTTGAAACCGTACTTCCACGGTACGACCAGGCGCAGGGGTGCACCGTCCTGTTTGGGTAAATCTCCCCCATACATGCCGGTAACCAAAAGCGTCAGGTCATGCATGGCTTCATCCATGCGCAAGCCCTCTGCATAAGGCCATTCGAGTAGACTCGATCCCTGCAAAGGCATATCTTTCGGGTCGTAGATAGCAGTAAACTCGATGAACTTAGCCTCAGAGGTTGGCTGAACTTCATCGAGAAGCCGATTTAATGGAAAACCAATCCAGGGGATGACCATTGACCATGCTTCTACGCAACGCAGGCGATAAACGCGTGTTTCCGGTTTGAATTTCTGTAGCTCGTCAATGGTATAAGTCTTTGGGTTGCTGACCAGACCCGAGACTTCGACACTCCATGGAGAAACAGGGAAATCGGTGACTAAATTTGCCACCGCTGCCTTATTGGTGGAGAACTCATAGTAATTGTTGTAGTGGGTGATATCCTGGTATGAGGTCAATGGTACACCCAGCTCATCGGTGGTGGGACCGGTATAAGTGGCCTCACCTGTGGTATCCGCAGGTACATTCCCCTTACAAGCTGCCAGAGCCAGCGCCCCTGCCACGGTCAATCCGGCTCCACCAATAAATTGACGACGGGATAGATAGAGACGCTTGGGAGTTATCTCGGAAGGATCTATTTTAACCATATGCTGCTCCTAATCGATATGGGTGTATTTTACCCAGAATACATTACATAAGTATTTCAAATAGATTAGCGGTATTTAAGATTCTAAATTCACAACCTTTAACGAGGTTTCTGCGTATTAATTATAAAATATATAAGCTAGAAGCTGCACATGATTAATCCCAAGAACACAAATTGCCTTTTAAGACCGTTCGTCTGGTTATGGAACTTCATCGCCTATCTTGTCATGCTCACCGGTAGATTGGTAGCAGTGATTTTAGGCTTGGTTTTGATGCTGGCGGGATTTATCCTGACAGTGACTGTAGTTGGGGCAATCGTGGGCATACCTCTGTTGATCATCGGTTTACTCCTGGTGGTGAGAGGGCTTTGGTAGTCAAAATAGCCATGGGATTATACATAAAATGCCCTTCCGGTATGGAAGGGCATTTTATGTTCTCTCCCGTAAATCTGTCAATTAGGTGCAGTCAAAGCTGATCGGCGTAGTTATGGAAGCACTTTCCACCTGAGGCAACGCTCGTTCAGGTACTGACGGCGTTGGTTTATCTGTCACTACGGCATCAGGAGCACTCCTGCCATCTTCAAAGTGCATGATAGATGGTACAAAGAAGCTAACGATGCCCATCAAACCAGTCACCAGCCCGCCAATAATGAACCAGGTTTGAACGCCAAGCTTATCAGAGATGGGGCCGGCAATGATCAAACCGATGGGCGACATACCGGCGGCCAGTGTGCCGATGAGGGTAAATACCCGGCCCTGCATCTCTGGTGCAACCGCGACCTGTACCGCCGCTAGCAGTGGCCCGTTCACGATTGGGTTGATGATGCCAAGAAAGAGCATCGTGCCTACCGCTAGGACAAATGCTGAAGGTGGTAACAAGCCCATGACCAGGCAGCCTATACCCATGGCAATCAGTCCGGTCAGGCTGGTTAATACACGTCGTTTAAAGCCGCCCCAGGTACTGAGGACCAGACCACCAACGATAAACCCGATGCCAGAAAAAGACTCGAGAGTGGCAAGCTGGATGGCCTGGCCATTGAAGTGCTTGGTAACGAGGATGGGTAGCAAGGCGAAGGCAGGATTAAGCAGGAAATTGATCACCGCGGCCATGATGCCAATGTACATCAGACCCGGCCAACTCCACAAGTAACGAAAACCAGCTGCCAGATCCTGCCGTAAGGTGGATTTACCTTGCGCATTGGCCGGTAAATCCCGCCTCTCCGGTTGAGGAATTTCAAAGAAGAAAAGCGGCCCAATGGCCAATATGGCCGTGAATACATCGATCGCCAGGATGCCCTCCATGGGTAACCATGCCAGTAATAGCGCACCGAGGGGTGCCGAGGCGATGCTCATGCCTCCCTGAAGCATTTGATTTAATCCCTGGATGCGTGCCAGATGTTCCTTGGGGACCATCAGAGTGGTTGAGGCCTGCATGGCAGGCCAATGAAAACCTCCACACACCGATCGAATGAAAAGCAAGGCGTATACCTGCCAGATCTGTACATGTCCCAAGGCAAACAGGATAGCTAGTACAATGGTCGCCAGTGCGATCAGACTATCTGCAATCATCATGGTCAGGCGCCTGCTCCAACGATCAACCAATGCACCAGTAAGTGGACCGAGCACAACCTGAGGTAATAAACCGATCAGGGAGGCTGTCGCCAGGACAGTCGCTGAGCCGGTTTTTTGGGTCAGCCACCAGATGACCGCAAAAGATACAAGCTGGCTGCCTAAAAGGGAGAAAGCCTGACCTGTCCAGATGGTGAAAAAACGGGGTGCCCAACGGGAGGGTTCTTTGACGGTAAGATTAGCATTCATTACATTTTCCTCGGTAAATTATTGATTACTATTATGTAACAACATTATACACAATTGTTTAACTTTGTCAATATAAATATTCAATATATTTATAATTTAATGTATATTTTTTTATTTCTGTTTATTTACATTCAATATTATTAATCTTGAGTTTCACCCGAAATCTGGATATACTATTCTTCAGATCCAAACCTCGGGTATAATGAATCGCAAAGCTAAGCAATTTTTTTATGGAGGAATTCGACATGGTTATGCCTGTGATGCAGTATGCGCCTGAAACGTGCGCCTGGTGCGAAGGTACTGGCGTATATGGACAATATAAAGATATCTGTCTGGTATGTAATGGGCAAGGAAGCGTGTTGGTAGCTCAGCCATCCCACAAATGCCCCCATTGTGGCGGAACGGGTGTGCAGATCTCGGGTGAATTTCAAGACCGGTGTAAAATCTGCGGGGGTGCGGGTTGGTCACACGTCTATAAGACTGCACCTTCCAGCCGGTGAGTACTCGCCCGAGACTTGCTGGTAAGGTTGCGCTGATCACGGGGGGCACCTCCGGGATTGGGAAAACCACCGTAGAATTGTTCGTAGCTGAAGGAGCCAGGGTGGCTTTTACCGGGCGACGCGAGCAGCTTGGTCGCCAATTAGCCGAACAAACCGGTGCGTACTTCATCCCAGCCGATCACCGAAGAACGGAAGACTGTAAACGCTCGGTGGAAGAGACCCTCTCTAGATTGGGACGGATTGACATCCTGTTCAACAATGCCGGCATCGTGGTCAGCGGGACAGCAGAGACCACTACCGACCAAGATTGGGAAGATACCATGCTGCTCAATGTGACCGCCGTTTGGCGCATGTCCAAGTTGGTGCTGCCGGTGATGCGGTCACACGGGGGTGGGGTGATCGTCAATAATGCCTCTGATTGGGCATTTATCGGGGCGCCCGCGGTAGTAGCCTACTGCACTTCAAAAGGGGCAGTGGTGCAGATGACACGCGCCATGGCAATCGACCATGCCGGGGAAAATATTCGCATCAATGCAGTCTGCCCGGGGGATACCTTTGTGAATCGCTGGGTGAAGGAAGGTTTTTATCGGGGGACTGACGCAGTAAGTGAGGCTGAGGCACGCAAAACTGATCTGCCCATCGGTCGTGTAGCCGAGACGATTGAAATCGCCCGGGCAGTGCTATTCCTGGCATCGGATGATTCCAGCTTTATGACCGGTTCGGCTTTGTTGGTGGACGGGGGAAGCACCGCGCGCTGATAATTAAATTCGCAGCAGGTTATTCCAGCTTATCTAAAATAGAATACAGCATCACACCCGTAGCGACCGCCAGGTTCAGCGAGGTCACCCGGCCTCGCATGGGCATTTTCAGCATCACATCACAGATTCCAGACTGTGAGGCGGTCAGTCCTTCGCGCTCACTGCCCATCAACAAGATCAGTGGTTGGGTAAATTTTTCAACCTGTCGGTAATCTTGGCTGGCATGGGCAGAAGTGCCATAGATCCTATATCCATTGGCTTTATTCCAGCGAGTAAATTCAGCAAATGTCGTCGCAACCACCGGGCACCAGAAAATCGATCCCATACTGGCACGCACCGCGCTGGGATGGTAAGGGTCGGCACAGAACTGGTCGCTGGCCGGGTCATCCAGCAACAACAAGCCACTGGCTCCCACTGCCTCGATGGTACGCAGGATAGTGCCAATGTTCCCGGGGTCTTGTGGGGCAACTAAAGCCAGACCCCATACAAAGTTTTTCGGATTAAAACTTTCCAGTTGTAAATCAGGCTGGCGGACAACCGCCACGATCCCCTGAGGGTTCTCCTTGCCTGAAAGCTGATTAAATGTATCACCATCGACAGCCAGACAGGGAATTCCTAGTTGCGACTGCTCTTGGATCAACTTGTGGGCAAAATCACTGGTCAGTAAATCGGGGGAATAACAGAGATACTCCACCTTAGCCCTGGCAGCAATGGCTTCACCCACATGGCGGATTCCTTCCACCACAAATAACCTGGATGAATCGCGTTCCTTGCGATGTGCCAACAGTTGGCGAATGTGCTTAATCCTGGGGTTGTTGCGGCTGAGCAGCTTTGTCATCCTGATTCAGCGGAATCCAAGCCAGAATAGAGGTGCCCTTGCCAGGCTCGGAAACAATCTCGAGATCGCCCCCCATTTTATGGGCGCGGGTATGCATATTAGCCAGGCCATGACCCAAAGCCAGCCTCATCTTGCTCAAGTCAAAACCCACCCCATCGTCAGAAATTTCAAGTAAAACCCGACCCGGGGTCTCCCAGAGGCTTATTTTCGCCTGGTGAGCATGGGCGTGTTTGGCGATATTGGCTAAAGCCTCCTGGCTAATATGAAAGAGTGCCGTCGAGATTGGGGTCGTGAGCAGCAAAGTATTATTTTCAGGACCATTGAGGCTGATTTCCAGCCGGGTATTGGAGCGCGTCTCTTCGATCAGGCGTTGCAGGCTATCCATTAGATTCTCGCCCCGGAACTGACTCGGGCGTAAGTCCATGATATAGGTGCGGATGTCACGTATGGTGCTGTTCAATCCTTCGATGGCTTGCTCAACCTTCACCAAGGCTTTATCCGGGTTGTTTTCAACCTCAAGGCGGGCATAATCCAGCGCTAACCCAACTGCATAAATAGACTGGATGATGCCATCGTGCAGGTCCATGCCAATTCGTTCACGTTCTTCCAAAACGGCGGTCCTGCGACCTTGTTGATTCAATCGCACATTTTCGATGGCAGTTCCCGCCCAGGTACCAATTGAGGTGAGCAGACTGATCTCACGTCGCTCCAGTGGCTGCAATTGACGTGTAGCAACGCCCATCACGCCGACAACAATACCATGAGCGATCAAGGGGATACATGCCAGGCATTGGAAACCCGCATTTACTACTTGTCGACGGATAAAGCGCACATCCTGCTGTAATTCGTCGGTGACGATCGGTTTACCACTCTCTGCGACCAGACCAACAAACCCTTCACCTAACCTGAATTGATCTTTAGTCCAAAATGCATCTGCTGCTTCGCCACGGTGCATCGCCATGCGTAAAGATAATCCATCTTCTTCGGTTAAAAATATCTCGCCCGCTTCAACCTCCAGATAGGACATGACGTAATCGAGGGTTTTTTCAAGGATTTCATCAATCTCAAAGGTATCGCCTAGCATTTCTCCAATATCATTGAGCAGCTTTAAATCCTTATTTCGCTGCGTGAGCGATTTATCGCGTGCCATTAGTTCTTCATACATGCGGGCATTGACGATTGCTACAGCTGCATATGCAGCCAGTGTTTCGATCACACGCTCATCGTCACGTGTAAATTCGGTGTAATCTTCCTTATCGGTTAGATAAATTTGACCTAAAAGTTGATTGCCCGAGATGATTGGCACACCCAGGAAAGAGGCCATGGGAGGATGATTGGGTGGGAAACCGACGCTACGATCATCCTGCATGATATCCGCCACGCGAATGGTGCGATGTTCTTTTGCAATGGCACCAATTAATCCAAGGCCAACCGGTGGATGGTCTATCTGGCGAATCTCCTCAGCCGTCATGCCGACCGGGATGAAACGGGCCAATTTCCCTTTCTCATCGATCACCCCCAGGGCGGCATAACGTGCCCCAGCTTGTTCACGCGCCAGATGGGCGATGCGTTCAAGCACCATATCCAGGGATAAATCGCTCACCAGCTCCAGGCTAGCGCGGTGTAAGGCCACTAAGCGGGCTTCTATTTGTTCGCGGGTTAATAACACCATATGGATTTACTCACCACCTCATTATTTTACCTTAATTGGTGAGGTTTGGTTAATATAAGATTATGAACCAAGTCACAGTTTCTATTTCGCTGACAAAGGAAGCAAAATATGTGGCGAGAGGTGTGCATGGCGAAACTTGTGCTGGTTTTTAAGGGCAGTCCGAGGCGATCATCATCGCCAGCCCAATTTATTGGTTCACGGTAAGTGCCCAGACCAAGCTGTTCATCGACCGCTGGTATGCATTGGAAAGCCCAAAGGGAAATGCCCTCCAAGGCAAGCAATTTGGCATCCTGCTGACTTATGGAGATAGCGACCCTTACAAATCGGGGGCGATTAATGCCATCCGCACTTTTAAGGACATGTTACGATACATTGGGGGAAATATTACCGAGCTTGTCTATGTGACCGCTATGGATATTGGGGATGTACAAAAACGACCCGAGCTTATGGAACAGGCTTACCGGCTGGGTGAAAAGCTCGGAAATGCTAATTGAACGGGAGAAGTTTCCCGTCTTGTCACTTGTCCTGCACCCTTCTCAGCATATCAATCCACTTTCAATTGAGAGTTATCCATAAACACCCTAAAGCCACAGCTTGAAATGTGACCATTTGAACATTTTCAGTTAAAGGCAAGTAATCCTATTGTAGGGTCGTGTTTGCTTTTCAGCATCACGGAGGGAATGCCATATGGATAGTCAGGAAAAGCTGCCAGAGACAGTTGAAGAAGCATTAAACGAGCTCTCTGCGGGATATGTTTTAGATGTGGCTACAGGGAATGGCGGTTTCATCAGCTATTTAATTGAAAATTTAAAGGATTACACAGAAATTACCGGCATCGATTGCAACCAGCGCCCATTGGAAACTGCCGAGAAATCACACGAAAAGGCAAATATTCGCTTTCAGCTTATGGATGCTGCCCGTATGGATTTTCCCGATGATCATTTTGACACAGTGTGCATATCTAATTCATTACACCACATGGCAGACCTGCCAGGTGTGTTGTCAGAAATGGTGAGGGTATGTAAACCGGGTGGGCAGCTGATTTTCTGCGAAATGTACCGTGATGGTCAGACTGAAACACAACTTACACATATGTACCTCCATCACTGGTGGGCAGCCGTAGATAGCGCTGAGGGTATCACACACTTCGAAACTTTCACCCGCCGGCAAGTAGTGGAGATCATCGAGAGGCTGGGTCTGCAAAACATGCGCTATTACGACTCAAAAGAGCTGGATTCCGACCCAAAAGCCCCTGAATTAGTCCATGAGTTGGATAACATTATTGACCGGTTCCTCAACCGGGCAAAAGTACTGGAAAGCGGAGAAGATTTACGCCTGCGAGGCGAATTGCTTCGACTGCAAGTGCATGAAACAGGCTTTCACGGGGCAACTTCACTGATCGCGATCGGTGAGAAGTAAACCCTATCCGGGAGGTTAGAAAATGATCAAGTCATACAAAATCTTGGCACTTGTAATTATCGTTACCACACTGGTAGGAGCATGTGGCAAAGCGGGAAACTCCACACCAAAATCGTCACCTACCCTCCTGGCAACCGAAAGCCAAAACACTGTCACATCCGTTCAGGTTACACAACCTTCACTCAGCCAGCTTTCGGTTGGGTTGGACGGGCTAGATTATGATGCATTTATAGAAGCCTCTTACCAGCGCTTACTTAGCCGCGACCCTGAAACTGTACTTGAGCTGGGATTATCTCAAGTTTATGACCTGCCAACTGACCAGCTGACGGATATTTCAGATAGCTATATCCACCAGACGCAGACCCTGGAATCAGATGTTTTAAGCCTGCTCCGGCAATATGACCGCTCCAGCCTGACTGCTGAACAACAGCTGACCTATGACATTTATGCCTGGTATCTGAGTGACCGGGTGAGTGGGCATGAGTTTATGTACGATGATTACCCGATCAATCCCACTGTGTTCAGTGTGCACCTTGACCTGCTGCAGTGGTTCACTGACCTGCGCCCGGTGTCAAACTTGCAGGATGCCCAGGATTACATAACCTGCCTGTCACAGGTGAACACCAAGTTCGAGCAGCTGATCGATGGATTACAGCGACGTGAAGAAAATGGAGTCATGCTACCCGCATTTCTGGTGAGCTGGATTCTGAACGAGTTGAATAATATCGCAATCAGCCAGGCTACGCTTACACCCTACTATACTGCCTTCGAGAATAAAGTAGAGGCACTGACAGATATCAGTGAGGCGGATAAAGGGTCATTATTGCAGAACGCCGAAGACGCCATCCACATTTCAGTCATCCCGGCTTACCAGGCACTGGTGACGTACTTTGAACATCTGCAAGGGATCACTTCCAACGAGGCCGGTGTATGGAAATTCCCCAATGGTGCCGAGTACTATGCTTATATGCTGCGACACCACACCACCACCGACATGTCAGCCGACCAGATCCATGCCCTGGGGCTACAAGCGCTCGATCGCGTTCACGCTGACATGCGCACCATCTTTGACCAGCTGGGTTATCCCCAGGAAGAAAGTATCCCTGCACTGTTTTCACGAGTGGCACAGGACAGCGGATATGCTTCCGGGGATGAGATCGTCCATGGTTATGAAGCCATCATTTCCGCGGCAGACCAAAATATCGCCAGTGCATTTGACTTGCGCCCGAGCATCGGCGTGAACGTGATGGGAGGCCCGACGGGTGGGTATTACACACCACCGGCAGTGGATGGCTCTCGTCCAGGCATGTTCTACGCCCAAAACACCGGTGTGATTCCCAGATACACCATGCCCACTCTGGCTTACCATGAAGCCATCCCAGGACACCACACTCAGATCGCCATCGCCCAACAGTTGGATCTGCCTTCATTCCGGCGGGGAGCCGATTTTACGGCTTACATCGAGGGCTGGGCATTGTATGCCGAACATCTGGCTTTAGAGCTGGGATTCTATGATAATGATCCATATGGGAACCTGGGACGATTACAAGCAGAAGCTTTCCGGGCTGCCCGCCTGGTGGTTGACACCGGCATTCATGCCCAGCATTGGACCTTCAACCAGGCAGTCGATTTCATGGTTGAAAATACGGGAATGTCTGAAAACTCGATACAAGCCGAAGTCAGCCGGTACATATGCCTTCCAGGTCAGGCTACTGCTTATTACATCGGGTATACTAAACTCATGGAGCTACGCCAGAAAGCAATGGATGAGCTCGGCGATCAATTTGATCTAAAAGAATTTCACAATCTGCTTCTGGGGAATGGTGCTATGCCATTGGATATCCTGGAGCGGGTGATGAATGGGTACATTCAAACGAAGCTAAGTGGAGGGTGAAGTTGAGATGAAGGATCTGATCTTTGCATTCATGCTGGGTTCTGGAGAAACAGAACGTGACGCCTTGAGACTTGCACGCAGCATCCGCACCTTTGGGGGAGAATTCTGCTTCAACCCGATCTGGATGTTCAGCAGGAAGGGAGAACAGGACCTTTTGGAGTCAACCCGGCAAGCGCTATTTTCTATTGGGGTGCGCCTCATCACCTTCGATGTGGATGCGGAAGGGGGTAAATTCCCGTTTTATAGCTACGTAACCGCAGCAGGCATTGCCGAAGGGTTAGCCCAGGGTGAAGCGAGCTTCCTGGCGATGATGGCAACCGACACGCTCGTGCTGCAGGCACCAAGTGAATTCTTGCTGCAAGCCGGAAAAAGCCTGGGGGGGTGCCCGGTACATCTAAAGCTACTCGGCTCAGGCATGGATGAGCCGATTGATGATTTTTGGAGATTGATCTACCACAACTGCCAGGTGGATGCCGAAAAGATATTTACGTTTGAATCCATCGTAGACGAGCAGCGCATTCGGGCATACTTCAATGCCGGGCTCCTGGTCGTCAGGCCAGAACGAGGGTTATTACGAGGCTGGCAAGCCAACTTCGAAAGGCTATACCGCTTGCCAGAGTTCGATGCATTCTACCAGCTGAGCGAGCTATATGAAATTTTCATGCACCAGGCGGTGCTGGCAGGCAGCATCTTATCCTCGCTGAGACAGGAAGAATTCCAGCAATTCCCATGCGAAGTCAATTACCCCCTGCACCTGCACAGGCGTATGGTATCCCAACGCAGACCCGAAAACCTAAACCAGCTCATCACCTGCCGCTATGAAAATTATCAAGAGTTTTTAGGTAAACCAGATCTTGGTGGGCTGATCCAGGTTGATGCACCGCTGAAGGAATGGCTGCAAGCACAAGTAAGTTAAATTGCATATAAACCCATCGATCATTGGAATCCAATGAAGAGCAAACCCTCCATTAATATCCGCCAGATGCGTAGAGAAGACCTGGTCTTTGCAGCGGAATGTACTGCGGTTGAGGGTTGGGTAAGTGAAAATTGGAGTACACTGGAAGGATTCTTTCTCAAAGACCCGCAAGGTTGCCTGCTGGCGGAGGAAAATGGCCAACCCTTGGGGATTTGTATCGCCACTTATTACGGTAAATGTGGATTCATCGGTGAACTGATTGTGCGCCCAGAAGCACGCGGCAGGGGTGTTGGGGCGGCTTTGCTGAATCATGGCATAGGAATATTGAATAGAAGAGGGACTGAAACGGTGTACCTGGATGGAGTGGTGAAAGCTGTTGAGTTGTATGAACGCAATGGTTTTTGAAAAATTTGCCGGTCGTGGAGGTTCTCAGGGCAGCTGGAGGGAAAGACCAGTTCGAAGGTAAGACAGATGGCGATGGATGACCTGGATCAGGTGATCGCCCTGGACAATGATTACTTCGGGGCAGAGCGAAGTTTCTTCCTGCAGCGCAGATTCACATTATTCCCAGAATTGTGCAAGGTGAGCATACTGGGAAAAAGGATCATCGGCTATATTATGGGGCGAGCTGGTGAGACCTGGGTCTCAGCCGGACCCTGGGTGATGGAATATGATCACTGTAATCCGGTAGAGTTGCTGGAAACTATTGCAATTGAAGCAGGAGATCGACCGATTAGCATGGGAATATTGGAAAGCAACCACCAGGCGTGTGATTCGGTGCTTTCCCTTGGCTTCAGCGTCGGTGAGGATAGTCCATGGCGCATGGCAAAAGGAGACTCAAGTGACCTGGGGGGTTCTTCACAATGTTACGCGGTTGGCTCAGCAGCTAAAGGCTAATATATACATATCGGACAATCGAGTAGGGGGCGGAGGCTAACCGCCCCCTCTCACACCACCGGACATGCGGGTCCGCATCCGGCGGTTCATCAAGTAAAGCGCAGTTCTTGATACCGAATTTTGATGCTCTTCAGCCCTGAGT
>JBAQFX010000277.1:0-2770 GCA_049287485.1 Anaerolineales bacterium
GCTGGCCCTACGCAGCGTCCCCGGGGTTCGCGCTCCGTTCTGCTAAACAAGAAAAGCGTACCCCAAAACGTGCCCAGCCGCAACCCCAAGGCGTCCCTACGGGTTGCTCATTAACATACTAACACGACATTAGATGCCACAATACCAAGATATTCTTCAATTACAAAACCTTGGATGACAGGCGTCGTAGTGACCATGAAATTAGCCAACCTCTTTTCAGCCTCTATCTTGAGCTGCCTTTGTTCTTCCTCACCTTTCCAATAATCTTTATTTTCTATTGCCCATTTTAAGTTCACATGGCATTCGCCACAATTTGTTGCGGAATCAGGATTTTCATAACCACATTTTGGGCAAATCATCATTTTTTCCTCTATCAGTTCTTCATTTTATAATAATCTGGTTATCACGACCTGGTTGTGGGCTGCAGCTCATGCTATCTTAGCTTCGTGTCATAGCCTGCAGATAATTATGCCCATCAAATGCGATCCCTCCGGCTAAGATCCAGCCCTGATGCAAGAGATCAGTCACTACCTTAGTTAATCTGGCTATACTCTCTTCAGCTACTACCTTATAAAACATATCAGTTCCTCTAATCTGCCTTATTCTATGTCTGTAATATTTTCGTGGAGAACCACGTACATGCTTGCTATATTTTTTCTCGTTCCAGCCAAAATACAAGGTTGCTTCCAGACGGAATAATTCTCCAACCTTGTGAAATCAGTCGACGAAGTAGCTTGGAGTGTTCGGTGACTATATTTTGGAGCTGGACTACAGGTGTTTTGTCAATAACCTTGCCATCGCACACAGCTTCCCAGCGGTAATTAGTGCCAAAGAGATTTTTGACATCGATTTTCCTTATTTCGCACGTCTCGATAACTGGTTTAGATCTTGATTTGACCATTTCCCTTATTGATTCACCACAATAACAACAATAGTTTGCATCTTCTGGTATCTGTCTTCCACAAGTTGAGCAGTACATACCCCTCCTTTTCTAAATCTGCTATTCAAGGTTTATAGACATATACATTACTTTAAGCTTGGCGTAGGTCGTTTTAAATATATAACTTGAGCATCATGAGACACAAGTTCCCAGCCCTCTTCACCTAACTTATTCAGGTAAGCGTAGAGGTTAATATTATCTTTACGTAAATCCTGATTGTTTACATAACTAACCCATTGCGATGTGGTACCACCCCCATAATCAATTCGTGTATATTCCCACTTTTGCATAGCCTTCTCCTCCAATTTACTGATCTGCTTTCCATCGTTTATGGACATGCTTAGTTATTCTCTTGGCCAGGCCGCTATTGTATACAGTCTTATTTGATTTTTCGGTGTTTTGTTGATTATAAACAAATTTTTTACTCACATATTATCGTTGATAATAAGTAATCGTTTATTTTACCCAACCTGATCCCCGTAGAATCCCGACAATGACCATGTTCAATAATATCAATCCTGCCTACCCCCATAATGGATTGGCATGCCCAAATTGAGCCCGCCTAGCTGATTTCTTCCAATCATTGCGGGAGAATGGATTGAATGCCAATAGTAATATTTTTAATAATTCCAACAAACTATTTTGATTATTTACTCTAAAAACCCTCAAATAGAGAATCTATATAATACGATTCTATGAAAGGGTGAGTGTTATCAGAACTTCGAATCCCAACTCGAATTCTATTATATAGATCTTCGCTTAAATCAGGTTTTCTTATTCTCGCTATACCGTTTTATATCATTTCATCTAATTGTTCTTCTGTCACAATTCGTGCTTCGTAGTAATCAACATAAGTAGGTTCTGTTACAAAATCATGGTCCCCAGGTCGGATAACCACAGTATCATCAAAATATCGATTCTCAGGAATTGTGCAAAGAGGGATAATTATGGTCTTATCTTTCTTTTTATGTGTTTCAAGTATTACAACAAAAAGATGGGCTTTTGGGGACCCATCTTCATATTGATTCGTTTCTATTATTACGCATTCACCTGCTGAATACAAATTACCTCTCAAACAAGGTGTCTAATAAGGCCTTTTTACTTAGGTCTTTGGTAATTTCTATAATATCAGATGGCTCATATCCTAAATCACTGTAAATATCTTCAATAGGGGTTAGAATTCTGCTCTCGGTTTTCTTATATTCTGAACCCCTTTTAGTTAACTTTCCAAGAGAGAATTGATCATACTTTCCGAGTCGTTCAAATATCGTCTTAATCAATTTGACCTCGAAAGGTGTTAAATGATTGATTTCAATATCCTCATTGGTAAGTTTTACAGTATATTGACTACATCGTTCAATATATTTGTGCCAGTATTCTCCGTGTTTATTATCCTTTACTAGGTCTAAAACATTACTTAACACTTGCCCATCTTTCATGGAATAGTACACATCATAAGTAATTGGGCGTTCTCTTTCTTTCATTGCTTCTTTATCAACAAAATACAGAAGCTTTATTAGCTTCATGTAATTCATCTTGCCACCATTTAATTGCAGTAATATATTAGCTGCTTCAGTTGTTTTCTTTTCATTAAATTCAGGAATATATTTATCCATCTTAATCGTAAAAACTCACATAATTAGATTTCTTCAATTGGTCAGTAATCCCCCAATGTTTTATGAACGTTTGTTTTACATTATAGTAGTAATTACTCACTGCATACAGGAATTGGGAGTGAAGGCGGACCAAAAAGAGACTGGATCGCATCAAAGGCCCGAACACCAGCCAATTCAGCCGTATCGATGACAGATGCCAACGCCGCATAGGTAT
>JBAQFX010000278.1:0-2283 GCA_049287485.1 Anaerolineales bacterium
ATTAGTTGCTGGCACCATCCAGGCTATCATAATAGGATATAATTTAAATGGGAGCTAAAGAATGGCAGGTGAATTTAACGTCATTATCGAAAAAGATGAAGAAGGATACTATGTGGCTTCTGTACCAGAACTACATGGTTGCCATACACAGGCAAAATCATTAGATGTGCTTATGAAGAGAGTCAAAGAAGCTATTACGTTGTGCCTGGAAGTTGAGGATCATAGAAGTGTACCGCTGGAATTCGTTGGGATCCAACGCATATTGGTCGAAGTATGACGAAAGCTCCACGATTATCTGGCCATAAGCTATTGGTGGCTCTCCAGAAAGCAGGGTTCGAAGTAATCCGAATAAAGGGGAGCCATTATTTTTTAAGGCATAAGGATGGAAGAGGCACGGTAATCCCTGTTCATCGTGGTGAGACATTAGGTCCTGGGATTACTGCTCATATATTAAAAGATTGCGAAATATCCTATGATGAGCTCATAAGTTTGTTATAAATAAATTATTACGGCTAGAGTTCATTGTGCGAAATTATCTAGAGCAATCCGCTCCAGTGCTTCCCTGAACTGCTTAATCTCCTCCACGGTGTTGTAGTGCACCGGACCGACGCGCAGCATGCCGCCACTGTCCTCCAACCCCAGGCGCTCGGTGACTGCCAGGGCGTAATAATTCCCGTCCCACACGTAAATATTGGCTTCATCCAGCTCCTCGGCCACCTGCCGGGGAGATTTACCCGTTAACGTAAACGCGCAGGTCGGCACGCGTTGCTCCAGCCGCTTCGTATCCGTGATGCCGTAAACCGTCACACCCGGCGTCTCCGCCAGGATATCTAGCAACGCCTGGCTTAGCTCGAACTCATAGCCCCGGATGGCGCTCATCCCCAGCTTGAAATTCAAGCGGCGATCCCGATACTCACCAGCGTAGCGCTCGGAGTGCTCAGCGCCAAAGGTCTCCCCCACCCACTCGATATATTCCAGCGCTCCCAGCACCCCGCAGATGCCCTCGAAGTTGCCCGTGCCGGTCTCGAACTTGCCCGGCGGGTCCGCAGGTGCTGGGCGCACCCGGTAAGCGGTCAGGCGGTCGAGCAGATCATATTTCCCATACAGCACACCCATGTGTGGGCCGAAGAACTTGTTCTTTGAGACTCAATGAGCAAAATAAACACTATAGTTTGACGACCAGGCTCTTGCTAAATTGACGAATGTCATATGGGGGGGGGGGGATGAAATTCACTTGATTTCGATAGCATTTTTTCGTATTATGTTATTGAAGTTCTGTTTGATTTCACTGAACCCCTAAATAAAATTTTCCATCGTTATTCTTAGCATCCTTGCGGGGGAGTAAAACGCTTACACAAAGAGCGCGAACAATATATTGCATGAAAATAACAGAAAGAATGTTACACGAACGGGGAGAAAATGAAGAAATACGTGATTAATATATCATATGCGTTGATTTTGTTATCGCTTCTCTCCCTATTTACATTTGATATTTTTTATTTTACGGATATCGGCGCTAGTCAAAATTATTGGCAATATACTTATCTGCCAATAACTATGAACAAATACAAAACTCCTCCAGTAGCAACTATTTCCCATTATATTAACTGGGGATCAGGGGATCTAACCTATCAAAATTTTTACAATATGGGGCAATTAATTGGTCAGAGTGTGAATTCTGGTTTCCATAGTTATATAATTTTACAGTTCGGTGAGCCTTGGTTAGAAAATGGAATTTATAAGGTGTTGGATTATGATTATTATGTACACATTCCAATACCAAATATTGAGTACTATGTTAAGGCTTACCTCTCTGGTTTTTATCATAACTCACCCGAAGATGTTTTTCTTATCGTCTCAATTGGTATAACGAATCAAGGTCCCTATTTTTCTGAACCTAATAATCCTGAGGGGTTTGGGCGAGCCTGGGGTACGATGATCACAGATCTCATAAATTGGATTAACCAGCCACCCAGTTATGGTGACAAGTTAGCAGTCGCTGGTGGAATAGATAACGAATTACTATGGAGTACTCCGGGTAAATCAATTAATTGGAGAAATGGCTTCTTAGTGGAATCATCTAGACCATATCTTTATTATGGAGACTGTAATAGTTGTCCTTATTATGAACATCAAGATTGGAGTCCCCCAAATGGATGGACATTAGAGAATATCTATACGATGGCTAATTCACCTGGGGGACTTGCATTACCTATGATTTATCGGAAAGATAATCAGCATGATTGTGCAAGGATTTTTCTGTAATTTCGTCTGATGTCCTTC
>JBAQFX010000279.1:0-15043 GCA_049287485.1 Anaerolineales bacterium
CTCGATCTCTTTTAACAAAAACAATTGTCTGCTTGGTTTCGTCTTGAAAGAAAGTAGCGATAGGTACCTTCAGTGCAGTGGCAAGACGGTGAAGAGATGACACCGTGGGAGAGTTTTCACCGCGCTCGATCTGGCTTATGGAATTGATCGATAACCCGCAACGTTCTGCTAATGCCCGCAGCGATAATCCTTGTTCTTCCCTTAATGAACGTAAGCGCATTCCTACATTGGGTTCAGAGTTTTCAGACATATTCGTGCTGCTTCCTCCTTTGCTTCTTGTTACTTAATATTATACAACTATACTTGACAAAGTCAAGTATAGTTGTATAATTAAATTAGGATTTAATCCGGAAGCAACGAACGAGCCCCATCTTACTAGGGAGTTCGTCGGTTGGGTTGAGATGGATGATTGAGTTACCCGGAGGTGAGAAATGTCTCCAATATCTAAGACCCTTAACCATAATACATATAAAAACAACGAATCGGTCCTCGAACGGCATTTGATTGCAGAGTACCTGCTCAGTAAAGGATATCGAGAGTCGGACTTACAGATTTTACCGGAGAAGCGGAGGAAAGAATTGATGAAGGAGGCTTGTATTTATGCTACCGTAAAACTGGCGAATATCGAAGCGAAGTCAAAATTTCGCCAGAAAATCAAAGGGCCGTAAATTGAAGTGTGATTGTTATCCGCGACAGTGATGAGAAGGTTGATTTTGTTAAACTGGTCCTGGGTAGGGACCAGCCTTCAGGGTAAAAGTTCTCTAGCAGGAAGGGTTATCCAACTTCAAGGCGCGAGTGAGTAGAACTGGACAATTATCTGTAGATAGGTGAGAAGAAAAAGGCGTATGAGATGTAAAAGAAAATCGTGGTACCTGTAGATAATAGCGAAGCGGTTAATTTAATCTGGCCGCACGTTTAGTGGCTAGAAAGATGTCTTAGTGCAGAATTCATTCTGTTGCTCGTGATTATGACCGACATTTACTAGGTGACTGTTATATACATGTTTTGGAAGTATATGAAGCGATTTTAATTTATTGTAAAAAGGAGATCTTTACTGATTTGATCAAAGTCGCCATGGCGCACCTGAGCAGTGGGTTGGCCTTTGCTCGTCTGTGCCAATGAAACCTGATATACCATCTTTTCGAGAGACTCAGAACATGAATCCAAAAAATATCAAACCAGGAAAATTAATCATGGCTGGAAAGCGAATCGGGGTTTTCGGGAAGGGTGGCTCGGGAAAGAGCACGGCGGTAGTATCGCTCGCCAGAGGTCTCAGAAAGAGCGGTTATGGAGTTTGCGTATTGGACGCTGATTCAACCAATATCGGGCTTTCCCTGGCCCTGGGCATCGAAGAATCTCCAGAGCCATTGCTAAATTACTTTGGGGGAATGGTTTTCAGTGGGGGAAAGGTCACCTGTCCAGTCGATGACCCTACTCCACTGGATGGAAATGAAATATCTCTGGCTGAAATGCCGCCTCAATATTGCCGGCAAAATCATGAGGGAATCATGCTCTTAGTCGCCGGAAAGATTGGCAATCAGGGTCCTGGAGCAGGCTGTGATGGTCCCATTTCCAAAATCGCCAGGGATATCCGGATTAACAAGAGTGAGGAAACTCCAATAACGCTAATAGACTTCAAGGCAGGCTTTGAAGATAGTGCCAGAGGTGTGATCACTAGCCTAGATTGGGCCATTGTCATGGTGGACAACACATTTGCAGCCATAGAGATGGCAATCAACATGAGGGACATGGTTAACCAAATAAAGAATGGAGTACTCCCGGCTACACAACATTTAGAAACCCATGATCTCGTGGAAATAGCAAATAAATTATATGTAGAGTCCAGGATTAAAGGTTCGCTGTTTCTCTTAAATAAAATTAGAAACTCAGATATGGAAAATTACATGCGTACAAAATTAGCGGAACGAGGCATTGAACCAGACGGCATCATCCATGAAGATCCATCGATTTCTGTTTCGTGGTTGAAAGGAATTGCACTAGATGCAAGAAAGACCCAAGCGGATATTCTCGGTTTCACGACAAAATTAGAAGACGCTGAACGCCAATATTCTCACTAGTTGGATTTTAAGCTTATCAAAGGATAACCGATGGCTGTACGCGAGATACTAATATATCCAAAATTCAAAATGGAGCTGAGAGCGAAAAGTGAGCCCATCCAAGCCTTCAACCGGCAGATCAGGCAAATGATTGAAGATCTCAAGGACACTTTAATGGCACACCAAGATGGGATCGGATTAGCTGCCCCTCAAATTGGTGTACATTTACGCACAGTGGTAGTTCGGCTGGGCGGCAGAAATGATTGGGATCCTGAGGCCGGACCTCCAATTGCACTAATTAATCCAGAAATCGTGGAAAAAGGTGATGAAAGAAAAGATTTCGATGGCTGCTTGAGCTTCCCTGGATTGTTCGGGGAAACCATCCGCCCTCACTACGTGAGGGTCACAGGTTTAACTGAAGATGGAAATACATTTAATCAGATTTATCAGGGCTTTGATGCTGTCCTGGTCCACCACGAAATCGATCATTTAGATGGAGTGTTGTTTATTGACCTAACGGAAAGCCTGGATGATTTATATCGAGTGTATCTGGATTACAACGGGAAACCAGTGCGGATACCCATGTCGGATATTTTACAGAAGATGGAGGAGCCGGTGGAATTCATAAGATAATGCAACAAAGAATGCTGATATAAATGTTCTAGCAAATCGTTTTATTACTTGGTTTTGTTATGTTATTCATGATAATGCCCTTAATATTAAGGTCTTCGCGAACGTATAGTGGAGGTGACAATGAAGAGCGAATTGGTCAGAGATTGGATGACATCAAATCCAATCACCATTTCAAGCAATTGCACCCTACCTGAAGCTTATTGGCTGATGGTTAATCATAAAATCCGCCGTCTACCTGTAGTTGATCGGGATATTCTGGTTGGAATTGTCAGTCTGGAAGATCTACGCGTGAAAATACCCGCAACTTTTATCGTAATGGATGCAGTGAGAGCGAGCGATATGCTCACAAAACTCCCGGTTCGTCATGTAATGTCTGAGAATCCAAAGACGATACCTGTAGATGCAACTATGGTTGAGGCAGCACGCCTGATGTTGAGTTATAAGATCAGTGCTCTCCCTGTAATGGATGGAAACAATTTGGTCGGAATTATCACCGAAAGCGATATATTCAGGGCATTAGTATCTGACCGAATCGAGGTTATTGATGAAGGATAACCAGGGAGAAGCAATCATGTATGCAAACACATTGGGAATGGGATATCCCCCAGATGATCGGAGACCTCAGGAATAGCGTATGAAATATGTATATGGTCCCGTGCCCTCGCGTCGGTTGGGTCAATCCCGAGGGATCGACACGATACCGCTCAAGACCTGCAACTGGAACTGCGTGTACTGTCAGCTAGGGCGCACCCAGCCGCTGGTAAATGAGCGCAAGGATTACATCCCCTCCGAAGAGATTCTGGCGGAAGTGAAAGAAGCGCTCGAAGCTCATCAGCTGGGTGAGATCGACTGGGTGACCTTTGTTGGATCGGGAGAGCCACTCCTGCATGCTAACATGGGCTGGTTGATTCAGCAGGTGAAGGGCATGACTCAACTGCCTGTGGCAGTGATCACCAATGGATCTCTGTTGTATCTTCCGGAGGTGCGCCATGAGTTAGCTGCTGCAGATGCAGTCCTGCCCTCCCTGGATGCAGGCACGGCTGATTTATATCGTCAAATCAACCGCCCGCATCCTGAGGTTACTTTTCAGCGGTTGGTGGATGGTTTAGTTGCTTTCCGGGAAGAATATCTTGGAAAGCTGTGGGTAGAGGTTATGTTGGTCCGCGGGTTGAACGATGGCCTCCAAGAGCTAAAGGATATTGCCCGGGTGATGCACAGAATCCGTCCCGATTCGGTGCATATTAACCTGCCAACACGGCCGCCGGTCGAGACCTGGGTGCAGCTGCCAACTGATGAGAGCCTGATGCAGGCTATGGCCATCCTGGGGAATATCGCCGAAGTGGTACACCCCGCTGAAGGGAGCTTCGACCTCAGCGGATACGATAATGTCGTGGATGCAGTAATTGGGATCATCACTCGCCACCCGATGCGACAGGAGGAGTTGGAACACGCCCTGTCACGTTGGTCGCCGAGGCTGGTTACCCAAGCACTGGTGGATTTGACAGCCAGCGGGCGAGCGCAGGTAGTCGAGCGCTACGGGTTGCGCTTCTGGAGTGCAGCATCTTCACGTTATCCGGTTGAAGCCCAAAGCCTACGGACAATGCCTGGACGCTATCAAAGAACCGATAAACAGCATTGAGGATCGTAATATGGTAGAGCATCCATTGAGTGGGCCCCTAACATGAATGATCAGACTGGACTGGCCCATGATGATGGCCTGGCTGACCAGTTACATCTGGCACTGGCATTGGCTTATATCAGGATGACAGGTGCTAGTTAATGAAATTTAGTTGTCCGGAATAAGATGAAATCGACGGAGTTAAAGAAATGACATTTTATTTACCCAAATCGGAAGTTTTTCAAGCTTTGAGTCAGCTCAAGCATCCGGAGATCAAGGGTCGTAACCTGGTGGAGCTGGGAATGGTCCAAGAAATAACCATTGAAAAAGATGAAGTCATGATCATGCTGGCCTTGCCTTCACTGGAGGTTCCAATCAAGCAAGACTTGGTCGACTCAGTGCGCCAGGCCGTGGTACAGATTGCAGAGGGACTAAAGGTGGAAATCCGGTTGACGGAGATGGCAGATCCTCAGAAGGCAGCTTTTCAGTCTGTTGCCAAGGGTGAAATGAAAATCGCTCCAAAAATGGGGGTGCACATCCACCGGGTATTGGCTGTGATGAGCGGCAAGGGCGGCGTAGGCAAATCTTCAGTTGCCGGATTATTGGCCTGCTCGTTGAGGAAGCGAGGACTGAAGGTTGGCATCCTCGACGCGGATATCACCGGCCCAAGTATCCCCAAAATGTTTGGCGTCCACCAACCTCCGGTAGGTGGTGCTGAGGGGATCGAGCCAATCGAATCCCGCGATGGGATTAAGTTAATGTCGATCAACTTTCTTTTGCCAGACGAGGACCAGCCTGTTATATGGCGGGGTCCCCTGATCAGCCGTGCGATTCAGCAATTTTGGAGCGACATCGCCTGGGGTGAGCTGGACATGCTGGTGGTGGATTTGCCACCTGGCACATCAGATGCCTCGTTGACCGTCATGCAGTCCTTACCGCTAGATCGCGTCCTGCTGGTTACTTCTCCGCAAGACCTGGCAGGCATGGTGGTTCGTAAGGCAGCCAACATGGCGGCGCGTTTGGGTGTGAGGCTGATCGGCTTGGTAGAAAATATGAGTCACATAATCTGCCCGCAATGTGGTGCGAAAATTGATCTGTTCGGCCCGAGTCAAGCCCAAAACACAGCACGTTTAATTGGAACGAGCTTGCTGGGACATCTACCCCTCGATCCGCAACTCTCGATATTATGCGATGAAGGCGCCATAGAGTCTTACCATAGCCCGGCATTCGAACAGATCACCGATCGAGTGGTTGAGATCACTCCGGGCAGGGAGCTAGAGCCTCTTCTCAACCGGGAGCGTGAATGATGTGCGAGGCAACTGTTTATCTCAATGGCGAAGTGATCATGCGGGACGTCTTGATGGTAGAACCCGTCCTGGAAGGTGTACGTTTGATCGCCCTGTTCGAGCCAATTCAGGTGGTGCCGGCCGCCATACGCCAGATTGATTTGATGAAACATCGTATTATTTTGGAATCACTTCAAGAAAGCGAGGAGAATCGTGGATGAAGTGGAGAAACCGTTGGCAGTGAAACGGTTTGAAACCGATGTAGTATTGAGAGACGGTTCGCTCGCTCACGTACGACCGGTTTGCTCTGAGGACCGCCTGCTTTTAGAGCGCTTTTTTAAAAACCTTTCTGCCGATACGATTTACTTGCGCTTCCTCCACCCGGTAAAGCCAGAAGATGTGATCAGGTGGCTGCTCCCAGATGATAGGCAATTTGCCCTGCTGGCTCTGAGAGAGGATATGGTAATCGGGCATGCGATTTATACCAGGTCTCATATTAATAAAGCTGAACCAGCTGTGGTGGTTACAGATGAGTTTCAGGAAAAAGGATTGGGCACGATACTCCTCGGCCAGCTTGCCCAGGCTGCAGTCGCGGAAGGAATATCCGAATTTGAGGCGCATGTAGCGACAGAAAACGCCCGCATGCTGAAGGTGTTGCGTGAGTTAGGATTTCCGACCATCCTGAAAAGCGAACCGGGGTTCATACGGGTTACATTTCCTGCCTCTCTCCTGCCCGAGGCATTGGCACACTTCGACCAGCGCGATGCAGTATCGGCTATTGCGGCAATGGAAAAATTTTTCCAGCCGAGAGGGATCGCAGTAATCGGCGCTTCGCGCCAACGCGGCACGATCGGTGGTGAGCTCTTCCGAAATATCCTCGAGGCAGACTTCCAGGGTCCTGTATATCCAATAAACACGAAATCAGAGTTCGTTCAATCGGTGGCGGCTTACCGATCAGTGCTCGACTGCCCTGGTTCGGTCGACCTGGCCTTCATCGTCGTGCCTGCACCGGCAGTGCTGCCCGTCGCCAGAGAATGTGCTCAAAAAGGGGTGGAGGTGCTCGTGGTTATCTCCGCAGGCTTTGCTGAGGCAAGCGAAACAGGAGCCATACTCCAACAGGAATTGGTCGAAATTTGTCGTGAAACCGGTATGCGACTCATCGGCCCGAACTGTATGGGGATTGTCAATACCAATCCGAAAATCAATCTCAATGGGCAATTCGCTCCCTACAAGCCCATACCGGGAAAAATCGGCTTCCTTTCGCAATCTGGTGCGCTCGGGATTGCCATTATAGACTATGCTACCAAACTGGGGCTTGGGATGTCAACGTTCGTCTCCGTCGGTAATAAGGCAGACATTTCCGGCAACGATCTGATCCAATATTGGGAAACTGACGACAATACCAATCTAATCCTTCTTTACCTTGAGTCTTTTGGTAATCCGAGGAAATTTGCCCGCATCGCCCGGCGTGTGGGAAGAAAAAAGCCCATTATCGCAGTGAAAGGCGGGCGGTCGGCTACTGGGTTCCGGGCGACCCAATCGCACACAGGTGCCTTGGTGGCAGCTTCGGATATCACCGTGGACGCACTGTTCAAGCATGTGGGGGTCATCCGCACGGATGTGCTGGCCGAAATGTTCGACGTAGCCAGCCTGCTCAATACACAGCCGGTTCCAAAGGGAGATGGCGTCGGGATTATCACCAATGCAGGAGGGGCGGGTATACTGGCTGCGGATGCCTGTGAGGGTCTGGGGCTTCAAGTGCCAGAATTATCCTCCGAGTGCCAGACGCAATTGAAAGAATTTCTCTCCTCAGCAGCCGGTGTGCGGAATCCGGTGGACATGGTTGCTTCCGCCAGCCCCAGCGATTATGCGCGTGCCATCCAAATAACGGCAAGCGATCCAAACATCGATGCCCTGATTGTCATTTTCATTCCGCCGATGGCTGTGCGCCCACAGGAAATCGCGGCTGAAATCTTGAAAACCGCGCAAAAAGTTGACAGGCGCATCCCTATCCTGAGCACCTTTATGGCAAGCCATGGATCGCCCGAGATCCTTTCCGATGGGCAGATGCGCATACCCTCATACCCATTTCCCGAAGCAGCCGCGCGAGCCCTGGCGCGGGCAGTCCAGTATGGTAAATGGCTCGCCGCTCCCGAGGATGTACCGCTCAAGTTCGCCGATGTGCGTCAGGAAGATGCTGCCGCGATCATAGCATGCGCCCTGCAAGAAGGTGGGCGGTGGCTAGCACCCGATGAAACAGTGGAGCTACTTGACTGCTATGGTATTTCCCTGGTAAAGACACTACAAGCCCTGAATCCGCACGATGCGGGACAGGTTGCAGTTGAGTTGGGCGGGAAGATCGCGCTTAAAGCCGTCGCCCCAGGGTTGGTTCACAAAACAGATGCTGGCGCAGTGCGCCTTGATCTAGAGGGAAAAGAACAGGCAGAGAAGGCAGCCGAGGAGATGTTAAGACGGTTGGAGTCATCTGGATTGAATAAGATTAGCTTCATCCTCCAACCCATGGCGCCGAGCGGAATCGAGATGTTGGTCGGCGTCACGCATGATCCTGTGTTTGGACCTATCGTAGTTTGCAGCGTGGGTGGCGTTCTCGTCGAGCTGTTAAAGGATGTTGCCGTTCGTATCACGCCGCTAACCAATCAGGACGCCAAAGAGATCATCCAGTCGCTGAAGACATACCCGCTACTCAGCGGGTATCGTGGGGGACCTCGCTACGATGTGGCTGCGCTCGAGGATGTGATCCTGCGAGTAGGCGCCCTAGTCGAGGACATTCACGAGATCAGCGAGTTGGACCTCAATCCGGTAATTGTGCTTCCCGAAGGTCAGGGAGTGGCTATCGTGGATGCCCGCATCCGTGTGGCTGAAGCTCTCCCACCCCTTCCCTTTGGTGCCAAGAAACGTTGAGGTTGGGATGAACATAGTATCAAGACAACCACCCCATTGGATTACCCTTTTGCTGGTTTTCATGCTTGGACTGTCGGCTTGCGGTGTGCAGCCTTCACCGCTTATATCCGGCGACAAGGTGCTCGTTGTCGCCAGTATTCTCCCGCTGGCCGATTTCGCCTGGCAAGTGGGAGGGGACCGCGTCCAAGTTGAAACCCTTGTGCCACCCGGTGCCACCCCCCATACTTACGAGCTCACCCCGGCCCAACTGAAAGCCATCAGTCGGGCGCGCCTGCTGGTGCTCAACGGTGTCGGATTGGAGTATTGGGCTGATGAGATCGTCTCCGCTGCCAACAATCCTGATCTCGTCATTGTCAACACGTCTGAGGGGTTGACCATCATCGCCAGCGATGAGTATGGAACCGGTGGCAATCCGCATGTCTGGCTCAGCCCGCTGAATGCCCTCCATCAAGTCGAAATGATCCGCGATGCGCTGATACAGGTTGATCCGACGGGCAGGGACGAGTATTTGACCAATGCTGATCGGTATATTGGTGAGTTGCAAAGTCTCGATCGGGAAATCCGCGAGGCCGTGAGCACATTCTCTAGTCGGGAGTTCATTGCGTTCCACGTGGCGTGGGTGTACTTCGCTCGTGATTACGGGCTCAAGCAGGCAGCCGTAATTGAGGCTACACCTGGCAAAGAGCCCTCGCCGGCAGAGATCGCCGAGATCTTCAACACGGCTAGAGCCATCGGGGCGAAGGCCATCTTCGCTGAGCCGCAGTTTTCATCCAAGGCTGCCGAGGTCATCGCAGAAGAGAGTGGCGCGCAGGTACTGTTTTTGAATCCACTAGGCCAGCCGCCAGACTATCGCTATATTGATCTGATGCGCTACAACCTGAGCGAGATCGGTAAAGCGTTGAAGTGAGGCAACATGATGAACGAAAAATCGCTAATAATTCAACTTGAACATATTTATGTGGCGTTTCAGAACTTGCTCGTGCTGGAGGATGTAAGCCTGAACGTGTCGCCGGGTGACTTCCTGGCGATCATCGGACCGAACGGTGCGGGCAAGACCACGCTGCTCAAAGTCATTCTGGGCCTGGTTCGCCCGGTGAGTGGCGCGGTGCGCGTGTTCGGCAAAGCGCCGTGGGCACTGAATGGCGGGCGCTGGCGTATAGGTTACGTGCCGCAGATGCAATCGGTGGATCTGAACTTCCCGGTTCGCGCAAGTGAGGTCGTGCTGATGGGCCGCTACGGACGCATTGGGTTGGTGCGGCGTCCATCATCCGACGATAGAGCCGCTGCCCATCGGGCGATGGATCGGGTCGGGATCGCCGATCTTGCCGATCGATCCATCGCGCGCCTGTCAGGAGGACAGCGACAGCGCGTATTCCTCGCCCGGGCGCTAGCCAACGATCCAGACCTGCTGCTGCTGGATGAGCCAACGACAGGCGTGGACGTGGCTGCCACTGAAAGCCTGTACGAATTGTTGCGTGGTCTACATGAAGACGGCATCACCATCCTGGTCGTCTCGCACGACGTGGGTGTGGTAGCGTCCTACGTGGACGGTGTAGCCTGCGTCAATCGCCGGCTGGTGGCGCACGGTAGGCCAGATGAGGTGCTTGGCTCTGAAGAACTGGCGCAGATGTACGGCTGTGAAGCGATGTTCTTCCATCACGGGCGCGTGCCGCACCTCGTCGTAGAGAAAGAAAAACGATGAGCGAATTGCTTGGTTTTGCCTTCATGCAGCGCGCACTGCTGGCTGGTGCGTTGATCGGAGCTGTGTGCGCCATTATCGGCGTCTATGTCGTGCTCAAAGGGCTGTCGTTCATCGGCGCAGGCATCGCACACGCCAGTTTCGGTGGCGTAGCGCTGGGTTTCCTCCTCGGCATCAATCCGCTCCTCACGGCGATCGCTTTCTGTTTGGCCACAGCTTGGAGCATCGGGCTGGTATCGCGCAAGATCCAGGTCAAGGAAGACACAGCCATCGGCATTTTTTTTGCTTCGACGATGGCACTCGGTATCCTATTCATCGGCCTAATGCATGGCTACAACGTCGATTTGTTCGGCTACCTGTTCGGCAACATTCTGGCCGTTAAGGAGCAAGACGTATGGATCACGCTCAGCCTGGGAATCGGCGTGCTGGTCATTGTAGGCCTATTCTTCAAGGAATTGATGTTCGTCACGTTCGATGCGGAGATGGCCGAGGTCACCGGCGTGCCAGCGGGTAGGGTGTTTTTCCTGCTGATCAGCCTGATCGCGCTCACAATTGTGCTGTCAATCAAGGTGGTTGGCATCGTCCTGGTGTCGGCGCTGATCGTCACCCCGGCAGCGGCGGCCTATCAACTAACCGAGGATTTCCGCCGGATGATGGCGCTGGCAGTAGTCATCGGCGTGGGCAGTGCGGTAGGTGGGTTGCTGTTGTCGTATCCGCTCAATACCGCTTCGGGCTCGACGATTGTTCTGCTGGCGACGCTGGTCTTTTTCGGTGCAGCACTGGTCTCGCCTCGGCGGCGCGCGGCGGGTGGTAGCTTGGTAATCGGCTCAACGATGCGAGGTGGAGCGATGGCGGCCAATCTCGAAAACGCGCCTGCCAGCAGGCACGTCGAGAAAAGGCAGAAAGGTGAACTGGAAAGGAAAGAGCAACCATGAATGAAACAGAGAAATTTCGTGTGCTGATTCCCCATTGGATCGAACACAACCAAGAACACGCTGAGGAATACCGACGTTGGGCTGTGCATGCCAATGAGGCCTCTCAAGATATCCTGGCGGCTACCGAAAGCTTAATGCTCGTCAATCAAGTACTCGCAGAGGCGTTGAAAAAGCTGGCTGGACCCATGCCTGTCCAACATATTCATGACATAGTTGTTTATGGATTAATGGAATCAAAAGATAACCATCTTAGATAAAGGAGGTGAAAATGAAAACCCCTTGGGAATATCGTTTTGCTCAACGGACACAACTGATGGCCAGTTCCACTATCCGAGAGTTACTCAAGCTGACTGAAGAACCCGACATGATTTCTTTCGCGGGTGGTTTGCCCGCACTGGATGTCTTTCCTATCGAGGAGTTCAGGCAGGCCTGTGATAAAGTTTTACGTGACCATGGTGCTCAAGCTTTGCAATATGGCACGACTGAGGGCTTCTTGCCTCTACGGGAAATGATCGCCCGCCACACGTCAAGATATGGGATCGAAATTAACGTTGACAATATTCTCGTCACAACCGGTTCTCAGCAGGCACTCGATCTGATCGGCAAGATATTTATCAATCCAGGAGATCGCATCCTGGTCGAATCGCCCACCTATTTGGGGGCTTTGCAGGCTTGGAACGCCTACGGTGCTGAGTATATCACTTTGCCCGTGGATCAGCATGGGATGATCGCCGATGCCCTGGAAGAGGCGCTACGCACGGGACCCAAATTCATCTACGTGCTACCCAACTTTCAAAACCCCACCGGTACGACGCTCAACCTGGAGCGCCGATTAAAGCTGGTTGAACTGGCCGATCATTATGGGGTGCCTTTGATCGAAGATGACCCTTACGGTCAGTTGCGGTATGAAGGCGAACATATCCCTTCCATTGTTGTGCTGGATGGACAGATGAGAGAGAACCATGGCAACTGCTACCACGGAAATGTGATTTATATAAGCACCTTCTCCAAGATCCTGGCTCCTGGCTTGCGGTTGGCATGGATGATCGCACCTCCAGAGGTAATCCATAAGTTGGTGCAGGCTAAACAAGGCGCTGATTTGCATACTGCAACCTTCAACCAGATGGCTGCATATGAAGTCTCACGTGGCGGCTTTTTGGATCGCCACATCAAGTTAATTCGGCAAGTTTATCGTGAACGGCGTGACAACATGTTGTCTTCCATGGAACACTACTTCCCATCGGATATTCACTGGACCCACCCGGATGGCGGATTGTTCCTGTGGACGACGTTGCCGGCAAATCTCGATGCAGAGGATCTCTTACGAGCAGCTTTGGAAAGTAAGGTGGCTTTTGTTCCAGGCAAACCGTTTCACCCACATGGCAGCGGGTACAACACCATGCGACTTAATTTTTCCAATGCCAAGCCAGAGAATATCACGGAAGGTATTCACAGATTGGGTGATGTGATTCGCGAACACATATATTTGACATCGTTGGCATGAAAGGACCTGGGTGAGCTTACGCGCTCAAGCGATCTGGCATTTGGTGTGAAGAAGTTACCATAATTTATACAACCACTTCTAGCCTCCCAGTAGCCGCTGCACTAAGTAGATACACACCTACTCCAACCGCATTTTGTCGATGCCACACAGACGGTAGAGAAAGAATTGGAAATGACAGTCACAGATAACAAACCGCTGACTATTTCTATTGTCTACGACAACCATTCCTATGATCAAAGGCTTAAATCAGCCTGGGGCTTCTCCGCCCTGGTAGAGTACCGGGGTCACACGCTGTTATTCGATACAGGTGGCGACGGATCATTGCTCATGGAGAATCTGCAAATTTTAAGGATTCTCCCGTCACAAGTTGAGAGCGTGGTGCTCTCTCACGCTCATGGAGATCATACTGGTGGTCTCAACGTGCTATTGGGGGAAGAATCACCTCCAGTAGTCTATCTGCTGCCTTCTTTTCCTCAAGCATTCAAGCAAAAGGTGGGCCGCATAACCGAGGTGATCGAAGTGACCCCGCGCCTATCGATCGCCGAAGATATATTTACGACTGGTGAAATAGGACACAATGTCCCCGAGCAAGCGCTGATGATCAAGACCGTTCTAGGATTGTTGGTAATCACGGGTTGTGCTCACCCTGGCATTGTGGAGATTTTAGGACGGGTTCAAGAAATGTTTAATAACCCTGTGCATCTGGTATTGGGCGGCTTCCACCTGGGAAGCAAAAGTAAGCCCGAGATCGGTTCGATCTTAAAAAACTTTCGCCGTATGGGAGTAGAAAAGGTGGGTCCATGCCATTGCAGCGGAGATCTTGCCATGGCCATGTTCGCTGCTGAATATGGAGAAAATTTTATACAAGTGGGCGTTGGAAAAATACTTGAGGTGCAAGCAACAAGTCGATGAGAGTCATTATATTGGTGTTAATTATTAAAAAAGCTACCGATTAGCGACACATTCGGATAATCAGGCTGAATTAAAAATTTCAGGAGGTGTTGTATGCCTACAGACCCATCTTATCTACGAAATTTCTCCTGCTTTCAAGACCTCTCCGAAAGCCAATTAGACGCCATCGCTGAATTAACTAATTCAATATGTTTCTCGGAGGGGCACGTTCTGTTCGAAGAAGGAAAGCCGGCAGAAAACATATATCTTCTTATCAAAGGCGAGGTGGAAGTTCTATACAAAATCGGCGATGAAGGCCCTGTGCGTGTAGACATAGTTTCGGACGAGGAGGTTGTCGGTTGTGCTGCTCTGGTACCTCCGTATGTGTGTACGGCTACTGTGCGCAGCATGACAGAAATCGAAGTACTTGAACTTGACGCAGTTGCTTTGCAAAAGTTGATGCAGGAGGATTGTGCTCTAGGTTTTTCGATCCAGCAGCAGATCATGAGGATGTTGTTGGATAGGATCATGAACTACCGCCTGGGAAGCTAACCATAGAACCAGATATCCTTCTATTTGACGTGCAGGGAAGATTGAACCGATTGGACATGGACCTGACAGCCGGGTGTGTCATCAGAGACAAAAGTGAGCCAGGAGGTTAATCGAGAGTAGCATGGATGACACCAACCCCTTTAGGGATCCAAAGCTCGCTGCCGGCTATGAAAACTGGTACTTGACCAATGGTCGATGTGCTGACCGTCAAGAGAAGGCCCTTTTAAAGCAGTTATTGTGCATCTTCCCAACGGCGCGCACCCTCCTGGATATAGGCTGCGGAACGGGGCATTTCTCACGGTGGTTTGGCACGCTGGGATTTCAGGCGGTTGGCTTAGATCTGTCACAACCGATGCTGGACGAGGCAAACAGGTCGGGAGAAACGCTTTACGTACAAGGGGACGCGCTGAAGCTCCCCTTTCCTTCTACTTCGTTCGATATAACCGCCTTGATCACAACCCTGGAATTTCTGGATGAGCCAATGCAGGCATTGTATGAAGCGCTACGCGTTGCCCGACATGGGATTATCTTAGGTGTTTTGAACGCTCAAAGCTGCTTGGGACGCCAGTATAAACGTGAAGGCGGACGGGTCTGGGACATTGCCCGATTCTATACACCTGATGAGCTGAAGGGAATGATCCTGGAAATCAGCGGAGAAAAGGCTACGCTCGTCTGGCGCACCACCCTATGGCCGCTCTCACTGTGTGCGCTACCGCTGCCTTGGGGCGGTTTTATTGGCATGGCGGTGAAAATATAGGGAAATTATCGGAGGCGACATGATCGATATTTCAGCTCAAGTCAGTCTGTATCCATTAGGGCAAGAGGATCTATCACTGGCTATCGACGAGGCGCTGCACATCTTCCGGGAATACAGTCTGGCCGTGAAACCGGGTTCCATGAGCACCTTGCTCACTGGCGATGACAAGACCCTCTTCGCTGCGTTACA
>JBAQFX010000280.1:0-4631 GCA_049287485.1 Anaerolineales bacterium
TCGCAACCATTCCGTCTACCTGTACAACTCAGAGACCGGCAAAGTCGAGGTGTTGGATCCAACAGCCGACCCGATCCTGTTCTTGCCGGATGGGAAATGTATCTATCTCCCGGCGATGCAGAGCGACGCCACCTATAAAGACGAGTTCGAGCTGATCTGGGTCGATCAGCCGGAAAAGCCATACGCACACCTGATCTTGCAAGGTCACAACCCGCGCGATTACCCCACCCTGGCGATGGCTTGTTTTGAGAAAAGCAGCCGCATCGCCTTCGCTTCGGCGCAAGGGGTATCCCTAGTTTCGATCCCGGATGGTAAGCTGCTGCGCTTCTGGGATTTAGGCGGGGCGCGCAATGTGAGCCTGACGCTCTCGCCGGACGAGAAGTACCTGGTAGCAATGACAGATACGGCGATCTATCCATTGGAGCTACCGTGAAAGAGGGAGAAAGATGATTCAGCATAACAATCTGGTTCATATCGGCATATATGTGCTCCTGTTGATCACGTTCCAGGGTCCCTGGTGATACCACCATGGCAACCCACCAGCGGGTGGTGCAGGTGCTCGAGCCACAAAACCACAGACTGGTGTTCCTCCCGGATGGACAGATGGTAATGCACCCAAAGTTCGAGATTGCACCCACTTCCAGGACGAATACGACTTGATATGGATGGGTAAGGTGAATAACCCTGAATGGCATAAAGTGGTTACAGGGTACACCCCCCGCAGTTATCTAGGCTTGTTAATGGAGCCTTTGCCGGGCGAGAACGACTTTATTTCAGCTCCTCGCAAGGGGTTTCATTGGTAACGTTCCCCGAAGGCGTCATGCTGTACTATTGGGATTTAGGTGGTGGGACGGCCCATGTAACCAGACCAGAGAATGCTGCTGGCAGTCAGTGGTTTGTGGCGGTGGTGGATGGGATAGGATGATCTATTATCCCTGGTTTCACCGACAAATGAATAATATATAGGTCACCAATACGTTGTCTGACGACTTATCAGCTGGAAGAAGCGCAGCGAGAAGCAAGCTGCCTTGGAGAGTGAACATGAAAATGAAAGTATTTTACGGTTTTGCCCTGATCATACTGGCGTTATCATCCTGGCTGATCGTGGGATTTCTCTGGGGATTCCCAGGCTCCGGTTGGCAGATCGTCAGGTTGATAGCAATTTTGCTAACTGTATTAGCACTGCCGTTGGCATTCAAGAGAATGAGCGCCAGAGTACGGATATATATCGGGTTTCTCGTCCTAGGGGGACTGTTTTTACCAACTTCTCTCATCGTGGCGCACCCGTCGTTAAAACTTCCAGGGCCGTCCCAAATCCTGTTGGAAACCACGCTTTTCTTCATACCTTCCCTGGCGTTGGTCAGTGCGGCTTTGCTTCTTCATTCTGGCATAAACCGTTATAAAGAGTGGCAGGCGGCGGGAAGGGTGGAAGAAGGGGGTTCAAGCGCGCCACGCAAGCAGGCTGGCAGGGCTTCGGTAATCCTACTCGTTCTAGTCCTAATCCTGCTCGCTAAGACATTCCATACCCTTTATTGGCTCACAGTCTGGGATAATGCCAATGATTCTATGGGGTACATCCTTCTGTTTGTGCCGATTTTGGCAGGGTTTTACTCCGGTGCGATGTTGTACATCATGCTGCCGGGGAGAGCAAAATGGACTGCTTTGTTATATGCGTTGTTCATCCCGGCCTTGCTGATCGCGGTCTCGGCCCGCGCCCAAAGTGTGGATTTCCGCCAGCTGACAGAAGCACGAGCCGGGCAGGTAAGCCAGGCGGTAGAGAGCTACTACTCACACGAAGGCAGCTACCCGCAAAACCTACATCAGCTTATCCCCAGGTATGTCCTCTCGATTCCTGAGCCAGTCATTATCTACGGGCAAGGCTGGTGCTATCAAGGAGGTGTCGACTATTACCGCCTTGGTTACATATACCGGGACCACTGGAGTTCCCCGATTCTTATCGGAAAGATTTATAAAACGAAAGGACAAGCCCCTGACCCTTCGCAACTCTGTGATGTAGAAATTGCTGCTTTACGAAATAGTTACCCTGACTACCCCTGGGAATATTCGATGCAAGGTAAGTAAGGGAAACCCTAACCCCTGCACCCCGGCGAATGCGCCGATTGATAGAAATACCATCGGTATGCTGATCGAGCGCCGACTGAGACAGACCACCACCACGGTATAGAGGGCGATAAAGCTCAGCAGGATGGGGATGCCAGACACAGTTGTTAATTGGATGGCGCCTCGGATCAATCCGCGGCTTCAACCGCTACATCCACTAGCGGTGCGCTGGTTTGCTGTCCTTGTTCCATCGCCTTCGGCACGTTCACCAGCGGCAGCAGTACCAGCCCGAGCAAGAAGAAGACAATCACCGACACGATCCCCAGGCGCAGGCTGCCGGTGAGCTGGTTCACCAGGCCAAACAGGAAGGTACCCAACCAGGAGGTGCCGCGCTCGCTTATCTCATAAAAGCTATAGAACTCGGCTTCCTGATCCCTGGGGATCATCTGCGCGAACAGGCTGCGGCTGAGGGCTTGCGAGCCGCCCATCACCAGAGCGATGACAAAGCCGAGGAACCAGAACTCCAGCTGGCGCTGCTCCATGCCCAACACCACCGCAGTGCTCTTCATCCCGATCGCCGCGTAGATCACGCAGGCGCTCCAGATCAACAAACTGAGCAGGATAGTATTCTTGGTTCCCAGCCGCCCCGCTAGCCTGCCGAAGCCCAGCGCGCCGAAGAAAGCTACGAACTGGATCATCAGGATCACCAGGATCAGGTTGGTGGAGCTCATGCCCAGCTCTTCAGCAGCGAAAATGGCGGAGACAGCAATGACAGTCTGGATTCCGTCGTTGTAGAGCAGATATGCTACCAGGTACTTCATCGCCTCTGGCAGGGTCTTGGATTTCTTATAGATAAAGGTCCCCAGGATGGCGATGGGCCCAAGGGCGGGTAACAGGGCAATCACGATCGGCACACGCAGCAGGAAAAGTGCCGGGATGGCTAACGGCAGTATCATCAAGGTGGTGACGGCGGTAGTGGAGATACCGATCAGGTGCGCCAGCTGCTTGAAGCCGATGGTCAGGTAGTTATCCCTTGGGGGAAGTCGGCGAGCGGCATGCCGCACCCGCAGCCTGGCGAAGGTGATGAACGAGAAGCCCAGCCACCATACACCGGCTGAGGCCAGGCTGATGCGCGCCACCAGGGCTTCAGAAAGTCCGAACTTGCCCGCAAACAGGTACATGATCAGGTTGATCACCAGCAGCAGTCCACCACCCAGGTAGCCCATCGCCCACGCGTAGGCCGAGACCCGGTCGCGCTGGTCTTCGCTGGCGATATTGGGCAGGTAGGAGTTGTAGAAGACCATCCCCGCCCCGAAAGCCAGGTTAGCGGTCACGAACAACAGCCCTCCCAACCAGTGCAGTCCGGGGGTGACAAAGAATAGCAGGATGGTCGCCACCGCTCCCAGCGTGCTGAAGATCTGCATCAAGCGCTTGCGCAGGTGGGAATAGTCCGCCATGGCGCCCAGGATTGGCAGGAAAGTCACCTGTAACAGGACAGAAACGGAGATCAGGTAGGTGAAGTAAGAATCGTAGCGGATGGGTATATCCAGCAGGTACACCATCCCACTCGGATCCGCTGCGGCTTTGGTGATGGACGATAGGTAAGGGCCTAAGAACACGGTGATAACGGTTGTGCTGAAGGCGCTGATGGCCCAGTCGAACATGGCCCAGCCGAAGATTTCGCGTTTATCGTTGACCAATGGGGTTGCATTGGATGTCATGGGCGACCTCCTGCGACAGATTTGATGAATTGTACACTGAAAAAAGCCGCAGGGGCAAACCTGCGTGTTCACTTTTCACACAAAATGGCTTTCTACCCAAAACAGAGGATAAGGCGAGCGCTATCCGTTTTATTTCCTACTGGGATGCCATGTCGTAATAATTCTACTCTTATTTTGTTTAATGATTTTGGCTGAACTTCCTTAAGTTTTAGATTGCGCAACCCTTTCAGTTCGTTGGCGAAGCCGTAAAAGAAAAACCAGGTGAGGTTCACTCCTGAAACAGGGTGCACTCAGGAGTACTTAAGAATGCTAAAGCAAGAAAATAAATTCTCCATAGAAAATTAGTGGCGGGGACTGTCTCCTTCAGGCGACAGGGGAAGCCGTACCTCCCTTTCGATATGTCAGATAATTAACAAAACTCGATTTACGTAGTACACTTGTTCTATGAATGACCCACGCTATCGATGCAATGCAAGAAGTGTCTTTACGCTCCAAGATCACTTCGTCTGGGGTCCAAAATATCGACCTAAAGTGTTGGTTGACAGGGTTGCGCAGGATTTGCCTTCCCTGCTGTACGAGCAAGCCTAAGAATTGGATGTGACCAGCGAAGCATTGGAAATCATGCCGGATCATGTTCATCTATTCATTGCCAGTGACCCGAGCGAAGCGCCACGACGTCTTGACCATCCGTTCAAGGGGTATAGGTCTCGAATGCTGCGTCTGAAATACCCGGGATTGCGCTCCCGTCTTCCAGGCAGGTGGAGCCGCAGCGACGGTGTGGGCAAGATGGGGCACCTTTCCGAGGGAACCGTGAGACGGAATATCGAAATGCAAAAATCGAGCTAAACC
>JBAQFX010000281.1:0-16080 GCA_049287485.1 Anaerolineales bacterium
ACCTTCGTGCCCTTTGTGTCCTTCGTGGTTTTCCTTTTCCCTCCCCGCCAACCATGAATTGAATGCATTTGAATATTTTGAGGTTCACTTCCCCGTGTTATCATGCTCCATCCGCTCATCCGCTCTGCAATCCGCTGACCAGCTATCCTTTCGTGTATTCGCTAATCTCCGTGCCCTTCGTGTTATTTTTTCCCCGCACCTTACCAACCTCATCCCACCTCAGGCCATATTCGTTCCTCTTCGTTTTTTATTGGAACGAATGCTGGTCCCTGATGGATTGCGATTTTGCTATCCATGCTAAAAAAATAGAATTGAATGGTTTTGAATTTTTTTTAGAAACAAATCCATAGATTTATTTTGAAACGCCCTGTTGAAGTTTTGCTATGAATCAAATCACTAAATGTCAAACGGCGAATACAGAAACAAAAAAAGGGCTGCTCAATCCTTCTGGGTAGCCCTGGGGTTCACTGCTAAAACATCATCGCATTCACTTGCTCGATCGTTTCCTTCGCCGGGCGCAAACGTTCGGGGGTGAGGCGGTTGAGTGGCTCATCCGGCAGGTTGTACTGGTCGAACAGGGTCGGCTGGTTCTCGTCGATGTAGATCAATCCGGTGATCAGGCAGCATTCCTTGTTGGCTTCCTCCAGCACCTTCATCGCCTCCACCCGGTTGTAGGGATCATAATCCCGCTCCAGCTTCTTCAGGATCACCGTGGAGCCGTCATGCATGGTCACTTCCTTGATCTGCCCATCCTCGTAATCCACCATGATCTCCTCGGCCGGTGGCACGTAAGACAGCTCATGCAGGGCCACCTCGTGCTCCTTGCCCCAGGAATAGGAATGGCTGGTGTAATCCTGGTTATTAAATGTAACGCACGGGCTGATAATATCCAGGACAGCGATGCCGTTATGGCTCAGGGCAGCCTTAATCAGCTCCTTCACCTGCTTGGGATCACCGGCAAACGAGCGTGCTACAAAGGTAGCGTGCCCCACCAGGGCTTCCCAGGCGATGTCCACCGGCAGGTAGGGATTGGTGCCCTGTTTCTTCAACTGCAAACCCTCATCGGCAGTGGCGGAAAACTGCCCCTTGGTGAGCCCGTACACGCCGTTGTTCTCAATGATGTAAACCATGGGCACGTTGCGGCGCACGATGTGCTTGAACTGCCCCATGCCGATGCTGGCGGTGTCACCATCGCCACTCAGGCCAATGCCTTTCAGGAAGACGTCGCCGAACAATGCCCCGGTAGCCAGGGACGGCATGCGTCCGTGGAGACCGTTGAAACCGAACGAGCGATTGAGGAAATAAAAGGGACTCTTGCTCGAGCAGCCAATGCCACTGAACTTGATCATATTTTCGGGGATGATGTTCAGCTCGTAACAGGCAGCGATGATCTGGCTGGCAATCGAGTTGTGCCCGCACCCCTGGCACAGCGAGGTGGGGTTGCCCCGATAATCGTTCTTGCTCAGTCCAACCAGGTTCAACCCCCGTGATGTTTGAGTGGTTTGATCTGTCATTTTAGTTCTGTTCCTCTTTGGCGATGATCTGGTCTACCACCCATTTGGCAGTTAAGGGTAGCCCGTCTAGATGAGATAGTGAGATTAATTGCAGGCTGCAATCCGGGATTTCCAGGCGCAAGACCTGGTGCAACTGGCCATCCCGGTTGAGCTCGATGACATAATTGCGCTCATGGGCATGCACGAAATCCACCACCTCAGCAACGACAGGCAGTGAGCGCATGCGCAGATGGTCGATCTTGTAGCCTTTTCGCCTCAGGATATCCATGGCTTCCTGGATGGCAATGGTGGTAGAACCATAGGAGATGACACTGATGGTTGCTCCGTCCGCAAGTGTAATCTCGGGTTTGGGAAGCAAAGCCAGGTTGGCTTCGAGCTTATGACGCAACCTGAGAAGGTTCCTTTCCCACACATCCGGCTCTTCGCTGTAATTGGCATATTCGTCGTGACCGGTGCCACGGGCGAAGTAAGCCGCATTGGGCAGCTTATTCCCCGGCAGAGTGCGATAGGTGATGCCATCGCCATCCACGTCAAGGTAGCGCCCCCAGATGTCGCCCAATTTCTTGAGATCATCTTCCCATAAGATTTTGCCACGATCCATGGGTCGGTCGGGATACTCAAAAGGTCGGGTCATCCATTGGTTCATGCCGAAATCCAGGTCCGATAGTACGATCACCGGGGTCTGCAACCGTTCGGCAATGTCAAAGGCTTTCCAGCCGAATTCAAAGCATTCGGTCACCGAACCGGGGAAGAGGATGACGTGCCTGGCGTCCCCATGACCCATGGTATAGGCCAGTCTCAGATCACCCTGGGAGGTGCGGGTGGGTAAGCCGGTGGAGGGACCAATGCGCTGGATATCCCAGATAACTACCGGTACCTCGGAAAAGTAGGCCAGCCCGACATACTCGACCATCAGGCTGAGTCCAGGGCCAGAGGTGGAGGTCATGGCTCGCAAGCCCGACCATCCCGCCCCCACCACCATGCCGATGGCGGCCAGCTCATCCTCCGCCTGGATGACCACGCAGGTGTTCTTCCCGGTGAGCGGGTCCTTTCGGAAAACCGGCACATATTCATTCAACGTCTCTGCCAGCGAGGTGGCCGGCGTAATGGGATACCAGGCAGCCAGTTGCAGGCCACCATACAAGGCCCCCAGGGCAGCGGCGGTATTGCCATCCGCCATGATGAATCCATCAGTCTTATTGCTGGGTTTTACCGAGTAGGCATCTGTCTTCTGTAAATTACTAGCCGCCCACTGGGAAGCATTATTCACCATGGTCCAATTCAGCTCGATGGGTTTCTGCTTGCCTTTAAAATGGAAATCCAAGGCCTGATAGATCATGTCCATATCGATCCCCAGGATATTGGCCACAATGCCCACGTAGACCATGTTGGCGATATAATCCCGCAGGTTGGGTGGTGCTCCAGACTCCCTGACCATGCTCTTGACCGGCATGGGGTAGACATGGATATCTTCACGGGTGATGGGGAGCTTGATGCTGTCATCATAAAACAAGACACCACCGGCAATAATGCCCTTCATATCCGCCTCAAAGGTAACCGGATTCATGGCTACCACGATTTCCTGGTCTTCACAGCGGGCCAGGTAGCCATCCTCGCTGATGCGGATGGTATACCAGGTGGGCAAGCCTTGAATATTGGAGGGGAAGATATTCTTCCCTGAAACCGGGAGACCCATCTTGAATAACGCCCGCATCAGGGCGAGGTTAGAAGTCTGGCTGCCCGAACCATTTACCGTGGCCACCGTGATGCTGAAATTGTTAATGATGGGTTGTACTGTTTGCGTATCCACCGGATTCGATTCCGTTTTATCTAAAGTCATGTTCACTCCAAATCATTTCTATTCTTCACTAACCAAGGAATTCCATGCTAGAAGCAGCCATCAATGCAGCAGCTTTGGGCAGGATGGCCTCGTCGAAGTCAAATTTTGGGTGGTGGTGTGAAGCATCCAGTTTCTTCTCTTTATTGGCTGAGCCAATGAAGAAATAACATCCAGGAACTTGCTGTTGCATGAAAGCCATATCCTCAGAGCCCATGGTGGTGGATTGAAAATCGAGCTGGTCTTGCGGAAGCAATCTGCTCGCCACCTGCTGCACCCGGTTGGTCACATCTGGATCATTAAGCACGGCAGGGGTGATCGACTTGATCTCGATTTCAGCTTGGCACTCGAAGGCGTGGCAGACATCTTCAACAATCTGTTGGAAACGCTCAATCAAACGCTTACGAACCGTGGTTTCGAAAGTGCGCAACGTGCCCTTCATTTCCACCTGGGAGGGGATAACATTGAAAGCCTCCCCACCGTGGATGGACCCCACAGATACCACAGCGGCTTTCAGGGGAGAGACATTGCGCGAAACGATGCTCTGCAAAGCATTCACCACCTGCGAAGCAGCCAGGATGGGGTCATGGACCAAATTGGGCACCGCCCCATGGCCTCCCTTGCCGATGATCTTGATACCAAATGTATCGGCAGCAGCCATCACCGGACCAGGCACAATGCCGATCCAACCAACCGGCTTTTCATTCCAGACGTGTAAAGCCAGGGTCACATCAGGTTTGGGATCTAACAGAACCCCATCGGCGATCATGCTTTCCGCGCCACCCAGACCTTCCTCGGCAGGTTGGAAGACGAATTTTAGCGTGCCAGAAAACTCATGGCGATGATCATTGAGCATACGGGCAACCGTCAATCCGATGGCAGTATGACCATCGTGACCACAGGCGTGCATTACACCAGGATTGAGCGAGGCATACTCCGCCCCGGTCTCTTCCTGGATGGGAAGTGCATCCATGTCAAAACGCAACAGCACCACCGCACCGGGTGCCTTCCCTTCCATAAGCCCTACCACGCCAGTTTGCCCAATGCCTGTTTTGACCTCCAGCCCCAGGCCAGCTAATTCCTTAGCTATAATATTGGCGGTGCGAATCTCCTTAAAGCCAATTTCAGGGTGCTGGTGGAAATCGCGTCGTAAATTGCGGGTATATTCGAAAAGTGCCTGTGCCTCATCCAAAAAATCGATCATCTTACCTCCCTCATGTGAAATAATGATTACAAAGCGAGATTGGCATTTCAACCCAATATCAAGCGGCGGAATTTCTCTTCGTAGCGTGGGTGTTCGGGTGTGCTATCAGCAGCCCGGCGACTACGCATGCGTTCGGTAAATTTCTCCGGTTCTCCTATCTGGCTCTTATGCTTAAACAGGGCATTCAGCTTAATTTCCCAGGTTTCGGTCACATCCAGGGTGACATCCGGTTGCAGCGTGCCCGCTACCCAAACTTCACGCACCACATGCGGCTCCAGCTTTTCATTTTTCCACAATTCGACGAAGTTCAAGTGGTCGCGCGCAGCTGGGAAGACCGCATCCAATGTAGCCTGACCAGCGGCACGATGATCAGGATGGTTTAAGCCACCATTTTGGGTGAATAATGTCTGTGGATCGCAGGTGACGAGAATATCAGGACGCACGGTGCGGATCACGCGGGTGATATCCCGGCGTAAGTTGAGATCCGGAACAAGATAACCATCGGGATAATTTAAGAACGTGATATCCTCCACTCCCAATACCTTTGCAGCAGACTGCTGCTCCGTTTGCCTGATGGAACACAATTCATCGGAGCCAATCATCAAATCCTTGGTGCCCTTATCTCCGCAGGTGATCACACAGTAGGACACCTGGTGCCCTGCCCTAACCCAACGCGCCGTGGTGGCACCACAGTAAAATTCCGGGTCATCAGGATGAGCCATGACGACCAATACTTTTTGAGGAGAATCCCAACTATCGGGAGCTTTATCTTGGTCTGGCATGAGGTCGTCTCTTCCCTTTCTTCATCACTGGCCACTTTTCTTCAGGACAGTTCTCACAGGAATCATCCGTCTTCTTCTTCAATGCCTCATACTCTTCCAAGGGCTGGAGATCTTCTTGCAAAAATTCATGCCGACCACCCTGTTCCATCTCGATCAAAACAGACCCCATCAGAGGATTCACATCCACTACCTTCCCATTGCCGCGCGGCGTGATTACCATCTTACCGCGCTTTGGCAATTGCTTACGAGCTTCCACATACTGCTCATATTCGTAAACCAGGCAACAGCGTAAACGTCCACACATGCCAGTAATCTCAGTAGGGGTGAGCGAGATACCCTGTTCTTTAGCCATTTTGATCGAGATAGGGCTGAACTCGGTTAAAAATGCAGCGCAACAACGACATTCCAAACCACAAGCGCCCATGCCTCCCAATGTTTTAGCTACATCCCTGGGTCCGATCAGATGCATTTCGACGCGGCTCTGTTGGAAGGTCCGCTGCATAGAGCGCTTTAATGCCTTGAGATCCGTCTTTTCCCCATTTTCACTACTGTAAATGAAGATTAATCGACTGCCATCTAAACTATACTCTGCTGAGACAAGTTTTATGTCCGTTATTTTCAGTTCAGAAACTTTTGCCCTACAGGTAGCCAGTGCTTCACTCTCACGCTGTTCCCACTTCTGGTGAACCACCAAATCTTGTGGTGTGGCTATGCGAACTATCGACTTTAATCCAATGGTGGTGTTGCGATCGGGATTTTTTACAAATTGTGCGATCTGACCTAACTGGGTGCCACGGCTGGTTTCGACCACCACATAATCCCCCTCCTGGACATCTTTAAAATTAGTGGCATCAAAATGATAGATTTTTCCGATGGGTTGAAAACGTAATCCGACGATGCACTGTTCCACCACCGGAACTGTTTGGTTGTCTTCCACTCCATTAACCTCTTTCCATAAAGGTCCTTCACTCAACAATAGTGATCGGAACCACGTTACGATTTTCAATTGCGGCTACACTCACCCTGGCGGCAATCTGCTGGGCTATATTACATAAAGCCAAGGCAGCCGGTGATTGGGGGTTTTCAACAATTACCGGCTTTCCATTATCTCCACCTACTCTAACTGCAGCATCCATGGGAATCGTGCCAAAAAATAGCACACCCGCTTCTTTGGATAACCGTTCTCCTCCACCAGTGCCAAAGATATCCATGCGTGTTCCATCTGGCAATTCCAGGTAACCCATGTTCTCTACAACTCCAAGAATGGGTACATTCAGCTGGCGGAACATTTCCAAGCCACGACGTGCATCTTCCAATGATACCTGTTGTGGGAGGGTTACAATCACCCCACCGCTGAGTGGAAGCGATTGGGTCAGGCTCAATGCAGCATCGCCGGTGCCTGGGGGTAGATCTATAATCAGATAATCCAATTCTCCCCAGACCACATCACTCAAAAATTGTCTGATGGCTGAATGCAACATGGGGCCTCGCCAAATCAATGGTTGGTCGTGTTTGACCAGGAAACCGATCGACATCATCTTAACTCCATATGCTTCAGCAGGAACAAGCTTTTCTTTGGTGGGCGGAGGTAACTTTTCAACGCCCATCATGGTGGGTACATTGGGACCGTAAATATCTGCATCCAGCAAGCCCACTCTGGCTCCGGATTGGGCTAATGCGACAGCCACATTAACCGCTACAGTACTTTTACCAACCCCACCTTTACCAGAGGCGATGGCTATGGCGTTTCGGATCGGTAGCTGCATTAAGCCCCTTGTTCGCCCATCACTGGGAACATTAGAATCCAGTTTTATATTCACCTTTTTTACTCCTGACAAGGATAATACTGCCGCGCGAGCGTCACTTTCAATTTTTGACTTAAGCGGACAAGCAGGGGTTGTCAGGAGGATGGTAAAGTTTACCTGATCAACATTAATTTCAAGGTTGCGTATCATGTTCAGGGATACCAGATCTTTGTGTAATTCTGGATCCTGCACGTTTTTTAACACATCCAGAACCATATCCTTTGTAATAGAATTAACCGTCATTCCTCAGACCTCTTTCATGTAATTTATAACATCAATTTTTGCTTCATTATAAAGATTGATCAGATTTTGATCATTTCCCTTGTAACGCTTGATGGTGGTACTCGAACAGGTCACGCAACCTCTCATGGCACGAAATGAATCTGACTGACAGGTTGTACAGCCACCAAGCCTGACCATTAACAAAACGAAGGCGATCTTCTCAGGGTCCATGGGTTCCTTATCGACTAATTCATTGATTATATTTTCCCATTTCTCACCACGGAGCTTCCGTAACGACTCAATCGCCCTAGATGGGAAGAGCAGATCAGTACTATCATTTTGTATCATGCTTTCATATCCTTTTACAAGAATTATCCCATCTTCACGCAGTTGAAGTTTCAGGCGTGCGCCTTCCTTACGGATCGTTGTGCTTCAGCTTCCCTACGAGCAGTCTCCTCACGCTCATAGTTTATCGGTCTTACGGTGGCATAGTACGAGAGGGGCTTACCAAGTTTAGCTTTGTCGTATACATTCAATTTCCGGTCATAGGCAGCTAATTCGTAATCATGATCCATCTTGATGGCATCAAACGGACAATATTCTGCACAGTAGCCACAATTCATGCAGATATCAATGTCAATGAAAAACTCCGCCGGATCAGGGATCGGACGCCCCGTGTTCGGATCGGATGCTCGAACGATCCAAATACATTGTGGAGGGCAAACTTTGGCACAGATACCGCAAGAAGTGCAACGGTATTCAATCGCACCGTCTTTTTCTTCGTATATGAGGAAGGGGATAAAGCGAAATTCTTCAGGGACGGGTATTTTTTCTTCAGGATATTGGACAGTGAATATGCCGCTCACATCTTTACTGCTGCGATATGAAATCCCTTCAGGTGTTTTATAGCGTTTACCCCAGTGCCGTAGATCATCGAGATATGTTTCGAGAAAATGTCGAAAAGCTAAACCGAGGCTTTTCAGCACACCCAATCCGTACATGTAAGCATTTTTTTCTTCAGGCATTCTTCACTCACCTATCCGTTTCACCTAAAACGAGATCAATTGAACCAAGGATCACCACAACATCAGCGATCTTATTTCCTATGCACATGGTCTCAAGCGGAGTCAGGTTAATAAATGATGGAGCACGAACATGATAGCGCCATGGGTTTGGCTTTCCATTCGAGACTACATAGAAGCCAAGCTCGCCCTTTGGACCTTCCACGCAACCGTATGCTTCACCTGGTGGAACTCTCACCTGGTATTGGGGCTTGCCCTCTTGTGTAGGTCCCTCCGGCAAATCTTTGATGACTTGCTGCAGGATACGCAGGCTCTGGTGCATTTCATCCAGGCGTACCAAGTAGCGATCATACACATCTCCATGATATCGCACGGCTACATCGAAATCGAAGCGGTTATATATGCTATAAGGCTGCGCACGGCGTAAATCGTAGGGAACGCCTGAGGCTCTCAATACAGGGCCAACGGTAGAATATGCGATCGCCTGTTCAGGAGTCAGTACCCCCACACCTTCAGAGCGGTAACGCACGATTTCATTATTAGTTATGTACAAATCCAGGTCATCGATCTTGCGAGGTAAGCGATCGAAAACCAGGTCTTTTACTTTATCCAACACACCATCAGGCAAGTCGCGAGCAACCCCTCCAAACCTGAAGTAGTTGCACATCATCCTGGAACCAGAGACGGCCTCGAAGATATCCAAGATCAGCTCACGTTCTTCAAAAGCATACAGGAAAGGCGTAAAGTATGCCCCAAGGTCATTTAATAAGAATCCGAATAAAGCCAGGTGATTTACGATACGTGTGAGCTCAGCCATCATCACCCTGAGGTATTCTGCGCGTTCGGGTGGGGCAATACCCATCAATTTTTCCACCGCTAGCGCGTAGCCAAAATTGTTACTCATCGAATTGAAATAATCCAGCCTGTCTGTATATGGCATGATGCCAAGATAGGTGTTTCGCTCGCCGATTTTTTCATGATTGCGGTGAAGATAGCCCATAACAGGTTTCAGGCCGACGATCGTCTCACCATCCAGCTTGGCTGCCATGCGAAATACTCCATGGGTCGAGGGGTGCTGTGGTCCTAAATTGACGATCACCTGCTCAGTAGTAATGCCGGTTTCTTCATCTTCTCGTTTCATCTTGCTTAGGCCAGCATATAGGGCTGCCTCTGGTTCTGGAACCCAACTCTCTGGGTTAAAACCTGCCGGGAAGTCTACATTCGTCCCAAGTGGATTTTTCTCTTCTGCACTTTTATAATACCCGGCTGGCCAGCGACTTTTAAAAGGCTTGCCATCTTCTTCGTAATAAGGTTCTTTCCAATCTTTTCTTAATGGATGTCCTGAAAAACCTTCCCACATCAGGATTCGTCGTAAATCTGGATGACCTTCGAATTCTATCCCCAATAAGTCCCAAGCCTCACGCTCCTGAAACTCTGCCCCCGGATAAATGGGAACCACCGATGTAATTACCGGGTTATCACGATCAAGCTGCGCTTTGAGCACAAGTGGAGAACCTCCAGTCGATTTACGAACATGATAGACAACTTCCATCTTGTTTTCAGGTAAATAATCCACCCCAGTGACAGAAGAAAGATAATCATAACCGAGATCATCACGTATCTTGAGCATAACCGAGGCTAATAATTCAGGTTTTACGATGTAACCCTCATAATTTGAACGTTCATCGCGGAAAACTACATCAGGGAATATGTAAGTTAAATCTGTCTCGAGTGCTCTGTTTTGATTAGCCATGAAAACGCTCCAATAATGCAGGTTTCATCGTTTGATTATCCAGCTTCTGATGTGGACTGTTGGTCGGCTGCCTGTTGAGCAGTTTCTTGTTGAATTTGCAGCTTGTTTTCAGCATACTCTTTGATCTCAACGTATTTTCGAGGATCCATAAGATCGGGTCCGAGCACGGGTACTGGTAGGGGTTTTTCTGGCCCCTTCTGGTACCATCTCACAGTTTTAATCGATTGAGTGTCAATCAATTTCTGCAGTGTAATCAGGCCATTTAATAATGCCTGGGGTGTCGGTGGACAACCAGCAACATAAACATCTACCGGAACAAACTTATCAACACCAGAAACAACGTTATAACCCTCTTTGAATGGTCCGCCTCCTGAGGCGCAAGATCCCATGGCTAATACATATTTAGGCTCGGGCATTTGATTGTATAACCTTACGATTTGAGGGATCATCTTTTTAGTGACTGTACCAGCAACGATCATTAAATCTGCCTGACGGGGACTTGGACGCATGATCTCCATTCCGAAACGGGCAAAATCAAAGCGACTGGTGGCAGTACAAATCATTTCAATGGCGCAACAGGCTAAACCAAACATCATTGGCCAAACAGATGACCTCCTTCCCCAGTTGTAGATTTTATCAAGTGTGGTTATAGTCACTTGGCTTTGCATCTCAGGTGGTATTTCGTAACCAGGGTTATTCAGGCCTTGACTCATAGGTTCTTCCTCCTTCACTCAAAATGACTATCCTGTGGATTATATCCTCATCCAAGATGATGTCAATCGAATTACGCAAATATATATTTGCATTTATCTGGTTTATTGATATACTTATGTTGATTTGACATGCTGACGCAACGACAGAAAATCTTTAATTATATCCTTGAGCAACATAGCACCACGGTTGAGGAACTAAGTAAGGTTTTTAAGGTGACGCCTGCTAACATTCGCCACCATCTTTCCATATTAGTTGGTGAAGGAAGTATGCTAATCATTGGCCAAAAACCTGCTCCAGCGCGAGGGAGACCCGCGCAGATTTACGCTGCCACCCAACAAACAAATCAGAACAACCTGGATCATTTGACTGAGGCTCTCTTATCGATTTTATTGAGGAATATCGAACCTGCCGACCGGGATATAATGCTACATAAGATCGCAATTCAAATGGTAGAAAAATATAAACCAGATCATTTCAACCCAACGAGACGTTACTATTATTCGATACGGGCACTGAATCGCATGAATTACCGGGTTCATTGGGAAGCACATATCTCTAACCCACGCATTATGTTAGGGCACTGTCCTTATCGGACGATCCTGGTACTACACCCTGAGGTATGCCAGCTGGATGCATTTGTACTACAAGAATTGTTCGGTACATCTGTAAGGCAAACCGAGAAATTAACGATCAATAGCAAAGATCTCCCGGAATGTGCCTTTTTATTAAATTAAAATCCCTACTATTCTTAATTCTATGCACAACGAAAATAATAATATATAATATATAATATATTTTATTCTTGGCATCAATTATCAAGACAACACAATAAACAAACCATGGATCAAAATAGTCCTCTGATGGATTCCAGTGAAGTCCTCCATAAACGCTCCCTTACTGATGAAGTATATGATTATCTGTCTGATAAAATCATCGCGGGTAATTATTCTTCCGGTGATTGGCTTCGCCAGGAGGATATATCCACACAATTAGGAGTAAGTCAAACGCCAGTCCGGGAGGCGCTCGACCGATTGGTTGCTTCCGGCCTGGCAGAACGTGTGCCATACCGGGGAGTACGGGTGCCCGTCCTGGATTCTAAGGAAATTGTGGATGCTTTTATCTTACGTTTAATTTTGGAAACCACAGGTGCACGCCTGGCGGCAACCATCATCCAACCGCATCAAATACAGAACCTATCGGAATTGGTCGAAAAAACCGTTGACCTGGTCACATTAGAGGATTTGTCCACCTTACGCCAGGTCAATAAGGAGTTTCATGCAAACCTCGTAGAAGCGGCGGGAAATCCTTTACTAAGCAAGTTGTATGAAATAACAACCAACGCTTTCCCTGATTGGATGCTATACGAATATATGTTCAGACACCCAGAGCTGCTTCAGGCAAGCCTGAGGCGTGAATTTAGCGAACATCAGGCAATTGTAGAGGCCCTAGCGACGAATGATCCTGAGAAGTCATCTTGCGAAGTCGCCAATCATATCAAAAATCTTTGGCATGACCTGGTAACACACCTGGATTTTTCGAGTGATAAAATCCTGGAGATTGAACATCAAATTGAGGCAATGTTCTAAAATCATCCAAGCAAATATAAGGAGAGAAAAATGCAAAACGAAGAGATTTTTAAAGAAATGGCGCAAAGTATTACCGATGGAGAAGCTGAGAAGGCTGCGGAATTAGCAAAACAAGCTGTAGCCCAAGGGATTGATCCATTGGAAGCCATCAATCAAGGATTTGTAGCCGGTGTGAATTTTGTGGGTGATCAATTTAGCTGTGGAATGATGTTCCTCCCAGAGCTGGTGATGGCTGGAGAAGCAATGAAAGCCGCGGTAGCCGTATTAGAGCCAGAATTAGCCCGACGTGGAACCGAGCGAAAAATGTTAGGTAAAGTTATACTGTGTACTGTTGAGGGCGATATCCATGAAATTGGCAAGACCCTGGTAGGAACAATGCTATCCGCGACAGGTTTCCAAGTTTTTGACATGGGAGTGGATGTGCCAGTGATGAAGGTAGTGGAGAAAGCACGTGAGGTAAATGCGGATATTGTGGCAATGAGTGCCTTGCTTACTACAACCATGGTACACCAAAAGGATGTCATTGAAGCACTTGAAGACGTTGGCATGCGCCAAAAAGTAAAAGTCATGGTCGGCGGGGCACCGGTCACCCAAGAATGGGTCAAACAGATTGGGGCGGATGGATATAGCGAAGATGCTATTGGGGCTGCACGCGTTGCCAAGCAACTCTTGGGGGTCTAGACACATGCAGGTATTCAAATGACCGGGAAAATCAAATCTATCACCAACCCAAAACTCAGCCTGGATATTCTGTCTCCCGAAGAGATTCTACGCATTCACACCGCATCTTTAGATGTTATCGAAACGGTTGGAATTCGCTTCCCATCCAAACGTGCCCTAGATATATGGGAAGCTCATGGTGCACAGGTTGATCGAAACACTTCGATTGTAAAAGTTCCTGGACACATCATTGAAGATGCATTAAAACTAGCTCCCCCTAAATACAAGTTAGCTGCTCGAACTCCTGAGCAAGACTTGCCCCTCGACGGAAACCATGTTTTCCTGGGTACTGATGGTTGTGGAGTTGAGGTTTTGGATATACATTCAGGCAAACGACGCATGTCATGCTGGCAGGATGTTGCTGATATTGCTCGTATCGGAGACGCATTAGAGGAAATTGCTTTTCATTGGGTAGCAGTTTCAGCACAGGATTTTCCTGCCAAGACTCGAGGGCTGCATGAATTACGCGCCATTTGGGAAAACTCCACCAAGCATGCACAGACGGAAAGTATTTATAATGACTGGGAAGCACAAGCAGCAGTAGAAATGGCTGCTGCGATTGCTGGAGGAAAAGAGGCATTGCGAAAACGACCTCTATTATCGATTATGCAATGTACCGCGCCACCACTTGGACAGGATGGGGGAAGTTTGGACGCTGCACTGATCGGTGCGGAAGCAGGCTTACCGGTTGGGTTTATGACCATGGCAGCATGTTTGACCACCGGCCCTGCCACCATGGCGGGAACATTGGTGGTAGGCAATGCCGAGGTCATCAGCGCCACAGCACTGATCCAACTGGCATTCCCGGGTGCACCAGTTTTTTACGCTGCTGCGCAAACAGCCTCAGATCTCCGCACGGGAGCATATACGGGTGGTGGACCGGAAGATTTTCTATTTGGGGCTGCGCAAAATAAACTTGCCGACTTTTATAATATCCCACTTTCCATGGGATCGTTTGCAACCGGTGCCAAAGAGCCTAACTGGCATGCAGGTGTAGAAAATAGCCTTTCGACCTTTATGGCTAGTGTAGTCATGTCGGATATGTTATTGGGTGTCGGGTTATTACATGGTAGCCGAATCTGGTCTTATGAGCAAATGCTGATGGATTGCGAAATTTTTTTCCTCATCTACAAGGTGATGCAAGGAATTATCGTTGATGATGAAACGCTTGCCTTGGATGTTATTAAAAGTGTCGGACCGGGAGGTAATTTTTTGAGCCAGAAACATACGCTGAAACATATGCGCGAAATCTTCATACCACAATTCATGGATCGCCGTCCATATAATGTCTGGGAGGAGAAACGTGATGATGGTCGCGATTGGGCGCTTGAAAAAGCAAGGAACATCCTTAAAACACACCAACCCAAACCATTGGATCCTGCTATTTACGCAGAGTTGAAAACAATCATTGCTTCTGTCGAGTCAAAGTGAAACAATGCAACCAAACCTGATTCTGCTCAGTAATGAATTGGTCAAGCAAATCCTGGATGAAGCATTTCAATTGCTAATCACTCCCGGCATTAAAGTGCAATCCTTACCCGCCAGACAATTGCTTGAAAGTGCAGGCGCCACGATCGATGAAGATGTAGAAGTTGCTCATATACCAGAAAGAATCGTTTACCAGGCACTAGAGACCGTCCCACATCAGTTCTACCTATATGACCGGGACGGAATTCCAAAGGTAAATTACGGAGGGAATGCGGTCCATTTCGACCCGGGTTCGTCTGGAGTGCACATTCTCGACCCTGATTCATTCGAACATCGCCCCTCATATACCGATGATCTGGTGCGCATCATAAAACTTACCGAGATGCTCCCCCAGTTCGATGCGCAATCTACTGCTGTTATATGCAACGAAGTTCCTAAATCCATCAGTGATTTATACCGTCTATATCTGGTGCTCTTATATTCAATGAAACCTATCATCACAGGTGCATTTGCTATCCCTACCTTGCAGGTGATGCTGGAAATGTTAGCGATTTTTTCAGGCAATCGTGAAGCACTGGCTGAAAAACCTCTGGCAGTGTTTGACGTCTGTCCATCGCCACCATTAATTTGGAGTAATTTCGGCGCTCAAAACCTCATCGACCTCGCCAAGGCAGGTGTACCTACCCAGATGGTGTCCATGCCACTGGCGGGAGCCACAGCTCCAGTTACCCTGATTGGATCAGTTGTTCAGCATACAGCAGAATGTCTGAGCGGCTTGACGATCCATCAACTTGCCAAAGCGGGCTCTCCTCTTGTTTGGGGTGGCGCTCCGGCGATTTTTGATATGCGAAAAGGTACCACGCCGATGGGGGCTATCGAAACCGCGATGATCGATGCATCGTACGCTCAAGTCGGTAAATATCTAGGCTTACCCACTCATAGCTATCTATGTGCCAGCGATGCTAAAGTCATCGATGCTCAAGCAGGATTGGAAAGCGGGATAAGTGCGATACTTGGCGCGCTTGCAGGAATCAATATGATCTCTGGAGCTGGAATGCTGGATTTCCTGGCTTGCTTTAGTCTGGAAAAGCTGGTGATTGATGCTGAAATCGTTGGTATGGCGAAACGCCTGTTATCGGGTGTGAATACCCCAACTTCGACCCTGGCAACTGCCATGTTTGAAGGGATTAATTTCAAGGGTGATTTCCTGAAACAAAAAATCACGCGTGATTTATTCCCGAAAGAGCAATATCTCCCTTCAAAGGTAATCGATCGAGATTCGATCCGTGGCTGGCACCAGGATGGCAGTTTAGACACACTTAGGCGTGCAATGAACCAGGTGGAGCAATTATTGAGCAAGTATCAGACTCCCAATTTGCCTCCTGATAAAGTTCAAGAACTACATAATTTAGTAAAACATCACGCAAAAGAAGCTGGTTTGGAATCATTACCAAAGATTAATTAAGAAGTTATCTGTCACCCTTGTTCTCAGG
>JBAQFX010000282.1:0-4219 GCA_049287485.1 Anaerolineales bacterium
CTCGATCGAGATATTAATGCCGCTCGTAATATTTTGTCCCTGGGACGCAGAGATTGGGCGCCAACGTGGATGGTTGCATCGTGCGTTGCCCAAGAAGCTCCCCCGCTTTAGCGGGGAGAGCCGTCACGAGGTTTTTTATAGATTAGCATTTCATTAGACTTCATCCAACTACTTGACTTTGCTGCTTTTTTTAATGTATAGTCTTACTCAGTGATATGTCTGTTTATTCATCGAGATTATACTGAAAATTTATCAGCATAATCAGAACCAATAGCACAGCCTCCGGGAGCTCGGTTGCCGTGCTTTCTCTTTGTTTGTATAGGAGCTATTTATGATCGAAGTGGAAGGGTTGACGAAAGATTACGGTCCCAGGCGAGCGATCAATGATCTGACTTTCCAGGCGGAATCTGGTGAGATTTTGGGTTTCCTGGGACCCAATGGTGCTGGAAAGACCACAACCATGCGTATTCTTTCGGGTTTCATGCCACCCACCATGGGAATTGCCCGAGTTGCTGGATTTGATGTCGTTGATGAATCACTGGAAGTGCGGAAACGAGTAGGTTATCTGCCAGAAACCGTACCGCTGTATCCGGATATGACCGTATTCGATTATCTGAAATTTATGGCGGATTTACGGCATATCAAGAATGGTGAAGATCGTGTGGACGATGTGCTGGAAATCGTTCACATGGAAGATCGCGCCAATGGCTACATCAGTAATTTATCCAAAGGGTTGCGACAGCGTGTGGGCCTGGCGCAAGCGCTGTTGCATGAGCCGGAGGTGCTCATCCTGGATGAGCCCACCATCGGTTTAGACCCGGCCCAAATCAGGGAGGTACGCAAGCTCATTCAAGAGATTGGCCGCCAGCGGACGGTATTACTCTCGACGCATATCCTGTCTGAAGCGCAACAAATATGCAATCGGGTATTAATCATTAACAAAGGTGAGATCGTGGTCGAAGATACGCCAGAAAGATTACAAGCAGGATTAACTGGAGTTCAAAGGCTATCCATACGAGTGCAGGGTGATGGGGATGGATTGGAAAATCTAATCCACGGCATCGCTGGTGTGAGCAGGATCGCTACCGTACATGAAGGAGCGGTTGAGGTCGAAAGTTCACCGGGTATGGATGTCCGTCCAGATATTGCCCGAAAGATTGTCGGGGCTGGTTTTGATTTGATCGAGTTGAAGAGCATTGATCTCAGCCTGGAAGATATATTCATTCAGCTGACTCGTGACGAACCTGAACCTCCCAGTGTAAAAGATTTTTCTGAGGACATGCAAAATACCGGTGAAGAAGGAAGGAATTGATGCGAAACGTATGGATCATAGCCCGCAGAGAATATAAGCTATATTTCATCAGTCCGGTAGCTTATGCCGTGGCATTCTTTTTCATGATTCTACTGGGCTGGTTCTTCTATAGTGCCTTGCGCGATGCGATCATTCAAGCGACCTATCAAGCGTATGCACCAGGAGTACAAATTGTCATCAGCCCTTTAGTGACCCTGTTGTTATTTGTCATGCCTGCCATAACCATGAGATCCATTTCAGAAGAGGTGCGCATGGGCACCATGGAGCTCTTGTTGACCGCCCCGGTGAAGGATTGGGAACTGGTGGTAGGAAAATGGCTGGGCGCATTTCTGTTCATGCTTAGCTTGTTGGCCGTGACGTGGATCTTCCCGATCATATTGAACCTGCTGGTTAACCCAGGAATTGACCAGGGAATATTAATTTCTGGCTATCTGGGATTGGTGTTAATGGTGGCAAGTCTGGTAGCAATTGGTGTGTTCATCTCATCATTATTTAACAGCCAGGTGGTGGTATTTTTAGTCAGCCTGGCAATCGTCTTGGTGTTCTGGTTGGTGCGTCCAGCTTCGTCTACCACGGGTGGCTTAGGCAACCAAATATTATCCTATCTAAACTTCATCGATCATTACCTTAACTTTTTCCAGGGAACGGTAGACCTGAGTGATATCGTTTATTACCTGAGCTTGACCTCATTGGCATTATTCCTTGGAACGGTATCCGTCGAAATGCGGAGGTGGCGTTAATGAAACCCAAGTGGCATCTGATTTCCCGATGGGTTTCCATCATTGTTTCCCTAGTTTCATTGGTGGTCGCCTTAGGCTTGTACATCGTTCAACACCAGTGGAATTTATACTTACAAATCAGCCTGGGATTATTTATCATTGGATTGGCTGTGTATGTGGTCCTCGATCCAGATGCGGTTCGACGATGGTTAACGGGTCGCCAGGTTCGGTATGGCAGCAATACGTTGATTTTAACCATCGCTTTTCTGGGAATCCTGGTGGTGGTCAATTATTTAGGCTATACCAATACCAAACGCTGGGACCTCACTGCCGACCAATCGAATACACTGGCCAAAGAGACGGTGGACGTGTTAAAGAGCCTGCCCGACAAGGTGGTGGCCAAAGCATTCTTTACCTCAAGTTCCGCTCTGGCTTCGTCGAAGGATAGTGCCCAAAGCTTACTGGACCAGTATGTATATGATGGCGGTGGAAAATTCCAATATGAATTTATCGACCCGAATAAGGATGTTGCTGCCGCCCAGGATGCAGGGATTAGCGAAGATGGCACGATCGTCCTGTATATGGGCGAGGCGAAACAGCCTGTGGCGAGCATCACAGAGACCGACTTGACCGGTGCGTTGATCAGGCTGATGAATCCGGGGACACACGTGATCTATTTTCTCACCGGTCATGGAGAATATCCCATCAGCGGGAGCAGTGACCAATCGTATACCCAATTAGCCAATGATTTAACCGCCAAGAATTATACAATTATGACCCTGAACCTGCTGGCGACCGGCAAGATACCAGAGGATGCCAGCGTGGTTGTTGTTGATGGCCCTAAGAAGCCGCTGGCTGAGGCAGAGGTCAATTTATTAGACACATATATTGCTAATGGTGGTTCGGTGGTGATCATGGAAGATCCGACCATTGATACGCAATTTGGCGATGCCCCGGATCCACTTGCAACGGATTTGGCTGAAACCTATGGAATTGCCCTGGGAAATAATGTCGTGATGGATGCGTATGGTTATCAGGCTTTTCAAAACCCGTTTTTCGCAGTGGGTTACCAATACGCATCACATGCAATCACGCAACAAATGAGCACGATGGGAACCGGCTTTCAAGGTGCCAGGAGCGTATCGGCTGATAATGCCATCGGGACAGATTACAGCAAGACTCAATTGATCCTCACCGTAGATCAATCCTGGGGAGAGACTGATTTTACCTCGATCCAAAACAATAGCGTGACATTCGATGAAGGAGCGGACATGGTCGGTCCGGTTCCTCTGGCTGTTGCCGCAACCGGGACGAATAACAATAGCCGCCTGGTTGTATTCGGTGATTCTGATTTTGCCACGAATGCTTACTATGGGTTTTATGGTAATAGTGACATGATCGTAAATTCCATCGATTGGGCCGCTAAAGAAGAGGACTTGATCAGTTTGACCCCCAAAACCACGGTGACTCGAACCTTAAACCAGCCGCAGTCGTATACGATGGGACTGATCTTATTGGGCTCCCTGGTTGTACTGCCTGGCGTCGTGCTGCTAGCGGGCGTAGGTTCATGGTTGGGGCGCAGGAGACAGGGGTAAGACGAATGGTGCGTCGTTCAACCTGGATCGTATTGATCGTTTTTGCCTTCTTAGTTGGGTTTGCCTGGTTGTTTCAACGTTACCAGAGCAATAAGGCAGAGACGGCAGTAACTGCTACTCCAACGGTACCCCCTACGTACCTGTATGACCTCAGCAATACGCAGGTGAACGAGATCAAAATTGCTGATCATTCAGGGGGCAGGGTGGATCTCTATCGTGATCTCAGCTCATCCAATTGGGCGATTGCAGGCGTGCCGGTGGACCAGGCCGACTCTTTTCAGATTGAATCCATCAGTGCACAGCTGTTTTCTTTACAAGTACAGGAGACTTTAACGCAAACTCTGGCGCTTGATTTAATCGGATTGGACACACCGGCTTATACCATCACCATGACAACCACGGATGGGACTCATTTAATCACTTATGTGGGCACTGAAACTGCAATAGGGAGTGGGTATTATGCGAGAGTAGATTCTGGTCCGGTAGTAATCCTGGATAAAGTGGTGTTGGATGATATCTTAGATTTGATCGATCAGCCACCCTTATTACCAACTGCAACGCCAGAAGTAACAACAACATCGACGAGCTCACCC
>JBAQFX010000283.1:0-3150 GCA_049287485.1 Anaerolineales bacterium
ATTTCAGGATATTTGTTCCCAAACTGTTCCCAATTGTTCCCGAATTGTTCCCACACATCAAACAAGGAAAGGCGACTCGCAAAGGGGGGAGAAACAAAAAAAGCTTATGTGACCTGGCGGGATTCGAACCCGCGGCCTCTTCAGTGCGATGGAGAAGCAGGTAGGGGAAAAGGGAAAAAAAGCTGTCTATTACGTCTAGGATGTTCCAAAATGACCATGCTGTTCTAGCATATCTGTACCCGAATTGTTCCCAAATTGTACACGCAGTGTACCCGATATGCATCGGTATGAAGCAAGGAAAGGTGATCCGTAGCCCTGTCCAAATGGGGATTTGATGCAAATGATGTCCTTGAAAAACATCGCCTTCACTTTTCTCTTTCGTTCCCTGATCAGAAAACCTGTCCTACTTCACTCAACCATCGAATTTCTTTGGTAATACTTTTTGGTTGATGAAATAATTTTTTGTGCATTCTGGATGGACGGAATATTTGCACCATACACGCCTGCCCCTGAGATTGTACAGCAATGATCAAACCTGATAGCCTTTCATGTTTTATTCTGCAGCCAGAAAATCAAGGAAATCACGAGGAGTCACAATTCTCACACCTCGATATTCCGTCCCCGCTTCTTCAAAATGATCACGATCTCCCGTGACTAAATAATCGCAGTGCGCTTCCACTGCTCAGGCAAGATAAATGTTATCGGAGGGATCAAGGGTCAAGATATCCAGTTTTAATTTTCCATCCGCCCATTCGGCTAGCACGCTCAAATTCTCCAGCAAGTTAGTCGCCTGTCCTCTTTCTAATCGTTTCGCAATGCGTGGATATTTAAAAACGCGCAATAACTCACTGTATATCTGAGGCGATATCCAAAGTTGGAACTGCTCTTTGAGCCAGGCATTTAAAATATTGCCGGGTGTGCCTTTAGTGGAAATCAACCCACTGATCAAAACATTGGCATCCAGCACCGCTCGAATCACGCGCGTTTCCTCCGTGCTTCGAGGATGGCATCACCCACCAGCGACTCGATCTCATCCTCAGAATAATCCTTGAACTTCTCACGGATAGAACGCACGACTGCAGTGACCTCGGCCCGCAGTTCATCGGTGGCTACCACCGAGGCGGGTTTGACGATGACCCCCGCTTCGGTTTCCACAAACACTACCAGATCGCCGCGCTTCAGATTGAGCTTCTTACGAATCTGACTGGGAATGGTAACCTGCCCTTTTTCTTGAATACGAACGCCGATTTCATCCATAATTTCCTCCAGCATTTCATACTATCATACAGTCATACTTTCCTGCATTATAGCACAATTTGCTTACGGACCCTAAGAAACGATTTGGCCTTTTCCAAACACCTGTCCTGGCTTGTAGTATGTGAAAATACTATCCATAATCATTTTTCTCTATGGGTGGTCGCCTATAGTAATCGTGGATAACACCTGTCCTGCTATTTCACTCATCCATAGAATTTCTTAGGTATTACTTTTGGGTTAATGGTTTTTTTGTGCATTCTGAATGGACGAAATATTTGCACCATACAGGGTATAACAGCAATTGAATATCTTCCCTAAGTGTCGATGACCCTGTAGGGCATCGCCTGGACAATTGGGGAGTGGAGGGCAGGTTAATACTCTTATCGACCCGACCTATGTCAAGCTATTGTTCATGTGTTGGGTGGCTTATAGGGCGTTGTTGACACGAGAGGCTTTGCTGATGGGCTTCATGAAGGCATTTGCGACTGATATTCCACTCCGCGAGAAGCCATGCGCTTACACACGCCGAAAGCGATCGGTTGCACCTTGTCGTTTGTTAACTTTCGTCTTAAAGAGACACAAGCTGAAAAAATGAGGCCAGTCCAATGGGATAAATAGTCAGTATGGCAAGACCTCCGTCTCGTTGGGGGATCGGGGCAGATACACCTTTTCTACATAGGGCGATATCATCGCTCTGAGCAGTGCGCTATACCCAACGTCAAACCGCACTTCGGTTCCGACCTCAAGGCTTTGTCCCTTGACATCCAGAATCAGATGATCGCTGCTTGCTCCCAGAACATTTACCTTTATCCTGGGCCTGATTGCCGATACGTCAACATCCTGCCTCCCGAGGGCAAGGATCGCCCTTCGCATGTTTCCTTTATCCTCGTATACGGGAACGTGCCCGAATGCATCTTGGGCGATTTCGTCGTAGGGCTTTGAGGGCTTTGTCTTGAGCTCGATTACCTCGGCGACCAGCGTAAACGCGTCCGTATACAGGCCAGTAATCCGCTCTCGGGTTAGCGTGTCGCAACCTAGCAGTATTGCCTCACCGATGCGCAAGTGATTGACGAGGCCAACGTCCGACGTCGAAACGAACCATTGGTAATTCGCCGAACTGCCTCCAGAGACAACTTCAAATTCGATACCATATTTGTATTGAAGGCTGTTGGCAATCTTAGACAACTCCTGCATATTTGCCTCGGTTGGCCTGACTCCCCCGAAACAAGCCAGGTTCGTTCCGACACCTGCCAGTTTGACGCCTTGCACGCCAAGCGTCTCCTTTACCACCGGCTCGAGGTCGGCGGGTAGTATGCCCTCCCGTAGATCGCCCAGTTCGATCATCAGAATGACTCGATGGGTTTTACCGCGTTTGGTCGCCTGATCGGCAAGAAGTCGGATAACAGAGATCTCGGTATTGAGACTCACATCGGCAAATTCGACCACTCGCTCGACTTCGCTGGGCATGGGGGAGCGTATAAGGATGAATTGCGCATCTATCCCACCCTCTCGCATCTTTTGTATATTGGCGATGCGTGAGTCGCCGAAGGAGCGGATTCCGCTATTGAGCAAGGCATTCGCAACCCTGTAAGATCCACACACCCCCTTCGTGATAGCCGTGATATGGATTCCCTTGGAACCGTATAGCGCGGTCAGTTTTCGGGCGTTATGGATCAGTTTGTCGAGTTCTATCTCTATCCGAGGTACTGACATCTCAATCACTGGCTTTCAAGTTGAGTCTCCTGATAGCAATCTGAATGATCTCGTCCAGCAGAGTCTTACCGTCCTTTCCCCCCGCGCGTGCCATAAAGCCAATATAGCTACGAGGTTTCTCCTTGGGTGTGCACATCAACCCCGCGAAAGTGTTCCCCTCCAACAAGAACGGTCCTTCCC
>JBAQFX010000284.1:0-4450 GCA_049287485.1 Anaerolineales bacterium
TTAATAATCCTTGTCCGCATCAACCCTACCAGGCAACTATATCCATCCTCAATATAAACAAAACTCAAGTTGACCAAATCCAGACGGATAGTAATGGACATTTTATAATTCATCTTGCACCAGGGACTTAAATCCTGCATCCTGAATCTGGGAAGCCTTTACCCCAAGCTTTAGTCCAAATCGTTAAAGTAAACCCTGGGCAATATACTGCGGTGACAATTGTGAATGACACCGGGTTGAGATAACAATTCCTGCGGTATTATTTTTTCCGCTTTGAGCTGATGGCAATCAAGTTAATTTTTTACTTGAGCATGTTCGCGGTTGATCCTGCGCCAGATCCACCACACAATCAGTGCTCCACCTAAGACCAGCAGGATGGCGATTATCACTGGAGTGACTGCTGCGATGATTGAAATGATCGTGGAAATCACATCTTCAGCAATACTAATGGGTACATTACCCGCACCACCTGTTGTGGCAGTAACCGCTGGCCTTACTGCAATGGACTTAACCACATGCACTGTTCCGGCGACGAATAAGCCCATGATCATCGCCAGGACGGGGTGAACATTGGTAATGATTTGGGCACTGGCAGCAAAGACAATCGCGCCGGCGATCGGCCGGATTACGGTCTGGATTATGTCATTAACATGGTTAATCGCAGGAACTTTATCTGCGAAGAATTCAACCAATGATAATACGATCAGCACTCCAATCACCCACCAACTCTCAAGGGTATTCCATGGTGAAGTGAGGGTGATCAAATTGGTGAATTTCCCTAATAACGCCACTACTAGGAGAGGAATATAAGCGTTCAGCCCCGCACTGGCAGAAAGACCAAAGGCCGAAAATATGTCCATGCTTTGACCTCTTCAGCTTCCCACTAACCTTTGGTTGTTTTTTTTTATCCAAATACCAGTCCACTCCAGGTTCCCGTAATTATAAAGCGAATCAGATCCAATACCGCAATTTAGCTGATTGCTATCATAAAACCGATGGTTAAAGGCAGGATAAATTGCGTAATCTTCAAAAATTGATTCCCTGATGGAAAACCTTGAGTACGATTATGATATAGGCTAAGCCGAGTAAAAGGATAACTCCTACAGCACTGATGATTGCAACAGGGGATAAAATATATGCAGACCCGCTGGTGATGAACAAATCAACCATAACGGAAATTCCAATCATGATCCCTAGTATTGTTATGTTCCCAATTGCAGGATGTTCATCTGATTGCCGGTATATCGAGCCTATAAATGCTGTGGATATAATATCGAAACTATAATTAAACCCATTCCTGTTCCGGTGAATAAACGTAAGGTATTCGTTGGTTCATATATGTGAGGCATTGTAGTAAATGCTTTCAGAAATGGTAGCAGGTAAAGATACGAATTCAATCCATCCACACTATAGGCAAGAAAGAGGATGCACATTATCCCCAACACTCTCATGGGTGGGAACCCTGAACGGTTGCGAGCGAATAACGCTTGCAAGGCAATCCCAAGCATTGCTCCTATATATTGACCCGTAAAGCAGTAGAAAACGGAAGCTGCCTTATGCCAATATGAATGGATCGCAAATTAGTCTGATGACACACGGCATAACCGACCGCATCGAATTTTCCTAATAAACTGGAAGGATTTTCTAACCGCCAGATAAACACGATGATTCCAGCGACAAAATAAACCACATATTTCTTACGCTCAAGCAATTTATAAGTATGGTGCTGGATGGAAGCTATTGATATTGATTATAGAAGGATTTTCTGTATAAGCAAAGAATAGGCAAAAATGCCTGAACGCGGTATGATTGCCGATTGATTTATACCATGGAGGGCAGAATGACAAAACGTTTATTAATCGGGATGGTTCTATCATTTTTATTGGTGGGTTGTGGGCAGGGGAAAAATACTCCAACGATAACAATCAAACCCTCACAGATATCTGTTGCTTCTACCATAACACCCAGTCCTTTACCTACCAATACCGCTACACCAACCCTCACCCCTACAGCTACTGAAACACCACTGCCTACAGATACACCCACACCTGTGGTTTATGGACCTACAAATTTTCCGTCTAATGTGGATCCATTAACCGGCCTGGTTGTTCCTGATCCTGCGTTACTTGACCGCCGACCGATTGCTGTAAAAGTGAATATCGTACCGCGTTCTTCCAACCGTCCTCCCTGGGGGCTGTCTTACGCCGATATTGTATACGATTATTACCATAATGATGGTTATTCACGCTTTCACGCCATATTTTTAGGAAACAACGCCAGCTTAGTTGGACCGATCCGTTCCGGTCGCTTGCTAGATTATGAGCTAGTACACATGTACCAGAGTATTTTTGCCTATGGAAGCGCCGATATATTAATTAATCAGCGTTTATTAAATTCTGATTTTGCAAATAGGTTAATCCTTGAAGGCAATCTATCTTCGTGTCCACCAACACCAACGAACCCGCTTTGCAGGTATGAACCTAACACCTATGATTTTCTATTAGGTGATACTACTGCCTTGAGTGCTCATATTACCTCCCTCGGGGTAAGCAATGGGCGCCAAAACCTGGATGGCATGACGTTTAATGCCCAGCTGCCTTCCGGTGGAGTTCAGGGTTCTCAGGTATATGTGCGATACTCAGGAGATAATTACACCCGCTGGGATTATGATTCATCCAGCGGTTTATATTTACGCTTCCAGGATAATGTGTATGACACGGGTCAGGGCGAAGAATATGCCCCACTCACAGATCGCTTGAATGATCAGCAGATTAGCGCATCCAATGTGGTCGTCATTTTTGCCCGCCATGAATACTTCCAGCAACCACCGAATGAGATCATCGATATATTACTTAGTGGGAGTGGTACTGCTTATGCATTCCGGGATGGTCAGATGTACCAGGTGTTATGGAATCGTCCGACCATTAATTCGGTTTTGTCACTAACCTATGCAGATGGGTCATCTTTCCCCTTTAAACCTGGGAGCACCTGGTTCCAAGTGGTGGGCGTCTCAACGCAAACCACAGATGAAACAAATGGTGCCTGGCGCTTCAACTTTTCGCTACCCTGATCAGGGTATCAGCTTTCAAAAGCTGATTGATATTCATTTCTAGTGATTTACTGACCTAATTCACACAGAATTCTTTTTACCAGTCCCGGTCCTTCATAAACCAACCCGGTATAAATCTGTATGAGTGTTGCTCCAACGTCCAACATCCTTTGGACGCCGGTTGCATTATAGATCCCCCCCACGCCAACAATCGGTAATTTAGCGCATGTTCGTTGATGGATCTTGCTTACCATTGCCAGGCTTCGTGGGAACAATGGCTTGCCACTTAATCCACCACTTTCCTCAGCGAGTGTGGAATCCACTCCGTCCCTTGTTATTGTGGTGTTCGTTGCGATGACACCATCCATATGGTTTTCCAGGATTACATCCAAGGCATCATCCAGCTGCGCATCGCTTAAATCTGGCGATAACTTAACCAGGATCGGCAAAGGCTTGGAGCCGGTCTCCTTCAATCGTATTCTTTCCACATCGAGCTGCTTCAGCAACAGGTTCAACGCCTGTCGTTCTTGCAATTGTCGTAATCCAACCGTATTAGGCGAGCTAACATTGACGGTGAGGTAGTCTACCTGATTAGCAAATAGGTGTAGTAATGCTAGATAGTCCTCGGATGCAGCTTCCAGGGGTGTGTCTTTATTCTTCCCAATATTAACCCCTAATACGAGATTTTTCGGACTTGGTTTTGAAATCTGCTTCAACACAGATTCAGCCCCAATTCCTGGAAAACCCATGCGGTTGATCAATGCTTTTTCTCCAGAAAGCCTGAAAAGACGAGGTGTAGGATTTCCTGGTTGTGGTTTAGGGGTTACCGTACCAACCTCAATGTGCCCAAATCCTAAACTTGCTAATCCACGCCATCCCAGCCCATCCTTATCATACCCCGCTGCCAGACCTATGGGGTTGGAAAACTTCAATCCGAATACCTCAACGGGGCGATCAGGTACTGCATATATCCAACGTAAAAAAGCATTAATAGGATGGATATCGCCTGTCAATTGCATCAAGTTCAAGGTTAGTTTGTGAGCGCTCTCAGGGTTTAAACTGAAAAGTAAAGCTCGGAATAAGGGATAGAATTTCACGCGCTTGTTTTTATGAAATTACGTACACTATCCGCCTGATCATTTGTTACTTTCCCACGCTTTTCATAATATTCCAGCAAAATGGTCAGGTTGGTTACACTGTGAAGCGAATAGCCTGCCTTAGAGAGTGCTTCCGCTGCACCTGATTGCCGGTCAATCAATACCACAATATCCGTCACCACGAGCCCTGCGCTGGTCAGCCTATCAATAGACTCAAACTTACTTTCACCCGTCGTTGCCAGATCATCAATGATAACCACCTTCTCTCCCACATTGAATATTCCTTCAATCTCAGCTTTTGTTC
>JBAQFX010000285.1:0-5392 GCA_049287485.1 Anaerolineales bacterium
AAGTAGTGTTCCAGGACAATTCACTCAAGCGTATTGTGCGCGAGTATACCTACGAAGCCGGTGTACGCAATTTTGAGCGTGAGATTGGCAAGATTTGCAGGAAGATTGCCCGGATTAAAGCGGAAGGGAAAACCTATCCGAAGCGTGTTTCTCCAGCAATGATGGAAAAGTTTCTCGGTCCACCCCAATTCTTTAATCTGGAAGCTGAACGGCAAGATGAAGTCGGTGTAGCGACCGCCATCGCCTGGACAGAAAACGGGGGTGAGATTATGCCCGTGGAGGTACTGCTGATGGATGGCAAGGGGAATATGCAGATCACCGGCCAGATTGGTAGTGTTATGCAAGAATCAGCCCAGGCAGCCCTTTCTTATCTTAAATCGCGTTCCAAGCAATTTGATATCAATCCAGAAGTGTATGAGAATATGGATATCCACATCCATATTCCTGAAGGAGCCATTCCTAAGGATGGACCAAGTGCCGGGATTACCATTTGTACTGCCCTGGTTTCAGCCTATACTGGCCGGGAAGTACGGAAAGATGTGAGCATGACCGGAGAGATCACCTTACGAGGCCATGTTTTGCCCGTGGGTGGCATTCGCGAAAAAGTCTTATCCGCCCATCGTTCGGGGCTGAAGACGGTCATCCTGCCAAAACGGAATGCGAAGGATCTGGTTGATGTGCCTAAACGAGCACGTAATGAATTGCAGCTGGTTTTAGTAGATCATATTGACCAGGTCCTTGATGTGGCATTGAAGCCTGCGAAATCCAATCACACACAGAAACCTGTAAGTAGAAAATCAAAGGCAAAGGAAAAAGAAATAGAGGCCGAAGTGATTTCCGAACCTAGCTCGAGTTAGCTGGAGGTTCATACACAGCGCGTAATTAAAATCTAATATACAATTACCTGGTACGGGATGAGCCAAACCAATCATTCTGTACCAGGTCTGTTTTTATGTTCACCTTGGATGAAAATACTTGATGATGCTTGAAACTTCAGCTGAAATCATGGGATTAATCTCCATGGGTATGGGACCTTCCCTGCAGTGGTTCCCGGAAGATGTTTCCATAACCTCCTTGGCTGCCACATTTGTCGGCATGGCGAATTCGGATGGTGGGACGGTTATTTTAGGCATCTCTCCCCGAGCGGGCGAGCTGATTGGAGTCGTTGATCCTGAAGCTACCTGTGAACGCCTGTTTCAGGCTGCCATCCTGGTTGAGCCTACCCTGGTTTTACCTCTACCACGTCAGATTAAAGCTCACAGTAAAACGTTGTCCAGGCAGGTGGACCTGATCACGATCACTGTCCCTTCTGGTTTACCGCATGTATATAGTCTGGATGGACGATATCTCGGTAGAAATGGCACCCAAACCGATCTTTTACCAGCGCGCAAGCTGTATAAATTACTCCACCAACGCGGCACCGTCCAATTTGAATCACGACTGATCTCAGATGCCAGCCTGCAGGATTTGGACGAGAATCAGGTGATGGAATATGCTCATCAGGCAGGTTATGTCTCACCGGGTGATTTAGAGCAGTCTTACGAATTTCTGATCAAGAGAGGCTGCCTGAAGCGAGTTGATGCTAAATTGCAATTAACTTATGCAGCCATATTGCTATTTGGACGTTTCCCTCAACAATGGTTACCCAATGCTACCATCCTGGCAGGGCGTTTTCCTGGTCCGACCCTTTCTAACCTGTATATTAAAAGGGATATCACTGGTAACCTGCCGGATCAGCTTAGACAAGCAGGAGATTTTCTCCGCGCCAATTTAAAGACAGTAGTCAGGGTCGTGGGCTTGCAACACCAGGAAAGCCTGGAATATCCATTTGAAGCGGTGCGAGAATTGTTGGTGAATGCTGTTGCACATCGAGATTACAACCTCCAGGGGGATAATATCCATCTCAATATTTTTTCCAACCGTCTGGAGATATCTTCCCCAGGCACCTTACCTGGCCCAGTGACCTTAAAAAACTTGCTCGATGCTCGTTTTGCCCGTAATGCCATCATCTCGCAGGTGCTCTCTGACCTCGGATATGTCGAGCGCCTTGGTTATGGATTGGACCGGGTAGTTGATGTGACTCGTAATGCTGGTTTGTTACCCCCCCAATTTGAAGAGCTAGCCGGTAGCTTTCGTGTGACTCTATTTGCTGGCTTTCCAGAAACTAAAACACTTAATGGAAGATTACCAGATCTTACCAGGTATGTGAATCTGAACCTCAATTCCAGGCAGCAAATGGCATTGGCACAACTGGCACAAAACCAACGCATTACCAGCCATCAATACCAGCTATTATGCCCTGATGTCCATGCTGAGACCTTGCGACGAGATTTAGCTGACCTGGTTTCCAGGGGTATCCTGATTAAAGTGGGGGATAAGAAAGCAACTTATTATATATTGAAACGAATATGATCATGCGATTTAATTGGCTGGCGATTTTACAAGATTATATAACTTTGCGACCTGCTCAGCCACGACCTGGGGATCACTATACCAACACCCCCGTATTCGAATGCTAGCAACCAGGGTTCATTCCACCCTCCTGTCTGAATCTGCTTGAAAACCCACTCCAGCCAGAACCAATCCTCTTCCTGGATGGATAGGTAGTCCATCCAGCGACCGGACATTGTGTGGTAATGGATACCGGCAAAGTGCAATTCTTTCACATGTTATACAGGTAGCTGTGAGATATATTCAGCTGGATTCAGGTCGAGGGATCGGGCTGCAATAATGGCGTGAGAGCTATCTAGCCATAACCCACAACCAGTTTTCTCTATCACATGCCTGACCAGACCTGGCTGTATGCAGAGCCGCATCGTATTTCCATCTTCACCCTGGTAAGGGGAATTCTCAACGACCACCCGCTCTGACCCAAAGTGCTTAACCGCTATCATCACATCCGATACGATCGTATCGAGCACTGTCTTCACTTCAGATTCATACGTTGTGTCCACCGAGAATTGTGGGTAATAGCTCTGTCTGGCATCCAGGTGAAGATTAATACACGGGGTTCCTGTTGATTTTTAAAGTTGCCTGACCCTATCCCAATCTACCGTGCTCAGTCCATCATTACCCACTTCGAGCTTGAAATGCACCGCTACCGGACGTAGCTCTCGTGCTTCAGCAATGATCCAAACCCAATCTGGAACCTTGAAAAAAACAACCTCGATCGCACCTGCCTGAACAAGCCTGGCTGCTGGATGGGAATTATTGATTGCCAGATGCATTGGCTATGGACACTCGTTGGCCAGGTGTTCAGCATAAGTTTCAGCAAATAGATGATGGCCAGAACCATCACAGGCTGCTCTAAAGTAAAAATAAGGCGTTTGGGCTGGGAAAGCAACCGCCCTGAGGGCTGCCAAACCTGGGTTGGAAATAGGCCCTGGTGGAAGACCCTGGTAAAGATAGGTGTTGTAAGGTGAATCATATTGCAGGTCTTGGTTGCTAAGTGGGTTGGTCCACCATGTACCATGATCAGGGTTATATCCCAGGGCATATTGCACGGTGGGATCCGAAGCCAGTTCTATGCCGTTATTCAAGCGGTTGTAAAAAACCGAAGCTATTAACGGCATCTCTTCATCCAATACCGCTTCACGCTGGATGATGGAGGCCAGGGTAACTGCCTGGCAAAGGTCCAGTCCTTGCATAGAGAAACCAGATCGTAATTCAGAATTGACCTCGGCTTCAAAATTCATCAAGATCTGTGGTAACAAATCTTGGATCGTACTTTCCCGCCGCACAGTATAACTCCCTGGAAACAAGTAGCCTTCGAGTGAGCTATCAGCTACACAATCGGAGAAGCTGTATCCTTCCGGGTGACTGTTTACAGCCTCTAAAAATTCCTCCTGGGTTATGGTAAAACCGGAGCTTGCTAAAGCATTGGCAATCTCTTCTATTCGCCAACCTGGCAAGATCGTCAGGGTAATATCCGCAGAAATGGAGGATTGCATCGCCTGGGCGATTTCCATGGGGGTCATGGCTGGACTGAGTTGATATTCTCCCGCTTTCATACTCGTATCCAAACCTGCGTATAATAGGTAATCACGGAACACACCTGGATTATTGATCAAACCTGCCTCCCACAATCTGCCGGTGATGGATGGAATTGACTCACCTGAACTGATGGTAAAGCTGATCTCATCACCACCTATATTCACCGGTTGAGTCAGGTCATTTGCCTGGAGCAAGATCAATGCCGATAGATATAAACGCTGGCTGAGGCGAATTTGCGAGGAAGGTGGGCCAAAGGTTTTCTTAGCTTGTGCCTGGATATAGCTTGGAACCATGATGGCACTGACAAGAAGCAATGCCATAACAAGTACAAAAATCAAGAAGCAAGTACTTAATCGTGAGCGTGAAGTAGCGGGTGACATTTTATGATTTTACTTTGGAATCCAGATAAGATTGCAGGATAACCGTGGCAGCCAGTTCGTCCAGGTGACCACTGCGTTTATTACGTCTAACTCCCATATCAAGTCGTGCCTGCCGGGCTGTTCGCGTCGAGAAGCTCTCATCCCACGTCACTGTCTGGATTTCGCATTGCTGATGGATGGCCTCCGCCAATCGGTCAGACCTGCGACTCTGTGGTGTGGGTAATCCGTCTTCATCGAGCGATTTCCCAATCACGATCAAACCAGCCTGGTGTTGGTTAGCCAGGTCTGCAATAGTGGCTGCGTCCACAGTACGCGAAGCGTGCTTGATCACCGTGAGTGGGGAGGCGATCGTACCTGTCGGGTCGCTGATGGCAATACCGATTCGCTTCTCACCAGGATCGACGGCTAATATCCTCATTGCCCTTCCTTTTGGATCACTTCGATTCTCATTCCCAGCCATGGCAGCCTGGGCCACCAGCTGGGAACAAGGCTGATTTGGGCTTGTTCTGAGAGTGGTAATGAGCTGGATAAGCGTTCAATCGCCTGTGCGACCGGCACCCCGGAAGTTCGCTCGATGACCTGTGTGCCTGGAATATCCGCCTTGATTTTACGTGTTGCATTGATCGTCCATTGTGCTTTGCCATCATCCATCACGGTGAGCTGGTCTGGACGAGAAAAAGAGAGCGTATCTGCCATTGCAAGATAACCTTCGGGGGTATTGGAATCCATGATCGGTTCAACCAGGCGATGCAAAGTGTCATCTGAAACCACCTGCGATTGAAATCTTACTTGCATTGAGAGCTTGAGATTGTTACCTGGTTCACCTACATCTGGAAAGCTGGTTTCTTCTATGGTTTCAATCATCGTCAAGGTGGGCGTGATAATCGTATCCCCCTCCGGTAAGTGTGAATGCATTTCTAGCAACGCTGCTTGCTCAAGCCTGTTAAGCAATCGCTGGCGTAAGGTATCCAGGTCTTGTGCACTCGGCGATGGAACAGTTTTCTGCGTCCCTCCATGAG
>JBAQFX010000286.1:0-3490 GCA_049287485.1 Anaerolineales bacterium
TTCGTTCAGAAAGTGACTGAGATCATCCAAGGATTACATTCAGATCAGACACTGCTCCGCTTATCTGAACAATATTACGGGGAAGATTTAACCAGCGCGGCTGCCGCGTATGATTGGGCTGCATTAAAACAATTCCCGTAAAAGTAATGTTCCTTAGTGGTGAGACTCTTTTTTTGAGTCTCACCACAATTTAATGCTCCACAGACGAGGTACAAATGACTGTAGAAACCATGAAGTTACCAGGGCAGCCTGGGCGTGACCCTGACTTTGAAATGGGTCACACTTTACTTGCCCAGCAACGTAAGCAGCGGCTCATTCAAACCATAAAAATCGGGATTGTATGGGTAGGGTTGATCATCTTTCTAACATTCGCCCTGCTACAGTTTAATTTTGACCCCTCCTATGTATTTAAACATTTTGGTTTTGTATTGGCAGGATTGCCAATTACCGTTGGGGTTTCACTGGCAGCGATTGCTTTTGCTACCATCCTGGCCCTACTCGGGGCAGTCGCCCGCCTTTCCAGCAACTCGATCGCACAGGGAATCTCGGGGTTTTATGTATCCATCGTTCGTGGCACGCCTCTCCTCATTCAGATCTACATCATATACAATGGGTTACCACAGATTGGCACCGCCCTGATTGCCAAGGGTATGCCTCAAATCGGTAATTTATTCATCCTCACTGCCATCCAATCGGGTATTCTGGCGCTCAGCTTGAACTATGGCGCTTACATGACCGAAATCTTCCGGGCTGGTATTCAATCGATCGGCCATGGTCAGCGTGAAGCTGCGGAATCGATCGGGATGAACGGGGTGCAGATACTACGCCGGGTGATCCTGCCCCAGGCGGTGCGGGTAATCATCCCGGATATTGCCAACCAGTTCATCGCCATGCAGAAAGATTCAGCTCTGGTTTCCTTTATGGGCGTCTGGGAGATGACCTACCGGGCTAACCGGTTCGCCCGCCAGGACAGCAAGTTCATGGAAATGTTCGTCATTGCAGCTTTCCTGTACTGGGTGCTGACCATCGTGTCTTCCTGGTTGGAAGGCCTGCTGGAGAAACGCATGAGGCACGCCTATGAGCGATGAAGAAATTATCCGCGTTGAAGATTTACACAAATGGTTCGGTCTCCTGCATGTTCTCAAAGGGATTTCTTTTACTGTAACTCCCAAAGAAGTTCTGGTGATCATCGGACGCAGCGGCTCGGGTAAGAGCACCTTGCTGCGCTGTCTGAATTTCCTGGAAGAACCTTCATCTGGTAGCATTCACATCGCTGGCCAATCAATTAACATGGGTCCGGGAATTCCCTTCGACCGTAAAACAGCTGTTGCCTTACGCTTGAACACAGGCATGGTGTTCCAGGAGTTCAACCTATTCCCCCACATGACCGCCCTGGATAATGTTATCGAAGGGCTGGTGACGGTAAAAAAGATACCCAAGGATCAGGCCATACCCACCGGAATGAAATACCTGGAAAAAGTGGGCTTGGTGGAAAAGAAAGATGAGCATCCTATCCGCCTATCTGGGGGGCAGAAACAGCGAGTAGCCATCGCACGAGCGCTGGCCATGGAACCCAAGGTTATGCTGTTCGATGAGCCTACCTCCGCCCTGGACCCCGAGCTGATTGGCGAGGTGCTAGACGTGATGAAAGCACTGGCGTATGAGGGCACCACCATGGTGGTGGTGACCCACGAGATGGGTTTCGCCTGTGATGTGGCTGACCGGATCTTATTTGTGGATCAGGGCGAGATCGTCGAATCAGGCACACCCGACCAGATTTTCGGGAATGCCCAGGATGATCGCACCCGCCAATTTTTAGAACCCATCCGCAGAGTCCAGCAGATATAATCTCCTGAAGCCGGGATCGTCGATCCCGGTTGTTATTTATCATCGTCCCAATCATTTCTGATAAAAATGACATGATTCCAGTTGATCGTTATTACACCCAATGATAATAAAAGGCACATAACTATGACCCTGCGGCGATTCACCACACTGCTATTGATCATCTACGCCTTGCTGGTGGTGTATACGCTGATCAGCTTGCTGGTTGGTCTTCCATACCACCCCTTCTTCACTCCGCTGCTCACCCTGCTGGCTTTCACCTTCGCCTTATTGCACGGCTGGCAAACCCTGGGCTGGAAGCATACGTCGTTATTGCTGGCGCTGACCTTCGCCATCAGCCTGCTGTTCGAGAGCGTGGGAGTTGCCACCGGATGGGTATATGGTTCCTATCACTACACCGATAAACTGGGACCCAAGTTCTTGGGGCTGGTGCCATTGCTGATCCCGGTGGCCTGGTTCATGATGACCTACCCATCTTACGTGCTTGCCAGGTACCTGGTTCCGAGCATGAAAAATACCTGGGCCTGGCGGGTATCGGTAGCGGCCCTGGGAGCGGTGATCATGACCGCCTGGGACCTGGCGATGGATCCCATGATGGTGGCGGGTGGCTACTGGGTATGGGAGCAGAAAGGGGCGTACTTTGGCATCCCGCTGCAGAACTTCTGGGGCTGGTGGTTGACCATCTTCATCACTTTCTGGCTCTTCCTGACTCTTTCTGGCCTCACTCCCGCTGCCAATTTATCTACCGATCGCTTCGCCCATTTAGCCGTGTGGAGCTATGCCATCACTGGACTCAGCAGCCTGCTGACCGATTTCATCTTCGGCCTGGATGGCCCCGCCCTGGTGGGGATCTTCGCTATGCTGCCTTGGGTGGTGCTGGGAAGTAAAGATTTACAGTAAGGAAACCAAGGACATAGTGGGATATAAAAGTAATTCTAGGTGGTAATTCATTTTTGATGATCGGAGGTCATAAATAGTGAGATATATCACTTTTAACAGCGACCTTGTAGTGTGAAAACAGACCATTGGTGAAGTATCGTCGATAAAAATATCCATTAATGTACATCCATAGCAATTTATATCTAGCCGGTATTTGTTTCCAATTAAAAATAAATGCATTCAATTCAGAGCCCATAGAGACGCCCCAGCGGGGCGTCTCTACAAAAGTTGCGTCATAATTGTAGTGCATTAATGGTTTCTCAAGAAATCGAAACGAAACGAATACAGTTCCAGTGGGATTAAATTGGTAAGGTTCGGTAGAAAAATAGAAAATAAGCCATTTTTATAGTGTTATGTAAATCCTCACCGCCCCCACCCCTTTTTCCCCTCCCCCATTTACAAAACCATAAATGGGTGAGGGGAAATCATTCGAAAAACAGGCGTTCTGGGGGAGTGTAACCAGTAGGGAGACCATTTTTTCGATCAATTTCGAACTGATTAGAGCAGGAACGCTGAAAATTCTGGTCAAGGGTGAGTAATTACAGCTTTTACCGGTAAAGACCAACCGGTATACGAATGCCTTTATTTTAATAACCATATTTATTGAAGGCATTCTAATGTAATTACTCACTGGTTAATTTGGCTTAAGACTTGCAATATGCCAAATATATGGGCAAAAATGAGCTTGAAGTACACACATTAGACG
>JBAQFX010000287.1:0-2560 GCA_049287485.1 Anaerolineales bacterium
GGTGATAATCTCGTACAAACCGGTCGACATCCTCAGGTCGATATCCTTGGAAGTCCCGTACTCCCGAAAAATTTCCAGCACCTGGCTACGAGATAAAGCACTACTGATTAAGATAATTACATTAATCCGATACTTGCGAATGACATCATGCAAATCCACCAAATGACCAAGACAGGAGAGGTTTTCTTGGATATCGTATGAATAAACACCAGAACTAATATAACCAATCACCTTCAGTCCACCGCTCTTTGCATTTAATAATTGATCCGCAACCAAGCTGGCTTCTGTATTTGAGCCAATAATTAAAGCAGGATTTTGAAAGAGTCCTTTATAGCGAAGTTGATAAACCCCCCGGCGGATGAGAAACCTTCCAGTAGATATGGATAGGAACGAGAAGAGCCAGGTCAAAATGACCCAACCTCGCGCTAAGATCATGTCATCTGGGAAAAGAAATCCGACACAGATATTCACAAACATCGCCATTGTCGTGGCAGTAAAAACCAGGGAATACTCGCGTGGACCACCTAATAGGTTGTTCCGATTATAGAGCCCAACCATCACAAAAATGGCAAATAACACCGGGGTCGTCAGGAGACTTAACTCGGAATAATCAATGGCTGGCTGAAACCAAAACTTCATGATCGGCCAATTGGATTCGTATCGAACCCAATAAGCAAGGCGAAATGCGAGATTATAGAGTATAAGGTCACTAAGGATGAGAATAGCGATAAAAACACGCCATTCCAGCCATTTATACGCGAGGCGTGTGGGAATTACATCTAGCTTTTGGCTAGATCTTTCCCCTATATTTTTTGATTTTGCACTGGCATTCATTTTTCCCCCAATCATCTCTCGCGCTTGATGTTCTAAAATGAATCGTTTCTGATCACCCCTGTGATTAGGTTTCATAGAATCATTCCCCTGAACTTGAATAATTTATTATAAAGGAATTAGCAATTAATTGCCATGATATCTACAACAAAAAACAAATTTTTCTCAAGATGGATTTTGATATAGCGGTATGAGGTAATTATTGATACAAATATATGGACCGTGCATGGATAGCTGTGCTTGAAAACGGATATGGGAAAAAGATTTGTATTTGGTTAGGTAATTCACACAGCAACAATTAGTACATGCCTAAAACGCGGTCTTCGAACACTTCGGCTAATTATCTTATAATATCCAGAGTGGATAGATGTGTGGATAACTTCTTTTCATCCTCGCAACCAACCCAACGTCTGCAACCCTATATTGAGAGCGCTCTTCAAGCCCTGCCAGGTATTCATGCTCTTCAGATAGGTGAACATGGGCCTGGGACGTAGCGCCCATTCACGGAAGGCGCGCCGCTGCCAATAAAGCAGATCTTCTGCCTTCAGTCCGGGGTAATCGAGTACGGTGGCCTGGTCCATGTCCACTTCCTCCCAATTGGTTCCCGGTCGGAACCAGTTGTTTTCGATGACTTCGAAGAAGAATGGAGTTCCCGGGTAGGGTGCTGCCACATGGAAAAGAGCAATATCCAGCGGCAGCTTCTTTGAGAGTTCGATTGTCTCCTGGATGCTCTCTACCGTCTCGCCCGGCAGCCCAATGATGAAATATCCCCAGTTCATGATCCCGGCTTGTTTCGCCCAACGGAGCGCCTGGCCAGCTTGCTCCAACCGGTAGCCTTTGTGGGCATTTTTCAAGACCGTCTCATTGGCGCTCTCGATCCCCCATGCGATCAGCATGCACCCGGCTTTGGCCATAGCCTGCAGCATCTCCTGGTCGACAAAATCCACCCGGCTGTTGCAGGTCCAGGTCATGTTCAGCTTGTTTTCTTGGATGATCTGGCACAGCTCCATCACCTGGTTGCGGTTCACCGTGAACAGGTCGGCATACATCTGGACGTGATGGATACCCAGCTTCGAGAGAACCTCCATCTCTTCGATTAATTTTTCCGGAGAACGCAGCCGCACCGAATACTGGTAACTGACGTGCTTGATGCAGAACTTGCAGCCTGCCGGGCAACCACGGCTCGGGACGATGAATGTATATGGACCGTGGACCAGTGGTGCCCGGTAGTGATCGAACGGCAGCAGGTGATGGAGAGGGATGGGAAGATCATCCAGGGATTGAATGAATGGGCGATCAGGGTTTACGACGACCTCGCCCTGCCGTCGCCAACCCAGCCCCTGGATGGCACCCAGCTGGCTATCGGGGGGGAATAAGAACTCCTTCGGCATTTCCCGGATAGGTTGTTCCCCAGGAGGTACACTCCAGGCTGGACGCCAGTCCTGTGATGAGCTGGACCAGATCTTCCACATCCCTTTATGCGCTTCTGGTTCCGCCTGTTTCCCGGGGTCGAATAGATGATAATTCTCCTGTATTACCCATCTGTCCCGGGTTGTTTCGATGGTATCGATCAGCTCCCGTAGGGTAGCTTCAGGTTCACCTCGTAGCACAAAATCGAGTGCCGGAAACGCTCGCAGCGTCTCAGCTCCCATAGGAGTAACGTGAGTGCCAAAGCCAATCGTCACCGCACGCAGGCTTTTTGCCAGGAAGACGCCGTACATATCATTGG
>JBAQFX010000288.1:0-2288 GCA_049287485.1 Anaerolineales bacterium
AGACCAGGCGGATCATCCCTAAATAATTGACGCCTGCATTGTTGATCGTGACCGTCCCGCCTGTCAGTGCTGCCGCGCCAATAAAGCTCACCACCTCCAGATAATCTGGGCCGATGGTAAATTCACCCCCATGTAATTTACTCACCCCCTGGATGTGCAGCGTGTTGGAGCTGATATTTTCGATCTTCGCCCCCAGTGTATTGAGGAAATGGCACAGCTCCTGGACGTGCGGTTCCGAGGTGGCATTCCTTAATATTGTTGTTCCCTCCGCTATCACTGCCGCCATGATGGCATTTTCGGTCGCGGTTACGCTGGCTTCATCTAAAAGGATATCTGCCCCAACTAGTTTATTGGCGGAGAATACGAAGGCCCGATTAGCTCGGTCAAATTCCGCTTGAGCGCCTAGGGCGTGGATAGCCAGGATATGCGTATCCACCCTGCGTCGTCCAATCACATCCCCACCTGGGGGAGGCAGTCTCAGCTCACCCATACGTGCCACCATCGGCCCGGCCAGCAAGATTGAAGCCCTGATCCGCCGGCATAATTCAGGCTGCAAATCTGCCGGGCACAGGTTCGCCGCCCGGATCCTCCAGGTGTGGTTATCTAGTCTATCCGTCTGCACCCCCAGGCTCTGGATTAACGCGATCATATCCTGCACATCACGGATATCGGGCACGTTATGCAGGATCACCGCTTCATCGGTCAGCAGGCAGGCTGCCAGCAGGGGCAGGGCTGCATTTTTATTCCCTGATGGTGTGACTTCACCACGCAAAGGATGCCCCCCCTGGATGATCAACTTGTCCATGCTACTCTCCTTAGATTAATCATCTTATTCAAAGGAATATCTAACAACATGATGATACGACATGAATCTTGAAATCACGCTATAATTTCCACTATGATAACATACATCCTTGCCATCATTCCCGGCTGGCTTTTTGGCGTTTTGGTGAATTATCTCGCCGATGTTCTGCCTCTCCGGCGCAAACTCACCCAACCCTTCTGCATTCAATGTGATTCCTCCCAACCCTGGTTGAATTATCTCGTGTGGCCTCGCAAATGCCCCACATGCGCGCATCGCCGCGCCGCTCGCACCTGGATCGTCGAAGTATTTTTTATCCTCGCTTCGCTTTGGATGATTAAGTTTCCACCAGATGGGCTTGGCTATTGGCTGAGCATGGTCTTGCTGGCTTATTTCGGCGTGGTGGTCCTGATTGACTTAGAATACCGCCTCATCATGCACCCCGTCAGCATTTTTGGCGCTGTGTTGGGGTTGATCGTAGGTTTCTTCTATGTGGGCTGGTGGCGCTCACTGCTCGGTGGGGCGGTTGGTTTTGCTGTGATGTGGCTGTTATACATGCTGGGGGTACAGATCATCAAGCTAGTCAACCGCCGGCGTGGGCAGATGGTGGATGAGGTCGCCCTGGGTTTTGGTGACGTGAATCTTTCTGGCGTATTGGGCCTCATCCTCGGCTGGCCGGCAATCCTGGTCGGCTTGGTCGTGGCGGTATTGATCGGCGGCCTGGTCAGCCTGCTCTATCTCCTGTTCAAGATTCTTACCCGCCAATACCATGCATTCATGGCCCTCCCCTACGGGCCTTTTTTGGTGATTGGGGCAGGAGTCTTGATCTACTTCAGGAATTGGGTCTTAGCCTTGTTAGGGGGATGACTACAGCGTAATCCCGTTCTAGCGTGGATGTAATGTATAGGGCACACCTGCCTTTTGTTGCTTACACGATCACCTATGAAAGACTGGAATCCCTTATTTGGAATAACCAACAGAGTTATATATACTGAAAGTCACGTACAGGATAATAAAAGTGAGCGGCTTCCCACACAGGATGACCTGTAAACTCATCAAGAGGAAACCTATAGGTTTTTCGGGCTTGCCGCTCACTTATATTATACAGCCTCTGTCAATATACTTCGCCTTCCCATTTATTTTCATCTTCCCAAGATGAGAAATCTTAAAATTTCTCGAATATTACCAAAAACCCTTGTAGATTAGAACAATTGTGCTATAACAAGATGGTAATTACTCACAAATTACCTTATTTCTCTTCTTCCCTGCGGCAATTAGCGAGAAAGTAATCGGAAAAAGGGCTCACGCAGGGAGCGTAGCCCCTGCGTGAGCCCTTTTTCCGAAAGATTTCCCCTTCCCCGTGGCTGCAAAGCCAATGGGGGAGGGGTTAGGGGTGGGGGCGTGAGTAATTACTCAATAGGATTCGGGAAGTTGCTTGGTAGGGTCAAGGGATGGCGCCTGGAACTTAGGTAAGGCAGACCCGTTG
>JBAQFX010000289.1:0-2001 GCA_049287485.1 Anaerolineales bacterium
CTCAATTTCCAAATCAGCTTGGATTGATCCCCTGACCGGCTTAGTCCAATTGCGGATTATGCGGCGGCTACGCCCTATTCTGTTGAGTAGTTTTACGTCGCCGCGCCGCACCAATCCTTAAATCAATATGCGTACGGATTCGGGTAATTACTATGTTGAGGTGTATATAATCCCCAAAAACCTCTATATGTTATACTTTAACAGGTTCTAGCCAACGAGTGCTTCGAAAAAAATTACCAGGTTTTTGTTTATTGAAAAATAATAAACCTCGTAATTAGAAAATAAATACGCCCGGTCTTTTGCGAGATTTAGGCATCCCTTCCTAATATAAAATTCCTGTTTCATGATTCTCAGTAGTTTTTTTCTACTTCATTTCAGAGTGTCATCCAATTAGCAATTTACTATTACTATGGACTGAATAAAAATATAATATGGTCTATCTGTCTCCGAATTAATCATCCCTTCTATGACTCCTATCATACATGATTAATGTTCCTACTTCACAACCAAAACATTCGTATAAAGATGCGATCACACTAGCGTTATATCGTTGCACTTCATCTATCTCTTGCGTAGGAATGTTAGAAGTTGCGACTCCCTTTTTTCCCTTTACATCATCAAAAGGAATTCGTTTGCTTTTATTTATTTCTATTTTAGCCATTAAAACTTTAAAACAGCTATACACCTTTCCAGTCATTCCGTTATCTACTTATTTCCCTTTCATATTACTATAACACGACTAGTTGCATAGGCTCCAATATAAACAATTCGATAAAGCGTCTATATTACTGGTTGGTAGATTTATATCTAAAAATGGAAATCCCGGCCAAGAGTTCCAATATACATGTTACAGCAGCACGCTCTGTAATCCCGCTGCTATCATATTGTGGAGCAACACAGGTAAGATCAAATGCAGATATACCAATTTCCGCAATACGACGCAATGCAACATATAGTTGCTTGGAGTTTAGACCACCTGGTTCGGTGGCAGAGGTACCAGGCCCATAAGCTGGATCAAGTACATCTATGTCAACAGTTACATATAAAGCATCAGTTCCCGTTGTTGATATTTCAATCGCCCGTTCGATAACATTCATCCATCCAATTCTTTCGCAATCTGACATCGTAAACACATTAATGCCTAACCGTTTGGAATTTTCTACCTCTTCTTTGGGATTTAACCAACCATGAATTCCTATTTGAACAATATTTGAAGGTTTCACACAATCCATTTCAGCAATCCTAAGAATCTGGGTGCAGTCACTGATCCTTTCTCCAGCATATGTATCGGCTGTGTCAAGATGAGTATCAAATTGGATTAAACCAACTTGCTTTGGTTTTTTTCTTGTACAAGACCCGTAAAGACAGGGTAAGTTATCGAATGATCTCCTCCGATGACAATGGGGATAGCGCCTCCTCCGATGATCTCCCTTACCCCCAGTTCAATTCTATTGTGGCTCTTTTCTTTATTCCCAGGTACTATAGGAATATCCCCAACATCTATCAATTTTATATAATCGTTGATATCTAAATCCAATTCGCAATTGTAACTAGAATATTGTGATGTGACTTGCCGAATACATTGTGGACCAAAGCTTGAACCAGGTCGAAAACTTTCACAACCCTCCCATGGGGCTCCCAAAATAGCCACGGTAGCATTAGCATCTTGTATAGCATTTCTATTCAGTGGAATGAGTGGAGACCGAAGAAAAGTTCCCCATACTCCAGTATGCATCAGTGAATACAAAAAACCTTCTCCATTTGTTTCGGACATAGGTGAACAATCCTTGTTTTTCGGAAATAGTTAGCGCCACTTATGGGAAATTATAACTGAAAATGCTTGTTCTCTTTGTGAGGAAAATCAAACCAGCAGAAACTTGATTACTTGTTTTTTATAGCGCTTTTTTTATTAATCGAAAAATTGTAATTACTCACGCTCCCACGAAACACGTATAAATATCTCGGTTGTTTACGAGCACCGAGCTGGAATAACCTTACACA